>JBKQOO010000184.1:0-16613 GCA_052145475.1 Solirubrobacteraceae bacterium
ATTCCTGGCCTTTGGCCATACTCATGAGGATCGGCCCAGCGCCCGGATCAAGCCCGGAACTCCCGCTGAGGCCGCCCTCCGACCGATCTGGCCCGCATTCGGAGAAAGCATCGACTTCCCGCCGCCCGGCACCGTCGACGGCAACAGCGGGCTTGACGCGATGATCGACGCCTTAGGGGACGCTGCGGCCTTTCATGAGGGGCGCCCCCAGTCCGGCGCGCACGGCGGTTCGCTTATACAGCCATGACCCATATGTGAGCGATGTCACACAGAGATCGCTCACAGGTGTTCAGTATTGGACGTGATCGAGAGTGCAGCGCTGTTCGCAGCATCTCTCCTGAATCCCTCCTCCCCGAGACGGCCCGCTCTCCCCAGTGGGTCGTTTCACCTCAAGAGACGGCCCGCTTCCCCGGCGGGCCGTTTCTTTTGAGCAGCTCGGCGCCGTGGTGCAGAGGACGCCGTCGGGGCCGGTCAGGCGCCGATGATCGCCGAGCTGGACCGGTCGCCCGGGCTGACTCCGACCGCCGAGGCGACACGCTCGGCGATCTGGGGCCCGGTGAAGCCGACCTCCTTGTGCAGCAGGGCCGGCTTGCCGTGCGTGATGAAGCGGTCGGGCAGGCCGACGCGCATGATCCTCGGGATCGGGGTCCCGGTCTCGTTGAGGGTCTCCCACACCGCGGAGCCGAAGCCCCCCGCCAGGGCGCCCTCCTCGACGGTCACGAGCAGGTCGTGCTCGGCGGCCAGCTGGGCCATCAGGCCGGCATCGATCGGCTTTGCAAAGCGAGCGTCGGCGACCGTCACCGCGACCCCCTGCCCGCGCAGCTGCTCGGCGGCCTCGAGCGCCTTGCCCACACCCGATCCGTAGCCGATCAGGGCCACGCGGCGCCCGGCGTCGGCGGCATCGAGGTCCGCCTCGATCAGGATCTCACCCGTGCCGATCTCGATCGGCTCGGGCTCGGCCGGCAGCTCGACCCCGGTGCCCTCGCCCCGGGGGTAGCGCAGCGCGATCGGCCCGTCGTACTCGAGCGCCGTCCGCAGCATGCGGGTCAGCATCGCCTCGTCCCGGGGGGCCATCAGCACGATGTTGGGGAGACAGCGCATGTAGGCGATGTCGAAGGCGCCGTGGTGGGTCGGGCCGTCGTCGCCGACCAGCCCGGCGCGGTCCATCGCGAAGACGACGTTCAGCCGCTGCAGACAGACGTCGTGGACGATCTGGTCGTAGGCGCGCTGCAGGAAGGTCGAGTAGATCGCGGCGACCGGCTTGATGCCCTCGAGCGCCAGGCCGGCCGCGAACAGGATCGCCTGCTGCTCGGCGATGCCGACGTCGAAGTAGCGCTCGGGCATCGCCTTCTGCAGGATGCTCAGGCCCGTGCCCGAGTTCATCGCGGCGGTGATGCCGACGACGCGGGCATCGCGGCCGCATTCCCGTACCAGCGCCTCGCCGAACACCTGCGTGTACTGCGGGGGCGGCTCGGGAGCCCGCTCGTCGGAGTCCGAGAGAACGACGGGCCGCGTCGGCGAGCCGTTGAGGATCGACTTGGGCTTCGCGGCGTGCCACTTCTCCATGCCCTCCAGGCCACCGTCCTCGGCCGGGGCGAAGCCCTTGCCCTTGACCGTCGCGATGTGCACGACGACGGGCCGTTCGGCTGCCAGCGCCTCGCGCAGAGCCGCCCGCAGCGCCTTCACGTCATGGCCGTCCACGACGCCCATGTAGGCCCAGTCCAGCTCCTCCCACCACAGACCGGGCGCCCAGAAGGCCTTGATCGACTCCTTCAGGTGCGGGCCGAGACGCTCGAAGGCCGAGCCGATGCCGATCGGCAGCCGCGTCAGCCCCCCCTCGATGTCGGAACGGGCGTGCCAGAGCTTGGGGTTGAGGCGGACGCGGTTGAAGTATCTGGAGAGCGAGCCGACGTTGGGCGCGATCGACATGCCGTTGTCGTTGAGGACCACCACGATCGGCGTGCCCAGGCCGCCGGCCTGTCCGATCGCCTCGAAGGCGACACCGCCCGTCATCGCCCCGTCGCCGATGACGGCCACGACGTTGGCCTCCTCGCCGCCGCCGCTCTGGCGCATGCCCTCCTTGATGCCGACGGCGTAACCGATCGAGGTCGAAGCGTGGCCGGCGCCCATGATGTCATGCGGGGACTCGGCGATCGAGCAGAAGGGCGCCAGCCCGCCGTACTGGCGGATCGTGGCGAGCTGCTCCCGCCGGCCTGTCAGGACCTTGTGCGGGTAGGCCTGGTGGCCGACGTCCCAGAGGATCTTGTCGCGCGGCGAGTCCAGCACCGAGTGCAGCGCCACGGCGAGCTCGCAGGTACCCAGGTTGGCCCCGAAATGGCCGCCGATCTCACCGACTGTCTCGATGATGTGCTCGCGCACCTCCTGGGCCAGCTGGGCGAGCTCCTGGTCGGAGAGGTCGTGCAGGTCCTCCGGGCCGTTGATCTTCTCGAGCAGGCTCATGAGGTACGGGTGTAGATGAAGTCGGCGATGTCCTCCAGCTCGGCCGTCGCGTCGGGTTGGACGGCTTCGCGGTCGGCCAGCTCGGCCAGGGCGGTGCGAGCTGTTCGGTGGGACTCTGCGGCCAGCTCGGTGGCGCGGTCGATTCCGAACTCGCTCACGTAGGTTCGCTTTCCGTGGCGCTCATCGCTTCCTCGTGGCTTTCCCAGTGCATCGTCGGTGCCGGTCACGTCGAGAATGTCGTCGACGATCTGGAACAGCACCCCTAGCTCCGCGGCGAAGCGACGGAACGGTGCGGCCTCAGGGCCGTCGGCGGTCCCCGTCAACAGTAGTACGCAGAGCACCGAAGCGCCGATCAGACGTCCTGTCTTCAGCTCGTGCAGGCGCCTCAGCGCTGCCGGCCCGTCGGGCGTCCGCTCGCTTATATCGGCGTACTGGCCGCCGACCATGCCATTGACGCCGGTCGCGGCGGCCAGCTCGGCGGCGGCCGCCAGCACCCGGGCCGGATCGGAGCGCTGACGGGTCAGCAGGTGCCGGAAGGCCTCGGCGTAGAGGCCGTCGCCGGCCAGGATCGCGACGCCCTCGCCGAACTTCACGTGGCAGGTGGGCTGGCCGCGGCGCAGCTCGTCGTCATCCATCGCGGGCAGGTCGTCGTGGATCAGGGAGTAGGTGTGGATCAGCTCGATCGCCCCGGCCAGCGGCAGCACATGCTCCTGCTCCAGGCCCAGCGCACGCGCCGTGGCGAGCGACAGGACCGGGCGGATCCGCTTCCCGCCTGCCAGCAGCGAGTAGCGCATCGCCTCTTCCAGCCCTGCGGTGAGCGCCTCTTCCGAGAAGCTCATCGCCTCCAGGTAGCGCTCGACCTCTTCGCGGAGGTGGTCCGGGTAGCTGGCGCTCACGGGCCGGCTCGGCCTGGCCTAGAGGAGGCTGTCCTGGCCGGGTGCCGGCGCGGGGATCTCGGCCCGCGTCAGCTGCTCGAGCTCGGCTGCGGCCTGCGTCGCCAGGGCGGCACAGTCCTCGACCAGCGTCGCGGCGGCGTCGGGCGAGAGCTCGCCCGAGCGGAGCTGCTCGGCCGCGCGCCCCAGGCGCGCGATCAGGTCGTCAAGGCGATCGACGCTGCTCATTGGATGCGCGCATTCTCGCGCACCTCGCGCAGGACTGCTGCGAGCACGCCGTTGACGAAGCCGGGCGCGTCGGCGCCGCAGAACGTCTTGGCGCTCTCGACCGCCTCCTCGATCGCGCCCTCCGGCGGGATCGGCTGATCGGCGGGCGCCGCGTCGGGGTGGAGCATCTCGATCAGCGCGACCCGCATGATGCTGCGCTCCAGCGGCTGGATGCGCTGCACCGACCAGCCGTGGGCGTGGCGGTCGATGACCTCGTCGAGCTCGTCGGCGCGGTCCGCCGCCGCGTGCGCCAGCGCGCGAGCGAACAGCGAGGCGTTGGGGCCCAGCGTCTCGGCCAGGGGACGCCCGGTGAGGTCGTGCTGGTAGAGCGCCACGACGGCCGCGCGCCGCTGATCGGAACGGCGCATCAGGCTCGGGCGACGTACTCGCCCGAGCGGGTGTCGACTCTGATCATCTGCCCCGGCTCGACGAACAGGGGCACCTGGATCACCGCGCCGGTCTCGAGCGTCGCCGGCTTGGTGCCCCCGCCCGAGACCGAGTCGCCGCGCAGCCCGGGGTCGGCCTGTGTGACCTCGAGCTCGACCGCGCTGGGCAGCTGCACGTCGGAGGGCTCTCCGTCGATGAACAGCACGTCCACCTCGCTGCTCGGCTTCAACCAGCGCAGCGGCTCCCGCAGCGTGCTCTCGCCGACCGCGATCTGCTCGAAGGACTCGCTGTCCATGAAGTGCGCGTCCGTGCCGTCGGCGTAGAGGAACTGCATCTTGCGCGCCTCCGTCCTGACGTCGCGGAACTTCTCCCCGGCCCTGAAGGTGCGATCGATGACGTTGCCGTCCGAGGCGCGGCGCAGCTTGGTGCGCACGAAGGCGCCACCCTTGCCCGGCTTGACGTGCTGGAACTCCACGATCTTGTAGATCGTGCCCTCGACCTCGATGTGGTTTCCGTTTTTGAACTGGTTGGTCGAGATCAGGGTTGATCAGTCCTTCTGGGGCCAAATGCGCTGTGGTTGATCTTCTCAGGACCCAGACGACGCCGGCGGCGAGTCGGCCGACGCTCGAAGCAGGGCCCGGCCGAGCATCATAGGAGGATCGGCCAAGCCGTCCCGGGAGCGGTCGAACGACCCGCGGCTCACTGCGCAGGCTCCAGGCGCCTGTAGAGGAGCCCGAAGTCGAGTCGCCACTCCGAGCCGGCGCTGCGAGTTTCCCAGCGGCCGTCGATCTCGCGGCGATCCTGGCTGAAGGTGCCGATGAAGCGCTGGGAGAAGTCGAGCGGCGAGCCCGCCCGCCGGCGGACGGGCGCCGGGGAAGGCGGCCTCGACCTCCCACTCGCCGATCAGCACCTCGAGGGGCTGTATGCCGGGATGCGAGCTCATGCTCCGCCCGACCGCCTGCAGACGCCCGTCTTCAAGCCCTGTCTCCGACGCGAGCGGGCCTCGTCGCCCTCAGGCGGCCGCGGCGAGGCTCGCCATGTCTATCCCGATCACCTTCAGGCGCCTGCTCAGCGCGTTGAAGGCGAACGTGTTGGTTTCCTCCATCGTGTAGTCCAGGATCGCGTAGTCCTGCGGGTCGGCCCCCGGCGGCACCAGCACGGCGGAGGCGAGCGGGATCAGCTCGGCGAGGCGCGTGGCGATCCGCCGGCGCAGGGCCTCGTCGAGGGCCTTCTCGCGCAGGAACCAGGTGCCGTATGCGACATGGCGGTGCTCGTCCTGGGAGATCAGCTTGAAGCCCTCGACCCATCCGGGGAGGATCCCCTTGCGTTCCATGTGGTCGGTCAGGAACCACTGCCCGGTGAGCGCCAGGGTGCCCTCGATGATCATGTGGTAGAGAGTCACGAAGTCGACCTTGGCCTCGATGTCGGCCGGGTTCGCGACGAGTCGGGCGCCCCAGTCGACCAGCACCCCGTCGAACATCTCGATGAAGGCCGGGTTGAGGTCCCGCCGGGCCTGGGCGAGCCGGTCCTCGAAGGTCCCGTCGATTCCCAGCACCTGCTCGTAGAAGCGGTTGAAGTGCTGCGCGTGGCGCGCCTCGTCGACCTGCTGCGTCGTCAGGAAGGCCTCTTCGCTCTGGCTCTCGTATGCCATCACCAGGCCGGAGAACTGCGTCGTCACGCGCTCCTCGCCGATGAAGAACGAAGACAGGTTCCAGGACAGCTGCCGGCGCAGCTCGGGGTCCATCGACTCCCAGTCCTTGCGATCGCGCTCGAGGTCGATCGTGTGCGAGGACCAGTTCTGGCGCTCCCACAGCTCGTAGAGCTGCTGCGGGTCCATCAGCGTGACCGTGGCGAGCTTGGACTCGTCGGCGATCGTGCCGACGTCGCCCTGGCTGGTCATGTCTAGCAGCGACGGCATCGTGGCGGGCCTCCTCGTGCTCGGCTTGATCCGGACCGGGCCTGGACCGCGCTTCCCAGCCCTCGGGGACTTCCTCTGCGGGACGACCATATCCGCTGGCCGCGCCTCAAGTCGAG
Source organism: Solirubrobacteraceae bacterium (assembly GCA_052145475.1). GTDB lineage: Bacteria > Actinomycetota > Thermoleophilia > Solirubrobacterales > Solirubrobacteraceae > Palsa-744. Next base: position 6,042 of record JBKQOO010000184.1, read on the forward strand.
CGTCGGGGCGGCCGATGCGAGTCCATGCGGCGAGTTCTCCGCGAGAACGCCCTGTGCGCGTTGCTGGCGACGGCGGGCTGCGCGGTCACTGCCTGGCTGTCGCTGTACGGGTTCGCCTGGAACGACTACGACGTCGAGGCTCGTCCCGCCTTCGAAGCGCTGGTCCAGGGGCGGCTGCACGACTTCGTGGCGCTGGCCCCGGTGTACGGCGGATCGCTGATCGAGCGGGCCCCGTTCGCGCTGCTTCCCGGGCTCTGGCACGGTGGGCCGCTCGCGCTGTACCGGATGGTCGCATTGCCCGGCCTGCTGGCCGCCGCGGGGCTCGGGGTATGGCTCCTCGCCCGGATGCGCGCGCAGGGAAGGCCCCGCCTGGCTCGAGCGATCATCCTGGGCCTCTGCGTGGCCAACCCCGTGACGCTGCTGGCCCTGGAAGTGGGGCATTCCGAGGAGCTGCTGGGCGCATGCATGTGCGCCGCGGCGATGCTGCTGGCCTGCGCCCCCGAGGTGGGACGCCGCCGGGCGCTGGCGACCGGGCTGCTGCTGGGGCTGGCGATCGCCAACAAGCAGTGGGCGATCCTCGCCGCCGCTCCGGTCCTGCTCGCCCTGCCCCCCGCCCGTCGTCTCGCCGGGCTGGCCGCCGCGATCGGCGCCGCCGTGCTCGTCCAGGCGCCGCTGTTGATGAGCGCCTCCAGCGGCTTCGTCGCCGGGGTCCACAACGCCGCGACGCCGCCGTCCTCCGTCTTCCAGCCATGGCAGGTCTGGTGGTTCCTCGGGCATCACGGATCGCTGGTCCACGGCCTGTTCGGCGCGGCCAAGCCGGGCTACCGGATCGGCCCGGCGTGGGTCGGAACGGTCAGCCACCCGTTGGTCCTGGTCCTCGGTGGAGCGTTCGCGCTGGCCCTGTGGTCTCGCTCACGGCGCTCGCGGCTGGCAGCCGAGCAGGCGATGATCGCGCTGGCCCTGACGCTGCTCGCGCGCTGCCTGCTCGATACCTGGGACACGGCCTACTACATGCTCGGGCCGATCTTCGCGCTGATCGTGTGGGAGTCGCGGCGCGAGGGCCCGCAGCCGCCAGTCCTGGCCCTGTCGGTCAGCGTCCTGGTATGGGCAGGGTTCCAGTGGCTGCCCGGGCGCGTCTCGCCCGATCTGCAGTCGCTGGCCTTCCTCGCCTGGAGCCTGCCGCTGACCGGCTGGCTCGCCCTGCGGCTGCGCCGGCCGCCGGGCGCTCCGGCCCACCTGCCGGGCGCGACGGACGCCGCGACGGCGACGGCCTGTCAGCCGATCACCGTCAGCTCCTTGGGCAGGCCCGTGAGGACCTCGCAGCCGTCCGCCCGCACGACGGTCAGATCCTCGATGCGCACGCCCAGCGCGTCGGGCAGGTAGACGCCCGGCTCGACCGTCACCACGTTGCCGGCCAGCAGCGGTTGCTCCCCGGCGGTGCGCGAGAGCCGCGGCGGCTCGTGGATCTCCAGACCGACGCCATGACCCAGCCCGTGGCCGAAGTGCTCGCCCTGCCCGGCCGCGTCGATCACCTCACGGGCGGCCTGATCCACCTCGCGGCCGGTCGGCCCGGCCGTGACCGCGGCCAGCCCGGCCTGCTGGGCCGTTAGCACGAGCTCGTAGATCTGGCGCGCCAGATCCGAGATGCCCTCGCCGGTCGCATAGGTGCGGGTGCAGTCCGAGCAATAGCCATCGAGCAGGGCGCCCCAGTCGATCGTGACGAGCACGTCCGGTGCGATCTCGACGTCGCGCGGCTGGGCGTGCGGCAGCGCCCCGTGTGGACCGGACGCGACGATCGACGGGAAGCTCGGCTCCTGCGCCCCCAGCAGCCGCATCCGCGTCTCGAGGTCGAGCGCCACGTCGCGCTCGGTCCGGCCGAGCAGGCCGTCTTCGAGGACGCCGCGCAGCGCCTCGTCAGCGAGCTGGCAGGCGGCCGCGATCAGCGCTATCTCGCCCGCTTCCTTGACTGCTCGCAGGCCCTCCACCAGCCCGCTGCAGGCGATCAGCTCCCAGTCCTCGGGCAGTCGCTCCTCTAGGCGGTGGTGAGCCTGCACGGTCAGCTTCGACTCGTCGAAGCCAAGCCTGCCCGGTCCCGTCCCGAGCAGCCCGGGCACGGAGTCACGCAGCTCGCCCGTCACGGTCCGCCGTGCGAACGCCTCGCCGACCTCGACGGCCGACTGGGTCGTGTAGCGGAAGTCGGTGAGGAATTCGTGCGGTGCCTGGCCGCTCGCGCGCACCAGGGCCAGCCCGTTGCTGCCGGTGAAGCCGCTGATGTAGCGCAGGTCGACGGGCGAGTCGACGATCAGCGCATCCAGGGCGAGCGCCTTCAGCTCCTCCACGAGGCGCTCCAGGCGCAAAGCAGCGACACCGTTGCCGCTCATCTGCCGTCTCCTTTCAGGTGCTCGGCCAGCAAAGCCAGCGCCTCGCCGTAGCCGTCCGGCCCTCGCCCGCGTACGGAGGCGAAGCACAGGTCCGAGACGACCGAGAGATGGCGCCATGGCTCGCGGGCCAGCGGATCGGTGAGGTGCACCTCGACGGCCGGCAGCGCGGCGATCTCGAGCGCGTCGCGAATCGCCCAGGAGTAGTGAGTCCACGCGCCCGGGTTCAGCAGGATCGCGTCGGCCGTGCCCCGCAGCCCGTGCAGGTGCTCGACGAAGGCGCCCTCGTGGTTGGTCTGGAAGCAGCGCACCTCGAGATCGAGCGCGCCGGCCTGCTCGGCGACCATCGCCTCCAGCTCGGGCAGCGTCAGCGTCCCGTAGAGCGCGGGATCGCGATTGCCGAGCTGGTCGAGGTTGACGCCGTGCATCACGGCGACGCGGCCCGCGGAGACATCGCCGCCGCTCACGAGGCGAGCTCCTGGACGGCGGCCCGCAGGTCCTCGCCGGGCACCTCGTGGCCATAGCTGACCCGCCCCGGTGCGCTCACCAGCACGAACGGGACGTCGGCCCCGATCCGCTTCTTGTCGCGCCGGATCGCCTCCAGGACCGCGTCGATGTCGGCGTCCCGCAGGCGCACGGGCAGCCCACGGCTCTCCAGCAACGCGCGGACCTGCGTGCGCAGCTCGGGTTGCCCGGAGAGGCGCAGCGTGGCGAGCAGGCCCAGCCCGACGGCCTCGCCGTGGCGGTAGCGCGAGTAGCCGGTGACCGTCTCGATCGCGTGGCCGACCGTGTGCCCCAGGTTCAGGAGCTGGCGCGCTCCGGAGTCGCGCTCGTCGGCGGCGACGATCCGGAGCTTCGTGCCGACGCAGGCGAAGATCGTGTCGAGATCCGCATCGCCGCCCGCCGAGACCGACTCCCACAGGCTGCCGCCGGCGATCAGCGCCGTCTTCAGCACCTCGACCCAGCCCGCGGCCAGGTCGGCTGCGGGCAGCGTGCTCAGGGCCGATGGGTCGACCAGCACGCCTGCGGGCTGGTGGTAGACGCCGACGTAGTTCTTAGCGGCCGGCAGGTCGACGCCGGTCTTGCCGCCATAGGCCGAGTCGACCTGCGCGACCAGCGTCGTCGGCACCTGGACGACCGGCACGCCCCGCTGGTAGGTCGCCGCGCAGAACCCGGCCAGGTCGCCGACCACGCCGCCGCCCAGCGCGATGATGCGGTCCGCTCGCGTCATCCCGGCCGAGGCCAGCTCCTCCCACACACGCTGGGCACCGGCCAGCGTCTTGGAGCCCTCCCCCGGGGGCAGGGCGATCGTGAGCGCCATCTCCCCCAGCCGCGCTCCGTGGAGCGCGGCGACTCGCTCGTCGGTGACACAGAAGGCACGCGAGCCCTCGAGCCCGAGCGGCCACACGGCCAGCAGGTCGGCGGCGCGGTCGAGCAGCCCGTCTCCCATCAGCACCGGGTACTCACCCGAGTCGGAATGCGCCCACAGCAGCCGCGTCCCCGCCGGCAGGCCTCCCAGCAGCCGCAGCGACGGGGCGACGCGGGCGATCCCGTCGGATTCCGGCCCGGCCAGGATCACGTCTGCCAGCTCCTCGTAGAGGGGCGCCCGCTCGCGATGCAGCGCGGCGAACGCCGCCTTGTCGGAGGCGAGCGGGCGAGCTGGGCCGTGGCTGTTCCGCGAGACCCGCTCCCAGGCCGTGTCGGGGTCGACGTCGAGCCATACGGTCAGGTGGCCCTGCGCCAGCGCCGCGCGGACCCGTGGCGAGAGCACGCTGCCGCCGCCCAGCGCGATCACCTCGTCCGGGCCGGCGCCGGCGAGCAGCTCGCAGACGAGCTGCTCCTCGGCGGCGCGGAACGACTCCTCGCCCCGCAGCTCGAACTCCGTGGCGACGGGATGGCCGAAGCGCTCGGCCAGCAGAGCGTCGGAGTCGAGGGCCCGCTGCCCGAGTGCCGTGCTCAGCTCGACGGCGGCCGTCCACTTCCCGGCCCCCATGAACCCGATCAGGACGATTGCCACCCGATCCGCTCCCGGTAGGCGGCCACGGCCTCGAGCACGTCGTCGATGTGATCGCCTCCGAACTTGCTGCGGTACGCGCCCGCCAGGACGTAGGCGACCATCGCCTCACCGACGACACCGGCGGCCGGCACGGTGCACGAGTCGGTCCGCTCGCGCAGCGCCTGCGCGGGCTCGTGCGTGGCCGTGTCGACCGAGCGCAGCGGCTTGGTCAGGGTCGGCAGCGGCTTCATCGCCCCGCGCACGACGAGGGGAAGGCCGGTCGTCATCCCACCCTCCAGGCCGCCGGCATGGTTGGTCTCGCGGTAGTAGCCCCGCTCGCCCGAGTAGTAGATCTCGTCGTGGGCAGCCGAGCCGGGCAGCCCGGCGACGGTGAAGGCGTCGCCGATCGAGACGCCCTTCATCGCCTGGATCGAGCAGATCGCCTGGGCCAGGCGGCCGTCCAGGCGCTGCTCCCAGGAGACGTGCGAGCCGAGCCCGGGGACCAGCCCGAAGGCCTGCACCTCGAACACCCCGCCCAGGGACTCGTTGGCCTTGCGCAGTTCGTCGATCTCCCGCACCATCGCGCGGCTCGCCTCGCCGTCCAGGCAGCGCACCGGGGAGCTGTCCACCTCGGCGAAGTCGGCCGCCGTCAAGGCCCCCTCGCGGAGCGGAGCGCGAACCGAGGCGATCTGGACGACGTGCGAGTAGACCTCCACGCCGAGCGCGCGCAGGAACGCCTTGCAGAGGGCCCCGCCGGCGACGCGGGCCGCGGTCTCGCGGGCCGATGCGCGCTCGAGGATGTTGCGGACGTCGCTGTGCTTGTACTTCTGCGTCCCGACCAGGTCGGCATGCCCGGGCCGAGGCAGGTGCACCTCGGCGATCTCCTCGTCGACCGGCCAGGGGCTCATCCGCTCCTCCCAGTTGGCGTAGTCCCGGTTGGCGACCTGCAGGGCGATCGGTCCTCCCAGCGTGACACCGTGGCGCACGCCGGCGGTGACCTCGGCGGTGTCGCGCTCGATCTTCATGCGTCCGCCTCGGCCGTGTCCGAGCTGGCGGCGGGCCATGTCCTCGTTGATCGCCTGCTGGTCCAGGCGCAGGCCCGCGGGCAGGCCCTCGACAAGGCATGTGAGGCCGGGGCCGTGCGACTCGCCGGCCGTGATCAGACGGAGCTCCACGGCCCCAAGCTTATTTGCTGGGCCGTCAGCTTCAGCTGCTGTGCCGGCGCGCGGCGGCGTGAGCCCGCGCGGCAGAGGCCTTCTTGGGCGGCGCGAACACGAGCACGCCGGGCTGGCTCGAGTAGCGCAGGAACGGCAGCGCGATCAGGCCGGCGCGGCGCAGCACTTCGCGTCCAGCCTTCGAGACCGCCCAGACGGTCGAGGCGCCGAGCGAGGCCACCGAGGCCTTCGACGCCTTGGACGCGGCGGTCGAGGCCGTGGCCGCGGCGATGGCGACCACGCGCAGTTCGTAGAGGACCGTTTCGCCGTTCGGCTCCAGATAGCTCAGCTGCTCCGTGGCGCCCGGCTTGAGGTCGAGCGCCTGGCATTGGGTGGCGGAGGGCAGGCAGGCGCCGGGGCCGGACAGGATCGCTTCGCCGACCAGCGTGAAGGTCGCACTTGCGCCCTTGGCCGTGACGCCGCGGAAGACGATCAGCGGTGCCTTGGCCGACGGCAGCGCGGTCTGCAGCTTGAGGTTCTCGTATGCCGTCAGCGTGGCGGTCCCGGGGACGGTGCCGAGCGGGACCGTGCCGAACTCGACGGCCACGAGATAGACCTGCTTGGGCTTGGACTTCTTGGCTTCGGGCTTCGTGGTTTCGCCCGAGCCGGAGCCGGAGCCTGAGCCCGACGAGCCCGAGGAGCCGCCGGTCGAGCCGCCCGTCGTGGTCGTCGGGCTGGAGGCACCGGAGCCGGAGCTCGAGGAGCCCGAGCCCGAGGACGCGGGGGTGGCGCTGGCGGCGCTCGTCGTGGTACCGGACACGCCACCCGCACCGGGGAGGGCGGTGAACGGATTGCGGGCCGCGCCGCCGTGCTGTTCCTTGGAGCCGTCGGTCGTCTCGGCGACGGACTGTTCGTGCGTGGTCCCGCTGACCGAGATCCCGGCTGTGACGCCGGCGGGCGCGGTCGTGCCGAGCGTGCTCGGTGCGGAGCTCGAGCCGCCTCCCAGCAGCGCGTAGGCCAGCCCGGCGATCAGGCACACGCCGACGAGGGCGACCAGCGGCAGCAGCCGGCGGTCCAGCAGGTCGGCCTTGACGGATGCGAAAAGCTCGGTCACGGGGTCACCTTCACCACGGCAGGGGCGGTCGCCGGCGCAGAGGCGCTGCCCGAGGCAGGCGTGACGGCTCCGGTCGGGGATGCCGGTGTCGCTCCCGCGGTCAAGCCCTGGCTGGCGGGCAGCACGTAGGCGGTCGCGGTGATCGATCCGGTCAGAGTCGGCGTCCGGCCCTTGGCTGCCTCTTCGGGCGCCAGCTTGACGCTCTGGATCGTCAGCAACCGGCCGCTCACCTCGAGCCCGCCCGAGGCTGTGTGCGTGGTGAACCCGGTGATCTGCCGGAACAGGTGTTCAAGGTTGAAGAAGCCGCCCGTGAAGATGAACGAGAAGGGCATCTGGGTGAACGTCGCGGCCGCCGCCGTAGCCGTGCTCGAGGAGGAGGAGGAGGAGGAGGAGGAGGAGGAGGAGGAGCTCGAGCTGCCGCCGCCCGCCGTGATCGAGTTGAACTGGACGTCGCCCTGGCCGGTCGCCTGTGAGAGCTGGTAGATCAGCGAGGGCACTTCCTGCTCGGCCGGAACGGCTTTGCCCAGGCTCACGACGGAGGCGTAGGCGGAGGAGTACTTCGTCTCGGCGGCGCGCGCGTCGGCGAGCTGTCCCTCGGCGGTCGCCAGCTGCGTCTTGGCGGTGCTCACCCGAGATTCCAGTGCCTTGGCTTCCTTGCGGACGGGCGAGACAACCAGCATCCACCCCGCCGCGACGACGACGAGCACGGCAATCACCATTCCGACGATGCGGTCGCGGCCCTTCATCCCACCTTACCCCCTGAGTTCGGCGAGCTCGAGGTCGTGTCGGACGCGCTCGTGGCGGCACCGGAGGACTCGGAGGAGACCGTCCTGGCGCCGGGCTGGGTCGCGGCGGCGGCGGTTGCGGCGGCGGGCAGCGGGTCGAACGTCACCTGGACTGAGAAGATCGTCGCATCGGCGGTGCAGCCGCCGACGGAGCCGGTCGAGGAGCCCGCGGAGCCGCTCTTGGTCGAGCTCTGCAGGGTCACTTCGCTGACGCCGTCGATCAGGCGCAGACGCTGCAGCATCTGGGCGACGACGTCCTGGCTCGTCGCGCAGCCGGTCAGGGTGAAGAGCGGGACGCTGCCCGGAGGCGTCGCGGAGGCGACCGTCGCGGCTTGGCTCGAGGAGCTGCTCGACGAGCTCGGCGTGGTGCCGGCGATCTCTCCGTCGAGCGAGGTGATCGAGGTCTGGCCGGTCAGCACCCGGCCGAACTCGTGAAAGGCGTGCGCCCAGTCGAAGCGCGAGTCGACCAGCGTCGCGACGGCCTGGGCGCGCTGTTCGCGCAGGGCCACGAAACTCGTGTAGGGGGCCAGAGCGCTCGCCTGCGCCTGGGCTCGCTGGGCCTGGGCGGTGAGCGTCGCGACCTGGCTCTCCTGGCTCGAGACGTCTCTGCTGGCTTTGCCGTAGAGCACAGCCAGCACGGCGACGGCGACGAGCATCGCGAGCACCGCATAGGCGACACCGTCGGAGCGGCCCGCTCCGACCGGAGCGCCGCTGCGCTGGTCGCCCGGGATCAGGTTGACGGCTCTCATTGCGGAGCCTCCAGGGCAGCCAGCCCGGTCGCGATCGCCAGCCGGTGCGGCGAAACGTCGCCGTCCAGCCTGCCGTCGGCCAGGCCCACGGTCGCCGGTCGAACCTCCACGCCGAGCGCGGTCTGCAGCGCTTCGGCGAAACCGGGGATGTCCTGGGCGGCGCCGCTCAGCACGACGTGGGAGACCTCACCGCCGCCGTCCTGGGAGCGGTGGAAGTCGAGCGAGTTGCGAACCTCGCCGGAGATCTCGCGGACGCCGTTGTCGAGCACGGCCCACACGTCGGAGTCGGTCGCCTCCGACGCCGGCTCGTGCGGCTGCTCGGGCGCCGGCGTCCGGTTGATCGCGGCCAGCTGCTCTTCGTAGCTCATCTCGCGCTCGCGGGCTTCAGCCTCCTCGACGCTGAGCCCCGGCTCGTCCTGCCGCTCGACGTGGGGGTCCTCCTCGTTGGCGGGCTCGGGCGCCGCCGCGGGCTCGGGCAGAGCCGGCGCCGGCTCTGCCGGGGCGGGCACGCTGAGGTCGGCGTCGGCCAGACGGGCGCGGGCATCGACGAGGGCGATGCCCCGCCGCTCGGCAAGCTCGCTGGCCATCCCCTCGAGGCCGCTGCCGACGACGCGGGTGAAGCGGCAGACGGTGCCCTCGGCGATCGCCAGGTTGGACAGCCCGTCGACATTCAGGTAGAGGACGCGCCCCTGCTGCTCGGGGTCGTGCCGGTAGAGCGAGCGGATCATCGCGAAGGCCGACAGGTCGACCCCGTCAGCGGTCAGGCCGGCATTGCGTACCGCGGCGAGCAGTCGCTCGACCATGTCGCGCTGTGCGGCCACGAGCACTACACGCTGGCGCGGGCCAGCCGGGGTGTCGATGATCCCGAGCGGGTGGAAGTCCAGGACTGCGTTGTTGAGCGGCATCGGCACCTGGTCCTGGGCCTGGAAGGAGACGGCCGCGGCGAGTTCCTTCTGGTCGGTGACCGGGGGCAGCTCGAGCGTGCGCAGCACGGTCCGCTGGTTGGCCACGCCGACGCGCACCCGCTTGCCGAGGCCCGCGCCGGCGAACAGCTCTCGCAGAGCGTCCCCCAGCACGACCTCGTCGAGCACTTCGCCGTCTCGCATCGTGTCGGGTGGCAGCGGCTGGCCGACGGCGCGCTGGGCGAGGATCGATCCGTTGACCTTGGCCTGCACCGCCGCGATGAACCCGGGCTGGATGTCCAGCCCGACCACGTCGCCGCCCTGGCGACGACCGAGACTGAGAGACAGGTTGAAGTTCGGCGAAGGAAGTCTTGAGGGGAGTCTCATGAGGAGTTGGGCCGCTTGGGCGGGTTGCGGGTGCTCCGCAGGGGGGATATCGGCGCCTGGGCCGTGGCGCTTTAGTGAACGAAGTGATTGACGTAGACATCGACGAGCGGCTGCCCGACGAAAACGGCCACGAGCGCGCCCGCGGCGAGGAACGGACCGAAGGGGACCGCCGTCTTGCGGCCGGCCGCGACGCCCTTGCGGGCCATGATCACGGCGCCCACGAGGGTGCCTGTCAGGAGCGCGATCAGGATCGCGGGCGCGACCGCCGCCCCCAGGAACAGTCCCATCATCGCCGCCAGCTTCACGTCGCCCATGCCCATGCCTCCGGGGTAGGCGAGCGCCGCGATCAGCAGGAACCCGCCCGCGGCGGCCCCCGCGATCAGCCGGCCCGGCTCCCCGCCCGGGTCGAGGGCGGTGCCGAGCACGATCGCCAGCACCGCGCCGGGGATCGTGATCACGTTCGGCACGATGCGGTGTTCCAGGTCGATCAGGGCAGCCGGCACGACCAGCAGGATCAGGCCGATGCTGAGCGCGATCCCGGCCGGGCTGTCGTGCACGAGCACCGCGCCCACGCACAGCGCGCCGGTCAGCGCCTCGACGAGCGGGTAGCGGACCGAGATGGGCGTGCCGCAGCTGCGGCAATGCCCTCGCAGCAACAGCCAGGAGAGCACCGGGATGTTGTCGTAGGGCTTGACCGGAGTGCCGCAGCCGGGGCAATGCGAGCCGGGCGTCACCAGCGACTCGTGGCGGGGCAGCCGGTAGGCGACGACGTTCAGGAACGAGCCCATGATCGTGCCCAGCACGCCGGCGAAGGTGACGGCCTCCATGGGTACTGATCGGCCCGGCGGGCTCCAGCCTTGAGGAGCCACCGCCGCTGCGGCGCCCTCTGCCTGCTACCAGCTGCCGGAGGGGCAGCCACCTTTGGCGCCGGCCGAAGCGCCTTCGGCCGTGCAGGTCCGTTCCGTTGTCCCGTTCGCGCTCTTCGTGATCGTGAACGTGTGACCGTCCGCGGAGGTCGCGGTCACGGTGAAGCCGTTGTTCGTGCCACCTTCTTCACTGAGGGTCGTCGCGCCGCTCAGGTACGCGTTGTTGTTCCCCGCCGCGATC
>JBKQOO010000185.1:0-2596 GCA_052145475.1 Solirubrobacteraceae bacterium
CGTCGGGCAGCAGCCCGTCCCCACGCGGGGCGTGGTGGTCGGTGACGACGACCTCGAGGCCCGCCTCGCGCGCGGCCCGCACCTCCTCCACGGCCGTGATCGCGCAGTCCGCCGTCACCAGCAGCCCGGTGCCGCGGGCGGCGAGCCGGCGCACCGTCTCCAGCGTCAGCCCATAACCGTCGGCCCGGTCCGGGATGTAGGAGTCGACGTCGGCGCCCAGCTCACGCAGCGTGCGCAGGAGGATCGCCGTCGAGCAGATCCCGTCGACGTCGTAGTCGCCGTGCACCGTGATGCGCGCCCCCCGGCGGGCGTGCTCCAGGATCAGCGCCAGCGCGTCGGCGATTCCCGCGAAGGCGCTCGGCGGGTGCTCCTCCTCGGCGGCCAGGAACGACCTGGCCGCGCCGGGGTCGGCCAGGCCCCGGCGCACCAGGACCTGGGCCAGCCCGTCGCTCAGGCCGAGCTCGCGCCGCAGCGCCAGCACATCCGCGGGCGGGCACGGTGGGATCTCGAAGCGGACGCTCTGCACGCCGGCGAGACTACGGCCACCCCGAGACGGAACCGCCCGGCGGCCGCGGAGCAGGTCCGCCGCCCGGCTAATAGAGGGCAGGCGGCTGGGTCCCGGCCGCTTCGCGGCGCATGCCCACCAGGTAGACCACGCCCATCCCGAGCAGCGCGCCCGGCACGGCGTACAGCACGACAGCTATGTCCGTGGCCCGTTCGCCCGGGATCTCCAGCGCCGAGACCTTCGCGCCGTAGATGATCAGCCCGGCGATGACCGAGCCGATCAGCGAGCCCACGAACGCGCCCACGATCCCGCCCCAGAAGCGGTCGGGCAGGAAGATCGAGAAGTGCCAGATCGCCAGACCCATCATCACCCAGCCCAGCATTCCCATCAGCGCGACCTCCCATGGCGGCGATTGCGAGGCCGGCGGCTCTTGGCCCGCGGCTTGGGCTCTTCCTTGAGCACCAGGTCCTCCGGCGTCAGGTCGGCGCTGGGGTCGCGCTCCGGCGTCGCCTCCGGGACCTCCTCGGGCGGCGCCTCCGTCACCACGCGCGAGCGGCTGGCGCGGGGGCTCTCGACGTCCAGGTCGCGGACGAGTTCCTGGAACTCGTCCCTGGAGATCTGCTGTCCCGGCTCCTCCGGCGTGGTCAGGCGGCCGCTACGGCCGCGGCGGCGCCCCTGCTCCGGCTCGACGTCGTCGGGAGTCCCGGCCGCCGTCGTCGCGTATGCCGGCACCGCTCCCAGTTCGCGGATGATCCGCTGCCGACGGGAGCGGTAGGCCGGCTCGCGCTCCTTCCAGTGCGTCAGCACCGGCGAGGCGATGAAGATCGACGAGTAGGCACCCGAGGCGATCCCGATCATCAGCGCGAAGGCGAAGTCCTTCAGCGTTTCGCCGCCGAACAGCAGCAGCGCGATCACGGGCAGCAGCGTGCAGAAGCTCGTCGCCAGCGACCGGGTCAGCACCTCCGACATCGAGCGGTTGACGATCTGCGAGAACGCGGCTCTCGGCATTCGCGGCACGTTCTCGCGGACACGGTCGAACACGATGATCGTGTCGTAGAGCGAATAGCCCAGGATCGTCAGCAGCGCCGCCACGGTCGCAGTCGTGACTTCGCGGCCGGTCAGCGAGTAGACGCCGGCCGTGATCAGCAGGTCGTGCATCAGCGCGATCAGCACCGGGACGGCGTACTTCCACTCGAATCTCAGCGCGATGTAGGCGGAGATCACCAGCAGCGAGGCGATGATCGCTATGACCGCGCTCTTGGCGACCGTCTGCCCGAATGTCGGACCGATCGAGGTCGAGGAGAAGTACGGCGTTCCGCTGGGCGATTGTCGGATCCCGAACTTGTCGTTCAGCGCCGTTTCCACCGCCGAGACGCCTGTCGGAGCGAGTTTCCTCGTCGAGATCTGGAAGCCGGCGCCGCCGACGCTGGGGTCTTTGATTTTCTGCACCTCGGCGTTGTGGTCGCCCGCCGCGCTCAGCACGCCGGCGACCTGGTTGGTCGTGACGTTCTGCACGAACGAAGCTTTGATGCGCGTGCCCGACTTGAAGTCGATGCCGAAGTTCAGGCCCTTGCCGCCGATCGCCAGCGCGCCGATCAGCAGGATCGTCCCCGACAGCGAGAAGAACCACTTCGAGGCGCCCATGAAGTCGAAGGTCCAGCCTTTGCGCTCTTTGTGCGCCCCCAGCGCCGCCGGATGGGTGACCACTTTCGAGCGTCCCATCGCGCCCAGCGCCGCCTGCGTGGCCAGCACCGCGGTGAACAGCGACACCAGCGTGCCGATGCCCAGCACGAAGGCGAAGCCCTTGACTTCGGCGGTGGCCAGCGCGAACAGGATGAAGGCGGTCATGAACGTCACGACGTTGGCGTCGACGATCGCCGCGAAGCCGCGTTTGTATCCCGTCGCGATCCCCGAGATCACAGATCTGCCGTTGCGTATCTCCTCCTTGACGCGCTCGAAGATCACGATGTTGGCATCGGCCGCGACGCCGATCGTGAGGATCAGGCCGGCGATCCCGGCGAGTGTGAGCGTCACCGGGATGAGCTTGATCAGCGCGTAGAAGTAGGCCGAGTAGATGACGAGGCCACCGAT
>JBKQOO010000186.1:0-25766 GCA_052145475.1 Solirubrobacteraceae bacterium
GCTGGGTTGCACACGGGGCGGCTCGCCCTTCTGCTTGCGGAAGTGGGGCGGCCAGGGAGCGTCGCCCAGGCCGTCGCGCTCGTCGCGTGCGGCCAGCTCGAGCAGGCCGTCGAGGTGCCCCGGGTGCTCGTCGATCGAGGCGGCCGGATCGCCGACGCTGGCGAGCCTGGCGGGGACGGTCGTCATGGTCAGCTCGGCGGGCTCGACAGCCGCCACCTCGTCCCACTGGAGCGGGCAGGAGACGCGCGCGTCGGGCACGGCCCGGACGGAGTAGGCCGAGGCCACTGTGCGATCGCGGGCGTTCTGGTTGTAGTCGATGAAGACCCCCTCCCGTTCCTCCTTCCACCAGCGGCTGGTCGCGCGCCCGGGCATCCGCCGTTCCACCTCCCTGGCCAGGGCGAGAGCGGCGCGACGGACTTCTTCGAAGCTCTGCTCGGGGTGCAGGCGCACGTAGATGTGGATGCCCCGCGACCCCGACGTCTTGGGAAAGCCGAGCAGGTCGTGCTCCCGGAGCACCTCGCCCGCGCCCAGGGCGACCTGGCGGACCTCGTCGAAGGGGACTCCGGGGCCGGGGTCGAGGTCGACCCGGAGCTCGTCGGGATGGTCGAGGTCGGCCCGCCGGACGGGCCAGGGGTTCCAGTCGATCACGCCGAGGTTCACCCCCCAGACGAGGTGGGCGGCGTCGTTGGGGACGAGCTCACGGGCGTGGCGGCCGCTGGGGAAGGTGACGGTCGCCGTCTGCAGCCACTCGGGGGCGCTGTCGGGCACGCGCTTCTGGAAGAAGGGCTTGCCCTCGACCCCGTCGACCCAGCGCTTCATCACAGTGGGGCGCTCGCGCAGCCCGCGCAGGATCGCCTGCTCGCATTCGAGGTGGTAGCGGACGAGGTCCATCTTGGTCAGGCCGGCGTCGGGAAAGAACAGCTTGCCCGGGTTGCTGACCCGCACCTCGTGCCCGCAGACCTCGACGATCTCGTGCTCCGCCTTCTTTGCCGCCATCGGTGGAAGGATGCCGGATCGTGGGCTCGATACCGGATCACGTGCTGCTGGCCTGCGGGCGCCTGGGCGAGCGGATACCGGCCGCGTCGGCCGCTTCAGCGCTTGCGGCCGGCCTGCTGGAGTGCGGGCGCCCCGCGCCGGACGTGTGCCTGCTGCCGGAGGGCGACCGATCGGGCGGCGAGCTCGGAGCGCTGCTGGACGGGCTGGGCTTCGACGAGCGGATGCTCTCGGCCAGAGCGGTCGTGGTCGCGGTGGCCCGCCTGCAGGAGCGGGCGCTGGCGGGGACCGTGACGTTCGAGATCGCCACCCGGGCCCGCCAGGCCGGCGTACCCTGCTACGCGGTCACGGCCCAGGACGGGCTGGACCGCTTCGACGCCCGCCTGCTCGACCTGCAGCTGGTGCTCGAGGCGGGCAGCCGGCGAGCGCTCCTCGAGGCGGGCAGGAGGCTGGCCCGAATCGCCTGAGCGCTCAGGATTGGCAGCCGGGGCACCAGAAGGTGAGGCGGTTGTTCTCCCACTGTCCCCGCTGACGGATCGGCGTGCCGCAGCGCGGGCAGGGCATCCCGGCGCGACGGTATACGGCGCGGGGGCGGGCGGCGAAGCCGTCGCGGGCCGACTGGGCCATGTGGCGGCGGGCGAACCCGACCACCTGGAGCACCTGCCGGTCGGGCACCTCGGCGCTGGGCCGCCACGGGTCGACGCGGGCGCCGAAGCAGCTCTCGGACTTCCACAGGTTCCCGATCCCGGCGATCGTGCGCTGATCGAGCAGGGCATCGCCGATCGGCCTGGTCGGGTCGTCCTGTCGCAGCCTCCGCAGGAAGGTGGCCTCGTCGAAGGACGGGCCGATCACGTCTGGTCCGAGCGCCGCCAGCCTGGGGTCGGTGCGGGCGCGGGCGTCGCTGAGCAGCTCCAGCACGGGACCGTCGAACTGGACGACCTCCCAGCCGTCCCGCGAGAGCACCAGCCAGGCCCGTCGCCGCGCCCTGCTCCAGCGCTGCGCGTCGGGATGGACGTCCCAGTGCCCGGTCATGCGCAGGTGGGAGTGCAGGGTCAACTCGCCCTCGAAGCGTAGGAGCAGGTGCTTGCCGCGGGCGTCGACCGAGCGCAGCGCGCGCCCGGCCAGCCGCTCCGGCCACCGCTCCAGGCTGTGCCTGGGCTGGGGCGTCAGGATCCGCTCGGGAACGTGGCCCTCCAGAACACTGCGGATCTGCTGCGCGGCGTAGTGGATCGTGTCGCCCTCGGGCACCCTCCTACGATGACAAAGCCGGGGGCCGCTACCGGGCGGCGGTGCCGGCCAGCCGGCGGATCAGCTCGTGGACCAGACGGGTCGCGTCGGCGACCGTCCCGTAGTCCAGGTTGGCCGGGATGTCGCTGGGCAGGTGGTAGTTGGCCGGGCTGCGCCAGTCGGTGATCGAGACGAGGCAGGCGATCGGATAGCCGGCACGGCTGGGGATGATGCTGTCGGTCGAGGCGCGGGCGTGAAAGCCGCGCTCCAGCGGGATCTCCAACCGCCGGGCGCTGCCGGCCAGCAGGTCGCGCAGCCCGGGCCCGGAGTACTCCTCCATCCAGATCGGCCCCTCGCCCTCGAGCATCACGAGGTGGGGCGAGCCGACCGTGTCGAGGTTGACGAACCGTGTCCGATCCGGCGGGAGCTCGTCGCGGTGCCGGGCGATGAAGGCGCGGATGCCGTCCTGGAGGGTCTCCTCGGCTCCGCAGGAGACCAGTAGAACCCGCAGCCCGGCAGGCGGTTCGGCGCTCAGCGCCTCGGCCAGCGCGACGAGGGCGGCGACGCCGGACAGGTTGTCGTTGGCCCCCTGGACCGTGTCGTTGCGCCACACGTCGGCGACGAGGGCCGTCCCGATCGCCCCGACGGCGAGGCCGGCCCGGGCGAAGGCGCGCCGCCCGGTGAGGGCGGTGAGCATCGCGCCGAGCGGCGCGGCCAGGCCGCTCCACCACTGGGGGAGGGGCCGCTTGGCCCTGCCGAGCCGCTGCGGCGCCAGCTCGAAGAGGCGACGCTGAAGTGTCTGGTCGAACACGATTCCGCTCTGTGGGGCATCGTGATGGGCGAGCACCACCAGCGTCTCGCGCGCCTCCAGGTCCCCGGTCTGCGCGATGACGTTCACGGTGGCACGGCGGCGCCGGAGCAGCCGGCGCAGCAGGCGCGGGCCGTTCTGGGCCTCGTCGATGATCCCCGCGATCGCGACGGCCCCGAGCAGCGACGGGACGGCGCGACGGCCCCGCAGAGCCAGCGCGGCGCCGGCGAGGCCGAGCAGCCCGAGCCCCGTCGCGGTTGGCGGGAACGTTCCCCAGGAGGGCTCGTCCTCCAGGACCACCTCGACGCCCTCGATCGCCGCCAGCCTGTCGGCCAGCCATTGGGCGGCCTGGCGCTCGCCGGGCGAGCAGGGGGTTCGGTCGAGCGGGGCGAGCGTCTCCACGACCTGGTGCAGCACCTGATCGAGCGTGCCCAGCTGCTGCGCTCCTCCTGTCGGGCTCACAGGAAGCATTGTCCCTCGCCGCGGTAGGTCGGCGCCTGCTCGATGATCCGCTCGCCTTCGAGGAGGTGAAGGCTGGCGAACCGCTCGCACAGCTCGCCTGCCTTGGCGTGGCGCAGATAGACGCGGTCTCCCACCGCGAGCCGGTCGGCTGCCGGGCCGAGCAGCGGCGTCTGGACCTCGCCGGCCCCCTCCTGGCGGTCCAGGCGCAGCCCCGCGGGGAGATGGGGGCTGGGGAGGCGACCGCGATCGCCAGCGCCGGAGGCCAGGTATCCGCCGCCGAGCGCCGTCACGACGCCGGGCGCGGGCCGGCGGACGACGGGCAGGGCGAACAGGGCGGCGGGCCGGGGCGTGAAGGCGCGGTAGGAGTCGAACAGGGCGGGCCCGTACAGACCGGAGCCCGCGGCCAGCTCGGTGACGGCGGTCTCGGCGGCCGTTCCCTGCAGGCTGCCGGTGCCGCCGCCGTTGACGAAGCGAAGCGGCGGCGCCCCTTCGGCCCGAAGAACCTCGCCGACTGCGTCCACGATCGCGGCGCGCCTCAGGGCCAGCTCGCGGGCCGAGCGGGACTGCATCAGCCGGATCGCCCGCGCCCGCACGGGGCTGCCCGGGGGGTCATCCCCCACGCCGGCGATCTGCGCCTCGTAGGCCATGATCCCGGCCAGGCTGAGCCTGTCCCGGCCGAGCACCGCGCGGGCGAGGGCGGCAGCCTGTGCGGGCGAGCGGACGGATGAGCGCCGCGCGCCGGCCCGCAGCAGCCCGCCGGCCGCGCGCCAGGCGGTGTCGATATCCAGACAGACCCGTATCTGCGTCGCGGACGATCGGGCGGTGGCGCGCTCGATCAGCTCCAGCTGCTCGGAGGAGTCCACCATCACGGTCACGTCGGCATCCCGCTCGGCGAGCTCGCGCAGCGCGGAGGAGTCGGCCGTGGGATAGGCGACGAGGATGTCGGAGACGCCGTGGGAGGCGAGCCACAGTGCCTCGGGCAGGGTGAAGGCCATCGTGCCGTGGAAGCCGGGCCGTGCCAGCACCCGCTCCTGCAGTGACCGGCAGCGGACCGACTTGCTGGCGAGCCGGATCGGCTTGGAGGCGGCTCGCCGTTCCATGTCGGCCGCGTTCTCCTGGAGCGCATCGAGGTCGACGAGGGCGAAGGGCGCCTGAAGCCCGTCGGTCGCGCGCTCCAGACGGGCGTAGGCCTGCTGGTCGTTCATCGGCCCGCGCCGAGGGGCCCCAGCACCCTGTCTGTCCAGTCGTTGGCGAAGCGCCCCTGCGGGTCCAGGCGGGCACGGACGGCCTGGAAGCTGTCCCAGTCGGGGTAGCGGCGGCGCAGCGTCGCGGCGGTCTGGAAGTGGCGCTTGCCCCAGTGCGGACGGCCCTCGAGTCCGTCCATGACGGCCTCCACGGCGCGGAAGTAGGGCTGCCACTCCATCCCCTGGTACATGTGCACCGCTACGAACACGCTCTCCCGCCCGGCGGCCGTGCTCAGCATCGCGTCGTCGGGTGCGACCGTCCTGACCTCGATCGGAAAGGGCACGGCGAAGCCCTCCCGCGGGATCAGATCCATCACCTGGCGGACCGCCTGCGCGGCGTGGTGGCGGGGCAGGGCGTACTCCATCTCGGTGAACCTGACCAGGCGCGGGCTGGCGAAGATCCGGGCCGAGCTGTCAACTCTGGTCGAGCTGCCGGCGAGCCTGGTGACGAGACGGTTCAGCTGGGGTATGCGCCGGGGATGGCGCCTGCCGACGCGGCAGATCAGGCCGAAGGCGTGGTTGGTGAGCAGGATGTCGTTGGCGTAGGCGAGGGGTCGCGGACGCGGACGCGCCTTCAGCTCTGTGCGGTTGTTGGCGCGGGTCAGAGCGGTGCGGGTGTGGGGAAAGACGAAGAACTCGAAGTGATCGTTGCCCAGCGAGAGCTCCTCGAAGCGCTCCAGAACCTGCTCGAGCGGGGCGGGCGCGTCGACACCGCGCAGCGTGAAGGCCGGGACGCAGCGAAGCGTCACCTCGGCGATCACGCCGAGGGCGCCGAGGCCCACACGGGCGGCCCGGAAGGTCTCGGGGTCGCCCCGCTCCGAGCAGACGAGCGTCGAGCTGTCGGCCAGGACCAGCGTCAGCTCGGCCACCTGGGCTGAGATGTTGGGAAGGCTCGACCCGGTGCCGTGGGTGGCGGTCGAGATCGCTCCGGCCAAGCTCTGCACGTCGATGTCGCCGAGGTTCGCCAGGGCCAGCCCGTGGGATGCGAGCACCATGCTGAGCTGACGGATCGTGATGCCGGCCTGGACCCGCACGAGCCGGGCGTCGCGGTCGACGTCCAGGATCCGGGTCATCCGGTCCAGGCCGACCATCAGCCCGTCGGTCAGAGCGATGTCGCTGAACGAGTGTCCGGCGCCGGCGCAGCGCACCGGCAGGCCGGCGCGGGCCGCCTGCTCGATCGCGCCGGCCAGCTCCTCGACCGAGCCGGGGCGTCTCAGCAGGGCGGGGCGACATCGCTGATCGCCGGCCCAGTTGCGCCAGCTGGCGGGGGGCTGACCTGGATCGTTAGGCTCGATCATCAGATGGACGAGCCCGAGCCTACCGCCAGCACGGCCGTCCGGGCCACCCGCGCGCGCTCCCTGCCGACGCCCGGACCGAGGCGCGCGACGGTCGTCGGGGCGGGCTCCTTCGGGACGGCGCTGGCCGTGCTCCTGGCCAGAGGCGGGCTGCGGACGAGCCTGCAGACCCGCACTGCCGAGCAGGCCAGGACGATCGAGGAGCAGCGCGAGAACGCGACCTACCTGCCCGGGGTCCAGCTGCCCGGCGCGCTTCGGGTCGAGGCTGCCTCGGCGGGCGCGGCGCGAGCGGACTACGTGTTCCTGGCCGTTCCGTCCCGCAGGCTGACCGAAGCTGTCGACGCGCTGGTCGCGGCGGGGCTGGGCCGGCGCACGGCCGTCGTCTCGGTCGCCAAGGGGCTGGTGCCGCCGGCGGGCGCCCCGCCGACGACGGTGCTGGCGGCCCGGTTCGGGGCCGAGCGGGTCGCCTGCCTGGGAGGCCCGGCACACGCCCAAGAGATGGTGGACGCGGGGGCGGCACTGGTGGCGGCGGCCGTCGAGGAGGAGCTGGCGCGTTCGCTGGCCCAGATGTTCACGCGCGCCGGGGTGGTCTGCGAGGTGTCGAATGACCCGATCGGCGTGGAGCTGGCCGGCGCAGCCAAGAACGCGGCGGCTCTGGCGGCGGGGGCGACGGAGGCGCAGGGGCTGAACGCAGCGGGGGCGGCGGCCGGACACATCTTCGCCGAGGTCTGGCGCTACGCGGAGGGCCTGGGGGCGCGGCCGGAGTCGATGATCGGCCTGGCCGGGGCGGGCGACCTGGTCGCGACGGCGCTGGCCCGTGAGAGCCGCAACAGGCGGGCGGGAGAGCTGCTGGCTGCGGGCGTGCCGGCGGCCGAGATCCCGGTCCGGATCGGGCAGGCGGTCGAGGCGCTGGAGTCGGTGCCACTGCTTGCCCGCACGCTCGAGCAGGCCGGCGTCGGCGCGCCGGTGACCGGAGGGCTGGGCCGGCTGATCTCGAGCGAGCTGCCGCTGGACGCGTGGGTCGCGCTGGTCAGGACGACGGTCCCGCCGGCCGCGCTCTGGCGCCGGCGGCCCAGCCCGGGCTTCTGGCGGCGCCGGTGGCGAGGACTGTTCGGCTCCTCTGGCTAGACCGACCGTCTCGTCTCGTCCCGTCCCGTCCCCGGCGCGCGGGTCGGATCAGTTTTTATGAGGAAGAGATAGTCGGTGGTGGTGAAAGGGTTCGCCTGGTCTGGTAGCGATGGTATTCACCGTGTCGATACCACTGCGCACGCACCAGGCGCAAGAAGACGAGCCCCCCACATCCGTAGCACCAACGTATCCACAGACGTAGTGACCATGGCGCACGCCCCGACCAGGTGAGAGAGGAGTTCAACCCCCTCAGGGGCGTCTCGCCCGATCTGGACAGGTTCCTCGAAGAGGAGGAACGCCGGGACCGCGTGCTCGAGATGCAAGAGAGGATCGGGCGGGGAAGGACCAAGCCGATCGCGATCCGCTTCGACGTCTTCACGCTACGACGCCTGAAGGCGCTGGCGGCGATGCGCAACACGGGTTACCAGACCCTCCTGAAGGAATTCGTGGTCGAGCGGCTCTACGAGGAGGAGCGACGGGTCGGGATCGTCAAGGGCGCCCCGAAGGGGCCTGGCTAGAGGTCTCCGCTTGCACCCATCAGCGTGCTGATCACGGCCTCGTACACGCCGGCGCCGTGGGCGGCCTGGGCGATGCGCACGTTCTGGCGGCCGGCCAGCGCGTCGCGCAGGGAGGGGTCGTGCTCGACGGCGTTGGAGACCAGCCAGAAGACGCCGACCTGCTCGGCGCAGGCGAGGTCCTCGCGGGAGTCGCCGACGGCGAATGTCTCCTCCGGCGAGTAGCCGCGGGCGCGCCGGTGCAGCGCCACGGCGGCAGCCTTGGAGGCGCCCTGGGGGACCAGGTGATAGCCGCGCACGTGGGGCAGCTGGGCCAGCGCGGGCGAGCGCCGGTTGACGACGCCGTTGTCGACCAGGCGCAGCCCCTCGTGACCGTGGCGGGCAAGCAGGGCGTCCGCCTCGGAGGCATCGATCAGGCCGCGGAACAGATGGGAGACTTCGCGTCCCAGGTGCCAGGGCTCGTGGTACTCGAGCCGACCGGCGTAGTGCTCCAGCAGCAGACTCGGGGCGCCGGAGGCTTCGATCTGCTGAGCGATGGTCACCTTCCCGGGAAGCAGCTCCCCGGTCAGCCAGTGCTCCTCGCCGTCCAGTACCAGGCAGGCGCCGGCCTCATAGACGAAGGAGGACTGCCCGAACAGGCGAGCGTCCTCCTGGACCTGGGCGCGACGCCGGCCCGACATCAGCACGACCTCGACGTCGGCGCGCAGGCAGGCCTGGATCGCCCGCACCCCCTCGATCGTCACCTTGCCCTCGCCGTCGTGGAGCAGTGAGGCCCCGCGCCCCAGCAGGGTGCCGTCGAGGTCGAGGTAGAGGCAGCGGGCCGGGGCGCTCACGCGAGCCTCGCGCCGGCCAGGGCGGGACGTTCGACGGGCGCGCCGGCGACGGCGGCGAGCCGTCCCTCCTGCTCCATCCGCCTGGCGATCGTCGCCAGCACGGTGTGGGCCATCGGCGCCAGGGCGGACAGGGGCTGGTGCGGGTTGCGGTGCTCGTCGAGGTCGACCTGGGCGATCCGCTCGAGGCCGACGGCCCGCCATACGTCGATCAGCATCGCGATCTCGACCCCGTAGCCGGTCGCGAAGGGGACGCTCTCGAGCAGCTCGCGCCGGGCTGCGACCTCACCGGCCAGCGGCTGGCGAATGCCTGCCAGCCCGGGGAAGAAGAGCGACAGGGCGGGGCGGGCGGTCAGCTGGTTGACCCGGCCACCTCCCTCCCCGGGCGGCTCACCGGGTGCGTCGAGGGGGCGGCGGTAGAAGCCCTTCGCGAACGCCACCTCGGGCTCGCAGACCAGCGGCCCGAGCAGGCCGGTGGCGAAATGACCGGAGAAGCCTTCGGTGTCGGCGTCGAGGAAGCAGACGATCTCCCCCTCGGCCGCGTCGAGGGCCCGCCACATCGCGTCGCCCTTGCCCAGGACCGGGCCGAAGGACGGCAGCAGCTCGGCCTCCTGGACGACACGTGCCCCGGCGCGGCCGGCGAGCCGGGCGGTCCCGTCACGCGATCCCGCGTCGATCACGAGCACCTCGTCGATCGCTCCGAGCCGGCGCAGCGCGACGAGCGGCTCGACGACCTGGGCAACGGTCCGGGCGCACTGGCGGGCGGGCAGACAGACGGAGATGCTGTCCCGGCGCTCGGCGGCGATCCGCTCGGCGGGGTACTGCGAATGATGGAAGGTGCGGGCTTTCGAGGGGTGCTCTACAGGGTCGGCGGACATCGGCTCTACTATCTCAAGTCCTTGGCCCTCGACCGCAGAATAGAGCCGTGGAGCGCGCTGCTGGACGCGGCGCGCGAGGATGGCAGGCTGGTGCGGGAGGCGCGGGAGGGACCTGGGCGGGCGGAGCTGGTGGAGATACCGGCCGAGCTCCATCCCCGCGTCCACGACGGTCTTGCGCGGATCGGGGTCGAGCGCCTCTACTCCCACCAGGCCGAGGCGCTGCGCAGCGCCTGGGAGGCACCCACGATCGTCACCACCGGGACGGCCTCGGGCAAGTCGATGTGCTTCAACCTGCCGACGCTGGACGTGCTGTGCCGCGACTCGAGGGCGAGGGCGATCTATCTCTACCCCACCAAGGCGCTGGCCCAGGACCAGGCGCGGGCACTGGCCTCGTTCGGCCTGGGCGAGTCGGTCCGGCCCGCGATCTACGACGGCGACACGCCGCGCGAGGCCAGGGCCGACATCCGGCGCCGGGCCAACGTCGTGCTGACCAACCCGGACATGCTCCACGTCGGCATCCTCCCCAACCATGCGGCCTGGGCCGAGCTGTTCGCGAACCTTGCGGTCGTGGTGGTCGACGAGGCGCACGTCTACCGGGGCGTGTTCGGGTCACACGTCGCCAACGTGCTGCGCCGGCTGCGGCGGATCGCCGATGCCTACGGGACGGCGCCGCGGGTGATGCTGGCCTCGGCGACGATCGCCAACCCGGTCGAGCTGGCCGAGCGCCTGACCGGCCTGGAGGGGGTGCGCCTGATCGACGAGGACGGCTCGCCGGCCCCGCGCCGGCAGATCGCGATCTGGAACCCGCCGCTGACCGACGAGGCACGGGGCGAGCGCCGCTCTGCGCTGGGCGAGGCGGCCGACCTGCTGGCGGAGCTGGTGAGGGCGGGGACGAAGACGATCTGCTTCATGAAGTCCCGCAAGGGCGTCGAGGTGCTGAGCAGGCTGGTCCGCGACGACCTGCTCGAGACGCACCCGGAGCTGGCCGAGCGGATCGCCCCGTACCGGGCCGGCTACACGGCCCAGCAGCGGCGCGAGCTGGAGCAGCGGCTGATGCGAGGCGAGCTGAGCGCGATCGTGACGACCGACGCGCTGGAGCTGGGCATCGACATCGGGCAGCTGGACGGGGCGCTGGTGGTCACGTTCCCCGGCACGGTCGCCTCGCTGCGGCAGATGTGGGGCAGGGCGGGGCGCCGGGGGCGCGGGCTGGCCGTGTTCCTGGCCGGCGAGGACGCCCTGGACCAGTTCTTCTGCCGCCACCCCGACGAGTTCCTGGAACGTCCGGTCGAGGCGGCGATCCTCGATCACGAGAGCCCCCTGATCTACCGCCAGCACGTGCTCTGCGCGGCTCATGAGGGGCCGCTGTCGAGTGGCGACGCGGAGTTCCTGGGCCCGCGCTGGGAGGCGACGGCCGAGCTGCTGGAGAGCGCAGGTCGCCTGCGCCGCCGGGCCGAGGGAGCGGGCAGCTACGTGCCACGTCAGCCCGGTGAGTACCCGGCGGGGGAGGTCTCGCTGCGCTCGGCCTCCCCGGAGAGCTTCGCGATCGTCGACGTCGCCTCGGGCGAGCTGCTCGGATCGACGGAGGCGGCACGGGCCCACTCGACGGTCCACGAGGGAGCGGTGTACATGCACCTGGGGCGCTCCTACGAGGTGCGCGAGCTCGACCTGGAGCGCCGGCGCGCGTTGGTGGCGCCGTTCTCGGGGGACTGGTACACGCAGCCCAAGCGCACGACGGACACCGAGATCGTGCGGCTGCTGGACCGCCGCCAGGTGCTGGGCGTGAGCCTCTCGTTCGGCGAGGTCAGCGTGACCGACACGGTCCTGGCCTACCAGCGCCGCCGCCTGGCCGATCACTCCCAGCTCGACCTGTTCGCTCTCGACCTGCCTCCCACCACCTTCTCGACCCAGGCCCTCTGGTTCGAGCTGGACGCGGCCGAGCTGTCCGAGCGGGTCTCGATGGAGCGCCTGCTGGGCTCGCTGCACGCGGCCGAGCACGCCCAGATCGCGGTCCTGCCGCTGATCGCGATGTGCGATCGCTGGGACATCGGTGGCCTGTCGACGAACTTCCACCCCCAGACGGGCGTGCCGACGATCTTCATCTACGACGGTCACCCGGGCGGCATCGGCATCGCCCGCACCGCCTTCACGCGCTTCGAGGAGCTCTGCGAGGACGCCCGGCGGCTGATCGCCGGCTGCCCCTGCACGGCCGGGTGCCCGTCCTGCGTGCAGTCGCCGAAGTGCGGCAACCTCAACGAGCCGCTCTGCAAGGCGGGCGCGCTGCTGCTGCTGGAGGGCCTGCTCGACCGTGCCGCCGACGCCTCGATGGCTCCTGCGCTCTGATCGACCGTTGGTCTTGTTGAAGCAGGAGAAGCGGACGACCAGGGAAACTTCCCTGCTCGTGCCCGGCTTCCCCCAGAACGTGCTCGCCCCCTTCAAGAAGCCGGCCCTCGCCACCGTCCTCGCCCTGCTGGCGCTGGCGGCGACCTCGGCCGCCGCCGCGCAGGCGCCGGCCAGCCAGTCGCTGATCTTCGAAGGGCCGGGCGGTCGGACGCCGCTGACCGAATGGGTGCTGCGGCGGGACCCGTCCAACCGCGGCGTGCAGCTGGGCTGGAGCGAGGGCGCCTTCAGCGGCTCGACGGTCAGAGTGCCCAACGTGGTCAACCCGACCCCGTACGCCGGCGCGGCGGGGGGACGAAACTACTCGGGCTCGGTGGCCTGGTATCGCACCAGCTTCACGGCCCCGGCGGCGGGCCGCTACGCGCTCACCTTCCAGTCGGCCAACTACCGCGCCGAAGTCTGGGTGGACGGGCACCTGCTGGGCACGCACCGCGGCTCCTATCTGCCCTTCCAGCTGATGACCGAGCTCGGGGCAGGCCGGCACACGGTGGTCGTCCGCGTCGACTGGCGCTTCCCAGGCCAGCAGGCCAAGGAAGGCTTCCACCGCACCTGGTTCAACTGGGGCGGCCTGGACGGCGAGGTCGACGTGCGGCAGGTCGGCGCGAGTGAACTGTCCGCCCCGACGATCGCGACGACCCTGGCAGCGGGCGGGCAGGCGACGGTCAGGGTGACCGTGCAGGTCCGCAACTACGGCGCGGCCCGCACGATCGACCCCGAAGGCTCACTGGTCCATGGCGCCCAGACGATCGCGCTGAGCTTCCCGGCGATGACGCTCGGCCACGAACAGATCGCGACTGCAACGGCGCTCGCCACAGTCGGAGAACCGGCGCTGTGGTCGCCGTCGGCGCCGAACCTCTACCAGCTCGGGCTGGCGGTGGCGGGCGAGAGCAGCTACGCGGCGCGGGTCGGGTTGCGCCAGCTGACCTGGCACGGCCGGGACCTGTTCCTGAACGGGCGGCGGCTGCTGCTGCACGGCGCGACCATCCAGGAGGACGTGCCCGGCCACGGTGACGCGCTCACCCCGGCCGACCAGGACGGGATCGTCTCAGAGCTCAGGGCGATCGGCGCGAACGCGGCGCGCGCCCAGCACCCGCTCGACCCGGCGCTGCTGGAACGCCTGGACGCTGCGGGGATTCTGGTCTGGCAGGGCGTCGGCCCGGTCGAAGGCGCCGGCATGTGGTACTCGACGACGCCGCGGCTGCTCGCCGAAGCCGAACAGCAGGTCCGCACGGCCGTCACCGCGGCGGCGCTGCATCCGTCGATATTCGCGTGGAACCTGGCCGACGAGGTGGCTCGCAACGGTCGCGACCAGGCCGAGGTCAGCTACGTGCGCGACTCGGCGCACTGGCTTCACGCGCACGACCCCGGCCGCATGGTGGCGGTCGACGTGTGGGGCCGCGATCCCCCGTCGCAGGCGGGCCCGATCTACTCGGAAGCCGACGCGGTCGCCGAGACCGACTACACGGGCTGGTACGAATCGCCGGGTGACACGCCCGCCCAGCTGGCCGGCCAGATGCGCGGGCGCCTGGCTGCGATGGAGCGCACGTTTCCCGGGAAGGTGCTCGTGATCAGCGAGTTCGGAGCCGAATCGAACACGCTGAACCGGTCGGGCAGCCCGGGCAGCTACGCGTTCCAGTCGCAGCTGCTGGCCAACCACATCGACGTCTACGCCGCCGACCCGCAGCTGACCGCGATGCTCGTGTGGGTCCTGCGCGACTACCCCCTGACCCCGACCTTCCAGGGTGGCTCGATCCACAAAGTGCTGCCGCACCTGAGGCTGATCGAAGGGCTGAACCAGAAGGGGCTGTTCACCTACCCGGGCGCAGCCAAGCCGGCCGCCGGGGTGGTGGCCAAGCTGTTCAAAGCGCTGCCTGTCGAATGAGCTGCTCGCCCTAGGCGTTGCCGCGGGCGATCTTGCGCAGGTCGATCGTCTGGTCGTAGAGCTTCGCGTCGACACCCTCCTCGAGGGCGACCTCGCGCAGCGGACGACCCGAGGCGGTCGCCTTCTTGACGATCTCGGTCGCCTTGTCGTAGCCGATCGCCCCGTTGAGGGCGGTGGCCACGGCCAGCGTCGCGCCGGCCGACGCCTCGGTTCCGGCCTTGTTGACCGTGATCCCGTCGACGCACTTCTCGGCGAAGACGCGGGTGGTCGCGCTGAGCAGGCGCAGCGACTGGAGCAGGTTGCGAGCGATCAGGGGGATGCGGACGTTCAGCTCGAACTGCCCCTGCAGCCCGCCGACGGTGATGGCGGAGTCGTTGCCGATCACCTGGGCTGCGACCTGCAGCACCACCTCCGGGATCACCGGGTTGACCTTGCCGGGCATGATCGAGGAGCCCTTCTGCAGCTCGGGCAGGAAGATCTCGCCGATCCCCGCCCTGGGACCGGAGCCCATCAGGGCGAGGTCGCCGGCGATCTTGCTCAGCGAGACGGCCAGCACCTTCAGGGCTCCGGACAGCTCGACGAGGGCGTCGCGTTTGGCCTGCGCCTCGAACGGGTCCAGTGGCGCCGCGATCTGTTTCAGGCCCGATTCGCGCCGCAGTCGGGCCCGGACCTTCTCGGCGAACTTCGGGTGCGTGTTGAGGCCCGTTCCCGTCGCGGTCCCGCCCAGGGGGATCTGCCCGACATGGACGAGGGCCGACTGGACGCGCTCGATCCCCAGCTCGATCTGGGCGGCGTAGCCGGCGAACTCCTGGCCCAGCGTCACGGGGACTGCGTCCATCAGATGGGTGCGCCCGGCCTTCACGACGTTCTGGAAGCTGCGCGCCTTGCGGGCGAACGAGCGCTCGAGCAGGCGCAGTGCCGGCAACAGCTCGTTCTGGGCGACGTCGAGCGCGGCCAGGTGGACGGCGGAGGGGAAGACGTCGTTGGAGGACTGGCCCATGTTGACGTGGTCGTTCGGGTGCACCCCCTGGCCGGCCAGCGACGCGATCACCTCGTTCGCGTTCATGTTTGTCGAGGTTCCGGAGCCGGTCTGGAAGACGTCGATCGGGAACTGGGCGTCGTGACGCCCGGCGGCGATCTCCGCGGCGGCGCGCTCGATCCGCCCGGCGGTCCGCTTGGGCAGCAGCCCCAGCTCGCCGTTGACGGCGGCCGCTGCACCCTTGATGCGGGCCAGCCAGCGGACGACCTCGACGGGGACCGTCTCGCCGGAGATCGGGAAGTTCTCGACGGCCTTGGCGGTCTCCCCGCCCCACAACTGCTTTTCGCTTGGCATCTGGTCTCCTGGTCTGGGCGAAGATCTGTTCAGGGCACGGCCCGCCGGGCGGGTGCGCCGGGCCGGGACCGGAACCCTATCCGCAGAAGGCCGAGAGCTCACGGGCCAGGCCGACCGGGTCGTCGTAGGCCATGAGGAAACCCGTGCTCTCGAGCACGCGGAGCTGCCCCTGGGGGAGCAGCCGCAGCGCCGCTTCGGCGGGCTCGAGCGGGTGCAGGCGATCCTGGTCGGCCCAGAGCAGCAGCACCGGCATCTCCAGCCGCGGATACAGGTCGAGCAGCTGCCGCTGGGCCCCCCGCGGCCAGCTGCGGGCGCAGCGCGACCGGGAGCGGGCGAGGCTGGAGTTCCCCGGAACGTCTGCAAAGGCCTGTCGGAACAGGTCGGAGGCGTCCGGGTTGCCCCGAGCGCTCAGGGAGACGCCTCGCTCGGGCCTGAAGGCGGCGGCGGTGGCGTAGGAGAGCAGTACGTCCAGGCCCGGCACGGCGCCGGCGCGGGCCGCGGTCTGGAGCGCGGCGCGCATCCTGGGCCTGGCCGGTGGAGCGTGCAGCCTGTTGGGCAGCAGCACGAGACGGTGTGGTCGGAGCAGGCCCAGCTCGATACCCCGCAGCAGGATCTCGCCGCCGGCATCGTGGCCGGCCAGCAGCGGCCTCGGCCCGAGCACCTCGGCGGAGAACCCTGCCATCACCTCGGCGAACCAGTCGAAGGTGTAGGGGTGACGGGGCCGCTGCTCGGAGTCGCCGTGCAGGGGCAGGTCGGGAAGGATCACCCTGAAACGATCGGCCAGCTGCGCCACGGCGGGCTCCCACTCCTTGTGTGAGAGCAGCCCCGAGTGCAGCAACGCCAGCGGGGGCCCTGTGCCGAGCTCGCGGTAGGCCACGCGCGCACCGTCGGAATGGTGATACAGGCGCAGCCTCATCGCTTCATCGTATGAGGGCCCGGCGCGAGAGGATCAGGCCACGGCGGCGCTCGGCAGCCTGCTGAGGGCGCCTAGAATGGCCCTCCCCGTGCGCGCACCCCACGCCCACCCATTGATCCCCCGTCGCGATGTCGACCCCAGGCAGGACCTGCCCGAGCTCGAGCGCGAGGTGCTCGAGCGCTGGCGCGAACGCGATGTCTTCGCGGCCTCGCTGGCGAGCCGCGAGGGAGCGCCCGACTGGGTCTTCTACGAGGGGCCGCCGACAGCCAACGGCCCGCCCGGCTCGCATCACGTGCTCTCGCGCGTCTTCAAGGACATCTATCCGCGCTTTCAGACGATGCGCGGCTACCGGGTCCAGCGCAAGGGGGGCTGGGACTGTCACGGGCTCCCCGTGGAGATCGCGGTCGAACAGGAGCTCGGCATCTCCTCGAAGGCGGAGATCGAGGAGCGGATCGGGATCGAGCGGTTCAACGCGGAGTGCCGGGCCTCGGTCTTCGCCTACCTCGCCGAGTGGGACCGCCTGACCGAACGGATCGGCTTCTGGCTGGACCTCGAGCACGCCTACAGGACGCTGGACGAGTCCTACATCGAGTCGGTCTGGTGGGTCCTGTCGGAGATCGACAGGCGGGGACTGCTCTATGAGGGCAACAAGGTCGTGCCGTACTGCCCCCGTTGCGAGACGACGCTCTCCTCGCACGAGGTCGCGCAGGGCTACCGCGACGTGGTCGATCCGAGTGTGTTCCTGAAGCTGAGTGTCTCCGAGGGCGAGGAGCAGCTGCTGGTCTGGACGACGACGCCCTGGACGCTGCCCGGCAACGTCGCCGTGGCAGTCTCGCCGAGCGCGAGCTACGCCCGGGTGCGCTCCGGCGGGGAGACGTTCCTGCTGGCCGAGGAGCGGGTCGGGGCGGTGCTGGGAGAAGGGGTCGAGATCCTCGAGCGGATGCGGGGCAGCGAGCTGACCGAGCGTTATGGCAGCTATCGCGGGCCGATCTTCGCCGCGACGGACCGCTCACCCGGCCCGCTGCCGATCCTGGCCGACGAGTTCGTCACGACTGAGGACGGGACGGGCATCGTGCACCTGGCACCGGCCTTCGGCGAGGATGACTATCGCGTGGCGGGGGCCTCGGAGCGGGTTCCATTCGACCCGACGGCGGCAGGGACGCTGTACAACCCGGTTCGTCCCGACGGGACCTATGACGAGCGGACGCTGAGTCGCGACGGCTCCTCGTTCGCGGGTCGCGACGTCAAGGACCCGGAGCTGACGGCGGAGCTGATCGAGGATCTGCGCGAGCGCGGCCTGCTCCTGCGGGTCGAGGACTATGAGCACTCCTACCCCCACTGCTGGCGCTCGGGGAACCCGTTGATCTACTACGCCAAACCGTCGTGGTACCTGGCGACGACCGCCCTGCGAGACGAGCTGCTGGCAGCCAACGAGACGATTGACTGGCACCCCCCGCATGTCAAGCAGGGGCGCTTCGGCGACTGGCTGAAGAACAACGTCGACTGGGCGCTCTCGCGCGAGCGCTATTGGGGCACGCCGCTGCCGGTCTGGCGATGCCCGGACGGCCACGTGCACCTGGTCGGCTCCTTCGCCGAGCTGGCCGAGCGCTCCGGCGTGGAGCTCGAGGACCACCATCGCCCGTTCGTCGACGAGGTCTCGTTCCCCTGCCCCGACTGCGAGCAGCCGATGCGCCGGGTGCCCGAGGTGATCGACGTGTGGTTCGACTCGGGAGCAATGCCCTTCGCCCAGCACCACTTCCCGTTCGAGAACCAGGAGGTGTTCGAGCACGCCTTCCCGGCTGACTTCATCTGCGAGGCACAGGACCAGACCCGAGGCTGGTTCTACTCGCTGCTGGCAGTGGCCACGCTGCTGGGCCGGCCGGCTCCGTACCGCAACGTCGTCTGCCTGGGTCTGATCCTGGACGAGGAGGGTCAGAAGATGTCCAAGTCCCGAGGCAACACGGTCGAGCCGTGGGACGTGCTGAACACCTACGGCGCCGACGCGTTCCGCTGGTACTTCTTCACCTCCAAGCAGCCCTGGGACGGCTACCGCTTCTCGGCCGAGACGATCGGCGAAGGGGTGCGCCTGTTCCTCAAGCAGCTCTGGTCCACCTACTACTTCTATGCCCTCTACGCCGGGGCGGCCGCGGCCGAGCTGGCCGAGGCGGGAGGGGACGACGCCGAGCCCGAGCTGCAGGACCTCGATCGCTGGGCGCTGTCGCGCACCGCCGCGACGGCCGAGCTCGTGGCCGAGCGGCTCGATGCCTACGACGCGACCACCGCGGGCCGGGCGATCGCCGAGCTCGTCGACGAGCTGTCGAACTGGTACGTGCGGCGCTCGCGCCGGCGCTTCTGGGACGGGGACGAGGCGGCCTTCTCCACGCTGCGCACCTGCCTGCTGAGCCTCGCCAAGCTGCTGGCGCCATTCTGCCCGTTCATCGCCGATGAGATCTACGACAACCTCGACGGGGAGCTGGCCAGCGTGCACCTCTGCGACTTCCCCGTGCCCGCCCAGATCGCCCCGCGCGACGAGGAGCTCGAGCAGGCGATGGCACTGGCCAGGGAGACGGTCCGGCTCGGGCTGGGGGCGCGGGGCAAGGCCAAGATCAAGGTCCGACAGCCCCTGAGCGAGGCGGTCGTGGTGGCGGACAGGCGCGAGCGCGAGGCGATCGAACGGCTGGTCGACATCGTCCAGGAGGAGCTGAACGTCAGGCGCGTGCGCTTCGTCGCCGCGGCCGACGAGCTGGGCAGCTACGAGATCAAGGCCAGCTACCGCAGCCTGGGCCCGCTGTTCGGGCCCGAGATGCCGCTCGCCGCCCAGGCGATCGCTGCACTCGACCCGGCGGTCGTCGCCGAGGCGGTCCGCGACGGCCGGGAGATCGGCATCTCGGTGGGCGGTCGCGAGCACACGCTGCGCCCGGAGGACCTGATCCTCACCTTGCGGCCGCCCGAGGGTTACAGCGTCGAGCGGGAGGGGGCCCACGCTGTGGCACTGGACCTCGAGATCGACGAGAGCCTGCTCGAGGAGGGACGGGCGCGCGAGATCGTGCACGCGGTCCAGAACGCCCGCAAGACAGCCGGCCTGGCAGTCGAGGACCGGATCGTGCTGGCGCTCGAGGGAGCTCAGGCCCTGTCGGAGGCTGCCGAGGCCAATCGCGACTACATCGCCGGAGAGACGCTGGCGATAGAGCTTCACCTCGGTCCGGCGGCCGCTGCCGCCCGCAACGGGATGGACTACGAGGAACTCGCCGCCGTGGACGGCCTCGAGCTCAGGATCTGCCTGAGCCGGGCCGCTGCAACGGGCTGAGGGCGGGGTCGATCAGGCGGCGCTGAGGGCGGGGTCGAGCTCCTGCTCGAGCCGCTTCTTCGGGTAGGCCCCGATCACCGTCTTCACGGGCTGACCGCCCTTGAACAGGATCATCGTCGGGATCGACAGCACCTGGAAGCGGGCTGCCGTCTGGGGGTTCTCGTCGATGTCCAGCTTGACGATCGTCAGGTCCTCGCGCTCGGAGGCGATCTCCTCCAGCACGGGGGCCACGACCCGGCAGGGACCGCACCAGGGGGCCCAGAAGTCGACGAGCACGGGGCCCTCCGCCTCGATGACCTCTGCGTCGAAGTTGGCGTCTGTGACTTGGTTGAGGGTGCCTGCCATCGCTGTCTCCTTGGTCGGTTACCCATCACTATACAAAGTGAAGGAGGGTGTCAGACTGGTAGTGCATCAGTTTGGGGGGGTGTGTACGATCTGCCTTGAATGAAGGGGGAGGAGCGGGATAGGGCGTTCCAGGCGTTTGTTGACGCGCGCGGCCGGCCCGCGGTGTTCTTCATCGTTGATCGCCCTAACCGGCCTATCAGCACGCACTCTGTGCTGCTTCTGCACGATCAGCTTCGTGATCGCCAGTTCGAGGAGCTAGACCTCGTGATCCACTCGGGCGGAGGCAGCGTGCACGCCGCATACCAGGCCATGACGATGCTTCGACTCCACGCGGAGAGGATCTTCGCGTGCGTCCCGTTCTGGGCGAAGAGCGCCGCCACCCTGCTGTGCATCGGTGCCGACAAGATGGTCCTGGGGGAGCACGCCGAGCTGGGCCCGTTGGACGTGCAGATCTGGGAGGAGAAGCAGCCGGGGAAGGGCGAATACCACTCCGCGCTGGACCCATTCAAGGCTCTTGAGCAGATGCAGTCGTTCTCTGTCGAAGCGCTGTCGTCCGCGATGAAGTTCATCGTCAACGACTACGAAATGAGCTATGACGACAGCCTCCGGCACGCCGTCGCGTTCGTGAACGTGACGACGGGGCCGCTTGTCGCCAGGCTTGATCCGGAGAAGATTGGGCAGTACAGCCGTGAGCTATCCGTAGCGACCGAGTACGGGACACGGCTCCTCCGCCGCTGCGGAAAGTGGCCTCGCGAGAAGATCAATGCCGTGGTTGACCAGCTCGTCTACGGGTATCCCTCGCATGAATACGTGATCGACTACTTGGAGGTCGAGGAGCTTGGCTTCGATGTCGAGCTTTTCGCCCCGGAGCATCGAGGCACGATCCGCGATCTGCGGCCGGTGATCGAAGAGGAGCATGCCGCTCGCGAACGAAATATCATCAGATTGGTGGACTTGAGCCCTGCGGCCGAAGAGCCGGTGCCGGTGACGGTCGAGGCGATCTCCGGCATTGCAGCGGCTCGAGACCAGGAGACTGCCAACGCAACGGATGGGAGCAAGTGATGTGGGTTCGGTCGGCTCGGTGGGAGGCCGGAAATGGAGTCGAGACGGGCTCCGTGCGGCGTCTCGTCCAGGCAGGGCAACGCGAGGGACGCATCGGGTTCCGCTATGGGAGCGAACGTCGCTCTGACGAGAGTGAGGCGGAGAGCGAAGAGCGCGATGAGCGCCGCGAGGAGCGCGCCGCAGAGCAATAGCAGCGGAATCTCATCCGATCAGTTCCGCGATCTCCCGGAGTGTCCAGATGTGATCTGCGATCCCGGCGGCCATCGCGGGGGTGCGCGGGTAGGGGTTGGCGAGCGTCTTGTGAGGACGTGCGAAGTTGTAGTGGAGGAAGTGCAGGGCGATCGCGGCCATGTGGTTGTCGAGTTTCTTCGAGAAGCCGTTGGTCAGCCGCGTGAACCGGCGCATGCTCATGCGCATGGTGAGGTTCTGGCGCTCGACGTAGCTGGTCGAGATCCGTGCAGGGTCGGGCTTGCCTTTCTGCACTCGGACTTTTGCGCCGGTGCAGACCGGCGGGCTGTACCGGGCTTCGGCGTCCCGCGGTGAGCGGTATTCCTTTTGCAGTTGCGCCCAGTCGATGTCTTGGCGGAAGTTCAGCCCGACCGGGGCGACGTAGGCCTGGTGGCCGTCGGTCGTGAGCTGGATGCGACCGGCGAGGCGGCTCTTGAGGTCTTCCATGAACCGCATGCAGTCCTCGAAGGCGCGACCACCGACGTACCAGGAGCAGATGAGCTTGCTGTCGGCGTCGAGCGCGGTCCAGGTCCATACGTCCCCGTAGTTCGGGTCGTTCTCGTGCCCCTCGGGCACGTTCTTGGCCTTGGAGCCCACGAACGACCAGATCTCGTCTGCCTCGATGGTTTTGCACGGCAGGTCGCGCATGTGTGCGTCGTGGTAGGTGGCTGCGGCCTCGCCTATGTCGAGCAGCAGCTTGGAGACGGTGTTGAAGGAGACGCCGGCCATCCGGGCGGTCGCGCGCATGCTGTTGCCCTCTACGAGCATCCCGAGGATCTGTGCGCGGCGCTCTGAACTCAGTCGGTTTATACTGAACATTATGCCAGAGCGGTCATGCACAGTCAAGGGCAACGAGACGAGATCCGATAGATTCCATGCGAATACGGGCGACGGGATCCGAACCCGCGTTTCCGGCTTGAAAGACCGGCGTTCTACGGCCAGCACCGCACGACTCGGGGGAGACGGGGCGTTGACCTAGGACCGCTGAACTACGCCCGCTCGGGTGCGGCCTGGCGAGGCGGTGAGCGCCTTGCAGGATCGGCCGCAAGCTGCGGTATTCTCTGCGGAGAAGGTATGTAGGCGACCGGCTTACGCTGGCGCCGTTGTAAGGACCGGTCCGGCCGCGCCACCAGCCCTAGACAAGCTCAGGTGGCGTGGCCGGAGGTTTTTCGTCGCCCCCAGGCCCGGCTACGCCTTGCAGGGGTCGACGCGCATATCTCTCTTCCTCATCCGCCCTCCACGTGGGCCGGGTATCGGTAGCGACCATCGAGGTAACGCGTTGGTAACGTTCTTCTGGTCATGGCCAGTCGGCGATCTTAGGAAAGAATTTCAGGGCGATCAGGTTTTGTCTTGCAGGTTTTGCTGCAGAGGTCTTGTTTGTAGTGGTGCAATTTCAAACTTCAGAAGCACCGCTAGCCACTTGCTTTCGTCTCACTCAAAGGATTTCGTGCGGAGCCGACCAATCAGTCGTTGCAGCAATCCAGTTCCGCGTTCCTTGTATGCGTCGCCGAGCGGCCCGATGTTGTATTTGCTTTTGTCAGCGCCTGGCGAACAGCACATAACGAGGAGAAGCCACTCTTGGTTTCGTGCCTCGCTAGGATCGCCGGCTTTTGCGGCGGCTCTGCGGGCGCTCGAGTCGATCGAGAGCGAAAATTCTTTACCAACAATTTTAGGAGGCGGGGCCTCCGTTCGCCGCCGAGGGCACTCCGAAATTGGCTGCGCTAAGGATCCGGAATCAGCGACCTTCACTGCGTCAAGTGTTGCCAGTTGAGAACCAGGTTCTGCGGGGTTGCGATTCGCTGTCCGACCGGTCGTGTAGCGAGGATACGTTTTCCGTCAGTCAGTATGGACAGCAGGTCGACGTCCTGGGGAATGCTCATCAGCACCTTGGGCGCGGAGAACTCCGGTTTGTTCCCATCGACCCGGACTTCCACGGTGTAAATCTTGTCTCCCTGGCGATAATGCAGGCTCTTCCCATCGGGCGACCAGTCCACCACGCTCGTATTATTGTCGTTTGACGCCACCCCGCCGCTGGAGACTTGCCACTTAGAACCTCCTCCGGGGAACGGGGTCACATAGAGTTCCATCTGCCCATTCTCGTCGGAACCGTAGACCAGCCACCTGTCATCGGGAGAGAGCTTCGCGTTTACCTCAGCGTAAGGAGTGGTGAGCAGCGGCGTGAGCTTGCGATCTCCGGTGATGACATCCATGAAGTAGACGTCGAAGCCAGTCTTGGGATCCTGGATCGAGAAAATTACGTACCTCCCGTCCTTTGACTGGCTCTGCACGTACGAATAGTTTTCCAAGTCCGCCAGTTTTTCCTCCTTGCCGGACGAGACCAGAGAGCGGATCGCCAGCAGGCTCTGATAGCCGGTGGTGGCGGTGGTAAATACACTCTTCCCATCAACCAAGACAACCCCCCTCTCGTCCATCGGTGCATCGGGAGTAAGCCGCGTGATCGTCTTTCTCTCGGTGTCTGCCAGCCACAGACTGTTCCCGTGCGCGTCGGGGTTGTCGCGGAACAACACCGCCATGTGACTGCCGGGCGTCCAAAACCCCCCGGTGTACGGACCCGGTTCGCCCCAGTGTTCCAGCTCTTTTCCCGTGGCGTCTAGCCACATCAATTCTCGGCTCTGAATCGAGCTCTGGCGGTACACCATCACATTCTGAGATACCGAAAAATATCCGATGTTACGCGGATCGTAATACTCAATTGATTCCGCGATGGGGACAGGCTTTCCATTGAGACGCATTCCCGCCGTGTCAAACGGCTGCCCCATTAATATTCCGTCCTTCACATAAAAGAGGTAGCCGTTGCTATAGGCGACGTTGGATCCTAAGGGCAATACCTGTTTGAGTTCACCACTGTCGAGTGACCCGGAATGCACGCTGCCCCGCGAGTCTTTCCCCGACCGTTGGACGAAAAGGAAGTGTTTTCCATCGGGCAGGAAGTAGGGATTGCGATTGGTGAATTCCTTGTCGTCATTGTGCGCCGGAGTCGCATCCTCGGGTGTGCCACCGCCGTCGGACACCCGCTGCAGCGGGCCGGCGATATTCGGCGCGAACAGAATCGTGCCTTGCTCGTTCCACGAGCCGCCGCGGCCATCAGGCGCATCACACAGAACTTGGACGGGCCCACCACCAGACGCGATTTTTCTGAGCTTGCCATTGGAAAAGAAGCCGAGATACTTTCCGTCTGGGGACCAAAATGGGAAAATTCCAGTCTCAGTACCTGCGAGCGACTCCGACTTTCCGGTATTGAGTCGCTGCACAAAGACGATGCCCTTCGCGTCCTTCACCGCTACGAACGCAATCTGTTGCCCGTCCGGAGAAACCACCGGAGGGCCGTTCACAACATCTGCGAAATCAAAGCCCGACGGCCGCTCAATCTGCGCTCGCACTAGCGTCTGCGCCGAAATCAGCCGTTTGGAATACATGGCCGCCATCACCACCGCGGCCGCAGCCAGCAGCCAGCCCAAGGCCGTCGCGGCGGCCAGAATTTTCTGCCGGTTCTTTTTCTGCGCGACCACTACCGCCGGGTCGCCTGCCCGACTGCCACCCGCGGTGATCCACTGCAACTGAAGCTTCAGGTCATGCGCATTCTGGAATCGCTGGTCCGGGTCTTTCTCCAGACATATCCGCACCACGTGCTCGAGCGCTGGAGGTGTGAGCGGCTGCGCCGCCGAAATCGAATCCGGATCCTTCTCCAGCACCGCGCTCGCGACGGAAAGCTGGCTTTTGCCGTCAAACGCTCGTCTGCCCGTCAGCATCTCGTAGAGCATCGCTCCGAAAGCAAAGATGTCGCTGCGCGCGTCGGCCTCTTTCCCTTGAATCTGCTCCGGACTCATATACTGCACCGTGCCCACGATGGTCCCCGCCAGCGTGATCGGCGATGCCATATTTGGCAGGGTGGCAACGGCCGAGAACGCAGGTGTACCAGATGGTGCCCCCGTAACGACGGCCTGCAACTTGGCAAGTCCAAAGTCCATCAACTTCGCGCCGCCCTTCGTGAGCATCACGTTGCCTGGCTTCAAATCGCGATGCACAATGCTGCTGCGGTGCGCTTTCTCCAAAGCGTCGGCAACTTCGATTCCGATACGTAGCGCTTCGTCCGGCATCATCGGCTTGCGTGACAAGCGCACGGCCAGCGTCTCGCCCTCGAGATATTCCATTACCAGGAAATCCACGCCATCCTGGCGGCCGACGTCATACAACACGCAGATGTTAGGGTGTTGCAGTCCGGAAATGGCTTTGGCCTCGCGCTCAAAACGCGCCCGCAAATCTGGGCTCTGACTCAAGTGCGAAGGAAGCACCTTGATCGCGACGTCGCGTTCGAGCCGGGAATCGCGCGCACGATACACCTCACCCATGCCGCCGGCGCCCAGCGACGACAAGATTTCATACGGGCCGAGCTTCGAGCCTGCGGTAAGAGCCATGCGTGCGCGCAATTATAGCTTGTGCTGCACGTTGCCGCGGATGGCAATAATTCTGGGTGAGTTGTTGGCCAACCTACAGAATCACAATTGAATAGACGAGGATCACAAAATTTTCCGTTCCTGGGTCCAATTGGAAGAACCTCGTCGTTGGATGTGGCCGAGCAGCGGAACTCGAGCGGGGCAGGGAGCGAGGAGAAGCTACTCATTTCTTGCCGTGTCTCGCTAGGATCGCCGACTTGCGAAAACGATGTAAAGGTGCGTCGGAAGCCACGCATCGTTGTCGAGATGCACTGATAATAAAAGACTTGTTGGCTTCGTTTTGCAATTCTGTGTCCTTGCAGATAGCCGCGCATCAATGTAAGTAATATGAGCGACATAGTGGTATATAACACCGCGAGCGCACCTGAAGTGCGCAAACAGAGGTGGCATAAGGAGGCGACAGCGCTTACTGAGACGGTTCGCAGTGTGATGATTTTTCGC
>JBKQOO010000187.1:0-5576 GCA_052145475.1 Solirubrobacteraceae bacterium
CGCAGAACCCGATCAACCTCGTCAAGGCGACGGTCGATGGCCTGCAGGGCCTGCG
The DNA here is from genome assembly GCA_052145475.1 of Solirubrobacteraceae bacterium. Taxonomy (GTDB): domain Bacteria; phylum Actinomycetota; class Thermoleophilia; order Solirubrobacterales; family Solirubrobacteraceae; genus Palsa-744. The sequence goes on from JBKQOO010000187.1 coordinate 56, forward strand.
CACGCCGCTCGAGGTCGCCACGCTGCGCCGCCTGTCCGTTGCACAGGTGCTGGGGCTCGAGGACAAGCGCATCCCCGTGACGCACATCAACGGCGATACGCCCGAGGCCGAGCACCTGGTTGATCGTGAGGCCGCGCAGCTTGGCGATTTCCTCGGGCGTGCGCAGCCCGCGCAGACCGGCGACGGTCGCCTTGACGAGATTGATCGGGTTCTGCGTGCCGAGGCTCTTGGAGAGGATGTCGTGGATCCCGGCGAGCTCGAGCACCGCGCGCACACCGCCGCCTGCGATCACCCCGGTACCGGGAGAGGCCGGCTTCAGCAGCACCCGGCCCGAGCCGAACACCCCGGTCGTCTGGTGGGTGATCGTGCTGCCGTGCTTGGGAACTCGGAACAGGTCCTTCTTGGCGCGCTCGACGCCCTTTTGGATCGCCAGCGGCACCTCGTTCGCCTTGCCGTAGCCGACGCCGACCACTTCGCGTTCATCGCCCACCACGACCAGCGCGGTGAAGGAGAAGCGGCGGCCGCCCTTGACCACCTTGGCGACGCGGTTGATCTCAACGACCCGCTCCTGGAGGTCGAGTCCGGCCTGGCTGACTGAGCGATCTGTGTTGATGGACATGGGGATGGAGAGGGTAGCGGTCGCGGGCGTCCGGCCGGCTAGACGGCGACGCCCGCCTCGCGGATCGCCTCGGCGAATGCCTGGACGTGGCCGTGGTACTGGTAGCCGCCGCGGTCGAAGACGGCCTCGGTGACGCCCGCCGCCTTGGCCCGATCGGCCAGCAGCGCGCCGGCCCTGGCGGTGGCCTGGGCTTTGCCCAGCGAGCGCAGCTCGGGCTCGTACCAGGCGACCGACGCCAGCGTGCGGCCGGAGACGTCGTCGATCAGCTGCGCAGCCACGCCCCGGTTGGAGCGGAACACGGAGATCCGCGGCCGGTTGGCCGTACCGGAGATCTTCGCCCGCACGCGGCGGCGGCGTTTGAGCCGACGCGTCTCCTTCGTGAGAACGGTCATGCGCGCTCCTTCGAAGTCACAGTGCCCAATGGGCCCGTAGGCCAAGCCAGACAAGGACGCAGCGAGCGAGGACGCAGTATGGCGTCGGCATACGGGCTCATGCGCGCTTTCCGACCTTGCGCTGGACGTACTCGCCCTCGTAGCGGATGCCCTTGCCCTTGTAGGGCTCGGGGGGACGCTGCTTGCGGATGATCGCGGCGGTCTCGCCGACCAGCTGCTTGGAGATGCCCTTCACGACCACGCGGGTCGGCTGGGGAACCTCGAATTCGATGCCGTCGGGCGCGGGGATCGGCACGGGGTGCGAGTAGCCCACGGCCAGCTCCAGGTTCTTGCCCTTCATCTGGGCCCTGTAGCCGACGCCCTGGATCTCGAGCCGCTTCTCGTAGCCGTTCGTCACGCCCTGGACCATGTTCGCCACCAGCGAGCGGGTCAGGCCGTGCAGGGCGCGGTGTTCGCCGCGATCGGTCGGGCGCGTGACCAGCAGCTGGTCGCCGTCCTGGGTGACCTGGATGTCACGGTGGATCCGCTCGCTCAGTTCGCCTTTGGGGCCGTTGACTCGCACCGACTCAGGCTCGATCGAGACGGTCACGCCGGTGGGCACGGGGATGGGCTGTCTGCCGATGCGGGACACCGCTCACCAGACCTGCGCCAGGACCTCGCCGCCGACGCCGGCCGCGCGGGCGTCGTGTCCGGTCATCACGCCGTGGGAGGTCGAGACGATCGACGTGCCCATCCCGCCCAGCACCTTGGGGATGCTCTTCGCGTCGACGTAGGTGCGGCGCCCTGGCCGCGACACCCGGCGCAGGCCCGAGATCGCCGAGCGGCGGTCCTCGGTGTACTTGAGCCGGATCTGGATGACCTGGCCGGCGCCGCCTTCGGGCGCCGCGATCACCGACCACGAGTCGATGTAGCCCTGCTCATCCAGAATCCTGGCCAGCTCGCCCTTGAGCTTGGATGCGGGCACCTCCACGGTCTCGTGCGCGGCGTGGATCGCATTGCGCACGCGCGTCAGGAAGTCGGCTATCGGATCGGTCATCGACATGGGCTTGGGTCTCCTACCAGGACGACTTGGTCATCCCGGGGATCTGACCGTTGTGGGCGAGCTCGCGAAGGCAGATGCGGCACACCCCGAACTTGCGATACACCGCGCGGGGCCTCCCGCAGCGGGTGCAACGAGTATAGGCACGTGTTTTGAACTTCGGGGGCCGCGCCTGCTTGACGCGCTGCGAGGTCTTGGCCATCAGTCGGTGCTCTCCTTCTCGGTGTTCTCCGCCTCGGACTGCTCGGCGGCCTGGTCCTGCTCGGCCGTCTCCGGCTCCGCCGCGGCCTCCGGCTCGGCTGCCTGCCCGCTCGCGTCGGGCTCCGCCGCCGCCGGGGCCTCGGGCTCAGCCGCGGCTGGGGCCTCGGGCTCGGCCTCCGCGGCCTCCGCCGCGATCTGCTCGGGCTCGACCGTCTCGGGCTCGGCGGCCTGCGGCTCGGGCTCGGGCTCGGGCGCCTCCGGCTCGGGCTCGGCGGCCTGCGGCTCGGGCTCGACCGTCTCGGGCTCGGGCGGAGCCTGCACGGCTGCCTCGTCCTCGGCGGCCTTGGCCTCGGCGGCAGCCTGCGCCTCGGCGTGGGCACGCTCGGCGGCATCGTCGGCCTCGGGGTCGTAGCCCCTGGGCCGGCCCTGCGAGGTGAACGGCATGCCCAGCGCAGCCAGCAACGCGTAGGCCTCGACGTCGCTCGAGGCGGTGGTGGTGATCGTGATGTCCATGCCGCGGATCTGGTCGATCGCGTCGTAGTCGATCTCGGGGAAGATGATCTGCTCCTTGACGCCCATCGAGTAGTTGCCCCGGCCGTCGAAGGAGCGCGGGTTCAGGCCCCGGAAGTCGCGAATACGCGGGATCGCGATCGAGATCAGGCGGTCAAGGAACTCGTAGCCGCGCTCGCCCCTGAGCGTGACGGCCACGCCCACCGGCATGCCCTCGCGCAGTTTGAACGCGGCGATCGACTTGCGCGCCCTGCGCACACTGGGCTGCTGGCCCGCGATCGTGGCGAGCTGCTCGCTTGCCGCTTTCAGCATTTTCGAGTCCTGCTTGGCGAGGCCGACGCCCATGTTGACGGTGATCTTCTCGATCTTGGGGGCCTGCATCTCCGACGAGTAGCCGAAGCGGGAGATCAGCGCAGGGCGGATCTCCTCGAGGTAGCGGGCCTTCAGCCGTGCCGGTGGTCGCGTGGCGGTAGCCATCTCGTCAGTCCAGCCTTGCGCCTGAGCTCTTGGCGACGCGGTAGCGCTGTCCGTTCTCACGTTCGATGCCGATCCGGGTGCGGTTGCCCTTGCTGTCCAGGACCATCACGTTCGAGACGTGGATCGGGCCCTCGCGCTCGATCACCCCGCCCAGTGCCGCTTCGCTCTGGGCGCCCGGCACCTGCTGGGGGCGGGTGTGGCGCTTGACCATGCTGAGACCCTCGACGTAGACCCGTTGACGCCTGGGATCGACCCGCAGCACGCGCCCGGTCTTGCCCCGGTCCTTGCCGGAGATCACCTGCACGTGGTCGCCCGTGCGGACCTTCATCGGGCGGGGGCGGTTGCTGTGCGCCGCCATCACAGCACCTCCGGCGCCAGCGAGACGATCTTCATGAAGTTGCGGTCGCGCAGTTCCCTGGCGACGGGGCCGAAGACGCGCGTGCCACGCGGGTTGTTCTGATCGTCGATGATCACCGCCGCGTTCTCGTCGAAGGCGATGTAGGTGCCATCGTCACGGCCGATCGGCTTCTTCGTGCGCACGACCACAGCCGTGACGACGTCGCCCTTTTTGACCGCGCCCTGCGGGTTGGCCTGCTTCACCGTCGCGGTGATCACGTCGCCGACGAAGGCGTAGCGGCGCCGGGAGCCGCCCTTCACGCGGATGCAGAGGATCTCGCGCGCTCCCGAGTTGTCGGCCACGCGCAGCCTGGTCTCGTTCTGGATCATCGCGCCCGCTCCACCACGTCGACCAGCGCCCAGCGCTTGGTGCGGGACAGCGGCCGGCTCTCGATCACGCGCACGACGTCGCCCTCGTGGGCGTCGTTGTTCTCGTCGTGGGCATGAACGGTGCTCGAGCTGCGGACGATCTTCTCGTAGCGGCGGTGACGCCGGGCGACATCGATCCGAACCGTGATCGTCTTCGCCGCCTTGTCGGACACCACGATCCCCTGGCGCACCCGGCGGGTGCCTTCTGCCGGTGCGTGGACTGGCGCCAGCGGCGCGGCCGCGGGCTTGGCCGCACGCCGCTCTGCCGCCTTGGCCCGTTCGGCCAGGCGCCTGGCCCGGCGGCGCACCGCCTTCTGGGCTCGGACCGCGACCCGTTCGGCGTGGCGCTCCTCGGGCGAGCGGGCCGGACGCGTCTCGCCGGCGCGAGCCGCGCGGCGCCGACTGCGGCGCTCCTTCGGGGAGAGCTGCTCCTGGGGCGCGGCGGGCGGGCTGGGCTGGGCTGCGGCCTGCTCGCCATCGTCGCTGCTCTCGGGAGCAGCGGCGGCCTCGGGCTCTGAGTCCGAGCCGGCCTCAGCGGCCTCGGGCTCGGGCGCCGCGGCCTCAGCCTCGGGCGCCTGCTCCTCAGCGGCGGGCTCCGCGGCCTCAGCCTCGGGAGCCTGAGCCTCAGCGGCGGGCTCTGCGGCCTCAGCCTCGGGAGCCTGCTCCTCGGCAGCGGGCTCTGCGGCCTCAGCCTCGGGAGCCTGCGCCTGGGCGGCGTCCTCGGGAGCCTCGGTCGGCTGCTCGGCCTCGGGGGTCTCGGGTGTCTGGTCGTCTTGCTCGTCTGCCATCGGTTTCGCCTTGGTCGATGTTCGCTTTAGTTCTCGGCGCCGCCGGCACTGCGCAGCTCGCGCTGGCGCGCCACCGTGAGCGCCCTGGCCAGGTCGCGCTTCGCGCGCCCCAGGCCGGCCGTGTCGTCGAGTTCGCCGGTCGCGTTGGAGAAGCGCAGGCCGAAGACCTCTTTGCGCAGCTCGGCCACGTGCTTGGTCAGCTCGGCCGGCTCGAGGTCGCGGATCTCGCTCGCCTTCATCAGCTCAGTCCTCACGCAGCACGAACTTGGATTTCACCGGAAGCTTGTGCGCGGCCAGCCGGATCGCTTCGCGGGCCAGCGGCTCGGACACGCCGGCCAGCTCGAACATCACACGGCCCGGCTTGACCACGGCGACCCAGCCTTCTGGCGAGCCCTTGCCGGAGCCTATGCGGGTCTCGGCCGGCTTCTTCGTCACCGGCTTGTCGGGGAAGACGTTGATCCAGACCTTCCCGCCACGCTTGATCTTGCGGGTCATCGCGACACGGGCCGCCTCGATCTGGCGGTTGGTCAGCCAACCCTGCTCGAGCGACTTCAGGCCGTACTCGCCGAACTGGACGTGCAGCTGCCCCCGGGAGTTGCCGCGACGGCGACCCCGGTGTTGCTTGCGATGCTTGACGCGCTTGGGGGACAGCATCAGCGGCCGCCACCGTTGCTCGCGCCGCCGTCACGCGGACCGCGCCCGCCCCGGCCGCCGCCCGGGCCGCCGGGAC
>JBKQOO010000188.1:0-11016 GCA_052145475.1 Solirubrobacteraceae bacterium
GCCCCTCAAGAGTCTCACTAGCCGCACCAAGGGTGCACCACTTTTGACGTCTCTTTGACCCGGTTTGCCCCGATTTGGGCGATACGCTGATCCGCGAAAATGGCTCTAGAATGGGAGTTATCGCCTATTCTCGGGGCGCAGGGCAAGAGTAGGCCCTTTGCTTACGAGTGAAGTGCTCTACCAGCTGAGCTACGTCGGCGCCCGACGGATGCTAGCGAGCCGGCGGGCCGCCTCGTCGACGCTGCGCGGCCCTCTACGGGCCCTGCCCCGCCGACACCGCCGGGTCCCAGCCGCCGCCCCGCCCGCGCCGGCGGCGCTCCAGCAGCGCACGTGAGCGGGTCACCAGCGCCCATGCGCCGATGGCGGCGCTCGCGGCCAGTGGGCCGAACGCCGGGATCGCGAAGCGGTAGTCGTACTCGGACAGGAAGATCGGCGCCAGCAGCAGCACCAGCGCCGTGAGGAAGAACAGCAGCGTCGCCCGCCGCTGCGGGGCCGGAGCCAGGATCGGCGCGAGCAGAGCCAGCAGCATCAGCAACGCCATGAACGGTCCCTCCACGCGCGTGTCGCGCTCCCAGGTCAGCAGCGGGGAGAAGCTGTGGTGGGAGATCCCGTCGGTGTAGTAGCCGGCGATCCATTCGTCGGCGATCCTTTCCGTTGAAGGGGTGTAGAAGTATTCGACGAGCTGCTGCGGGGTCGTGCCCCAGTAGGTCCCGGTCACGCCGCTGTTGCCATACCGGGAGCTGGGGTAGGAGGTGTCGACCAGCCGTACGATTTCGCGCCCCACGGCTTCGAGGTATTCGAGCGGCTGCCCGAGGATGGCCGCCTCCGCGAAGGCGCGCAGCTGCGCGTTCTCGTCGCGCTTGGGGATCGCCTCGTCGGGCTCGCCGTACGCGCGGTACGCCGGTGAGATCGGCAGGAAGTCCCAGGCCGCGTGGCCCGGCCGCTGCGAGGGCGGGATGTCGATGCACAGTTTGCGCGTGCCCGCCGGGGGATGGAACTTGTGGCAGTCCGCGAAGGGCGCGACCCGCGCGTACAGGTCGATGTAGCCGGCGCCGGTGAAGCCGCCATAGCCGTCGGCTTCCTTGTGCGCCCGCAGGTACAGCCCGATCGGGATCGCCGCCAGCAGCACCATCAGCGCCGTGCCCAGCACCCGCCGCCGCCAGGCGCCCCGTGCGGCGAGCAGCGCCATCAGCACGAACACCACGAGCAGGATCTCCCCGATCGAGCGCACAGTCACCGCGCAGCCCATCGCGAGACCGCAGAGCGCGGCCCACGCCGGGCTTCCCGTCCACCAGCGCACGAGCGCGTACAAGGCCAGCGCGATCAGGAAGATGAACAGCGCCTCGGTGAGGACCGCGTGCTCGAGCAGGATCTCGGAGCCGCCGAGGATCACCACGGCCGCCGGGAACAGGCCGAGACCGCGGGGGAACCCCGCGCGCCGCATCGCGGCGAACAGCAGCACGCCGCTCGCCAGGCCCAGCAGGTGCTGGACCCTGATCGCGAACAGCAGGTGCGGGCGCAGCCAGTGCATCAGGCGCAGGAACTCCGCGTAGCCCGCGACGTGCAGCGGGTTCTGGTAGAGCCCGGTGTGCGCCGAGCGCAGGTAGATCGCCGAGTCGGGGAAGCCCACGAACGCGGGCTGCCAGCGCGACAGGAGGTAGAGCCTCATCACGAGGCCGACCAGCACGATCACCGTCAGCGCGATGTTCTCCGGGCGCCGGGCCGCCGCTCGCACACGGCCCGGGAGCGCGGCCGCCCAGTCGCGCGTCCGTCCCGGCAGCTCCGTCGCCCATGCGCCGCCCTGGCGGCGAGCACCCGGCGCGTTCACAGGACTGTTCCGATTCGGGTGGATGGCACTCGTCAGGGCCCTGGCGCCGGCAGCGACGCGAGCTCGGCCAGCACGGACTCGGCGTGGCGCTCGCAGAACGCCGGCCCGATGCCGCGGATCGCGAGCAGCTCGCCGCGCGTGTGCGGCCGCCGCTTCAGCATCTCCGCCAGCGTCGCGTCCGTCGCGATCGTATAGGCCGGCTTGCCTTCAGCCCGTGCCAGGCGCCACGCCCGCAGCGCCTCGAACTGCTCGCTCGGGACCTCTGGCAGCTCCCGTCCCGTGTCGCCCGCGCGCGAGCGCGACCCGCGCCTGGCGCGACGCACCCGCTCCGGCGCACCCGCCAGAGCCGAAGCCAGCGCCGGGTCCGGGTCGCACACGTCGCAGCAGCGGCCCGTCGGCGCGCCCTGCTCCCGGTCGCCGAAGTGGTCCAGGATCTGACGGCGCCGGCAGCGCTCCGCCTCGGCGCTGTAGCGCTCGATCGAGCGGTAGGACTCCCACGAGCGGTCCCTGGCCGCCCCGATCGCCTCGGCAGCCCTGCGCGAGCTGCCCTGCCCGGTCAGGCGCACCAGCAGCCCGTCCGCCCCGCCCGGCTCCAGCTCCACCGCCCCCGCCCGCTCCGCGATCGACAGCAGGACACGGTCGCGCTCGCCCAGCTGGCCGTGCCCGATCGCCAGCACGTCGCCCTCCGACCTCACCCTCAGGCGACTCACGTACGCGCGCACGTCCTCCACGCTGGTCTCCCGTTCCTTGATGAAGCGGATCAGCCTGCCCAGGTCCATCCTCGAGGCCAGCAGCAGGGCCCTCGCCCCCAGCCCGTCCCGACCGCCCCTGCCCGCCTCCTGGTAGTAGGCCTCGAGGCTCGTCGGCAGCGCCCAGTGAGCCACCGTCCTGACATCGGCCTTGTCCACGCCCATGCCGAACGCGTTCGTCGCCACCACCACCTCCGCCTCGCCCCTCATGAAGGCCTCCTGGCTCGCCCGGCGGGCCTCCGGGGACATGCCGGCGTGGTAGGCCCGGGTCGCGATCCCCTCGCCCCCGATCTCCTCGGCCAGGCGCTCCGTGTCCTTGCGGGTCCCGCAGTAGACGATCGCCGGCAGCGAGTCCCGGCCGCCCAGGACGTGCATCAGCGCCGCCCGCTTGCGTGCCAGCGCGCCCTTGCCCTCGACCGCCGCCACGTCGAAGACCAGGTTGGGACGGTCGAAGCCCGAGCGGATCGAGACCGGGTCCTCCAGCCCCAGTCGCATCGCGATCTCCTGCGCCACCCGCGGCGTCGCCGTCGCCGTCGCAGCCATCACCGCCGGGCGGCCAAGCGAATCGATCGCCTCGCCCAGTCGCAGGTAGTCCGGCCTGAAGTCGTGACCCCACTCCGCCACGCAGTGCGCCTCGTCGACCACGAACAGCCCCACCCGCCTCGATCCCAGCGCCCGCCTGAAGGCCGCCGAGGCGAACCGCTCCGGCGCCGCCAGCACCAGCTGGATCTCACCCGATGCGATCTCCCGCAGGCGTGCCTCGTTGTGGCCCTCCTCCATGCCCGAGGCCAGCATCGCCGCCCTCACGCCCGCCTCGCTCAGACGCCGCAACTGATCCGACATCAACGCGATCAACGGGCTGACCACCACGACCAGCGGCCGGCCCGTCAGCCGATCCCCCGCCAGCGCAGGCAACTGGTAGCAGAGCGACTTCCCCCCGCCCGTCGGCATCACCACCAGGCTGTCCCGGCCGTCAAGCGCCGCCTGCACCGCCTCGCGCTGCCCCGGCCTGAAGCTCTCCAGGCCGAACTCACCCAGCAGCTCCTCCGGGCTCGGGCTCGGTCCCGCCGCCACCGCTGGACGCCGCTCGTCGCTGAGGATCTCGCTCATTCCCCTGAAGCTACCCATGGCCTCGGCGGGGAGCCGAGAGCGGCTCCCCTCACCGCTCCCACGGCGAGCATCGCGCCAACCCATCCGGGCCGCCCCGAGGCGGCCCCATCATCACGAGCGACCGGGCCTGCTCTCCCACACGACCTGCGCGCCCGCCACCGGGACCAGCGTGATCGCCCGCCTCCGGATCAGCTCGCCCCGGCGCCAGCGCCAGCCGTCGGGCGCCCGCGGCGAGAGCTCGGCCAGCATCGTGCGCAGCATCAGCTTCATCTCCAGCAGCGCGAACGACGCACCGATGCAGCGGCGGATCCCGCCACCGAAGGGGATCCACGAGAACGTCTCCGGAGATGCCTCCAGGAAGCGCTCCGGCAGAAACTCGTCCGGGCGGTCATAGACCCGCGGGTTGCGGTTGGTCAGGTAGATGCAGGGCGCCACCGTCGTGCCTGCCGGCAACGCGTAGCCGCCCACCGTCAGCTCCTCGCGCAGCTCACGCGCCACGATCGGCACGACCGGCCTGACCCGCAGCGTCTCGTGAACCACCGCGTTCAGGTACTCCTCGCCGCCCTCGTCGATCTCGGCCGTCAGCCGTGCCAGCTTCTGCGGGTGGCGGACCAGGCGCTCGATCGCCCACGCCACCGACGTGGCCGTCGTCTCGTGCCCCGCCAGCAGCAGCGTGACCAGCTCGTCCCGCAGCTCGACGTCCGTCATCGGCTGGCCCTCCTCGTCGCGGGCCAGCAGCAGCAGCGAGAGGATGTCGGAGCGCTCCTCGAGGTCACTCGCCTCGCGTCGTGCCGCGATCTCCCCGTACAGGGTCTCGTCCAGGTGGTCCAGCGCCCGGCCGATCGCGCCGCCCGGGCGCTCGATCGTCGGGCGGCTCAGCGCGATCCGCAGCACCGCCAGCAGGTTCAGCGGCGCCAGCAGTTCGCCGATCGCCGCGCGCAGCGGCGCCATCCGCTCGCCGCTGACCCCGAACACCGCCGTCAGGATCACCTCCAGCGTGATCGCCCTGGTCCGCGACTGCAGCCGCATCGGGCGCCCCCGCACCCACGAGGCCATGTCGCGGCGCGTCGCCTCGACGATCGTCTCCTCGTACTCCCGCATCCGCTCGCCATGGAACGGGGGCAGCAGCAGCTTGCGCTGGCGCAGGTGCTCCGGTCCCGTCAGCACCACCACCGAGTGCTCGCCCATCACCGGCCTGACCGGAGAGCGCCCCGCCGCCGAGGGCGCAACGTCGGGCGGCGCCGTGAAGACCGTCTTGACCGCCTCCGGGTCGGAGACCATCACGAACTTCCTCCCGCTCGGCGCGAACGTGACCGTGAACATGTCCCCGACCTCGCGCGCGCACCGGCTCAGGAACCACGTCGGCGCCAGCGTCCAGGCCAGCGTCTGCACGATCGCCGGCGCCCGCGGGCCCGGAGGGAGGGGGCAGCAGGCAGACGGCGGGCGAGGCTCCTCGCCCGCCAAGGACCCGGTCGCGGCTTTCTCGACGACGGCCATGACCCACACGCTATCCCCGATCGGCCCTGCACGCCGGCGGGCCGTCCCGGACCTGCTCAGAGCCGGATGCTCCAGCGGTCGCCCAGCAGGCGCGGACGGCCCCGCTGCTCCATCAGCGCGTCCGCCAGCAGCCTGCACGCCTGCTCGATCTCATCCTCCGACAGCCGCTCCTGCTGTTTGCCCAGGTAGCCCATCAGCATCCTCGCCGGCAGCACCCTCACGCCCTTGCGGCGTGCCCCCGGACGGTCGACCCAGGCGCGGCTGTAGACGACCAGCGGCTCGGTCTCGCAGCCCGTCACCCATCCGATCGCCTTGCCCTGCGCCTGAGCCTGCGCCAGCGTCGCCCCGTGGATGCGGCCGACCCGCACCGGGCCGGGGTGGCTCTTCGTCTCGATCGTGAAGACCCCCGGGGGTCCGATCGCGATGTGGTCGACATTGCCACGACCCAGGCTGGCGTCGTGGATCACGCGCCAGCCTTCTCTCGGGAGCTGGTCCAGCAGCCCGCCCACGTGCTCCTCCGCCAGCGCGCCCCGGTCGCGGCGCTCGACCAGCGGCAGCACGTAGCGGCTGATCACGAACATGCTCGCCAGCAGCGCCACCTCGGAGCCCAGGAAGAGCAGGTCGTGAAGGCCGAAGGCGCGGCCCAGCAGGGCCGTGGCCGTCGCGAGCACGCCCAGCGTGACCAGCGTGCGCATGCGCAGCCGACGCACAGTCGCGCGCGCATACTGCCCTGGTGTCCTACCCGTGGGATCGGTGTCGGGAACGAACATCTTCCTTTCTTCGTCGCCTCCAGGACTCATCGGCCCGCGGCCTCGATCCGCTTGAGCAGCCGGCCGCCCTCCGACGTGCCCGGCGCCCCTTCAAGCGTCGCCGAACCGTCCCCGAGAAGCGTGGATTGACCGCCCATTTCTTAAAGCAGCCATCCCAAGCGGTCGAAGCCAACAACAGATCGCAAAGCTCCTTCGCCCGACCGAAATACCGGTCACTGGAACATGACCGACACCGCCGCCCACGCCGCCCACCCCCCCGACATCTGTCTGCTGCTGCGTGTTCATGCCGAGCAACGCTGGCTCGTCTCCAGGGTGATCCCGCTGCTCCGCCAGCTCGAGGACGAGTCGAGCGCCGGCCAGGACCTCGGTCCGGCCCTGGCCTATCTGGAAGTGCTCTGGCTCGAAGCCGGCCTGCGCGCCGCCGAGACCGATGCCGCCGCCGCGACGCTCGATCCCGGCCAGCAGACCGCCAGCACCGTTCTCCACCAGCGGGCCCGCCGCTACCACGCCGCCGTGCGCCGTCTGCGCCACGCCGTCGACCGCCGCGTCCGCCGCCTGACCTGCCCCACCGCGGACCTCGCCACCCAGGAGCCCGCCGGCTCCTAGCCCTTTCGCGTACCCTGCCCGCCGTGGCTCCCCGCTTCGACCTGCAGTCGCACTCGACCAACTCCGACGGCGTCCTGCCCGCCCAGGAGGTCGTCGCCCTGGCCGCCCAGGCCGGCGTCCAGCTGCTCGCCCTGTCCGACCACGACACGATCGGCGGCGTCGCCGAGGCGGTCGCCGCCGGCCAGAGCCACGGCGTCACGGTCGTCCCGGCCGTCGAGATCTCGGCCGTCGACGACGGCTCGCCCGCGCCCCGCGAACTCCACATCCTCGGCTACCTCATCGACTACACCGGGCCCCCCATGACCGAACGCCTCGAGGAATTCCTGGCCGACCGCGAGAAGCGCACCCTGCGCATGCGCGACGGCCTGCGCCAGGTCGGCTTCGACCTCGACGAATCCGAGATCGAGGAACGGATCGCGGCGGGGAAGCCGATCGGCCGGCCCCACCTCGCCGGCGCCGTGCTGCGCGCGCCCGCCAACGCCCAGCGACTCGAGGACGAGGGCATCGACGACATCGGCTCGCTGATCCGCGCCTACCTGATCGAGGGCCGCCCCGCCTTCCGGCTGCGCGAGACCCCGACCGTCGCCCAGGCGATCGAGGCGATCCACGAGGCCGGCGGCGTGGCCGTCTGGGCCCACCCCTTCTGGGACATCTCCGACCCCGGCGAAGTGCTCTCCAGCCTCGAGCGCTTCCACGCCCTCGGGATCGACGGCGTCGAGGCCTTCTACATCACCCACGACGAGGAGCAGACCAGGCTGCTCGCCGACACCGCCGGCCGGCTCGGCATGCTCACCACCGGCTCGGCCGACTTCCACGGGCCCGAAAACCGCCAGTTCCACAGCTTCATGGACTTCCAGACCTTCGGCATCGAGCCGAACCTCGGCCCGATCGCGTCGTAACCAGCCTGGCTTCTACTCGGCTGCGGGCGATCGTGCCCGTGCTCGCTGGCCGTGCCGGCGCTGGCGCCTGGTGCCTGGTGTTGCTCGGGGTGGGGTTGGGGGTGGGGGTTGGGGTGGGGGTTGGGGTGTATCTCTTCGAACGCCGACTGCGTGCGCGATCGTATCCACGGCGATGTGAAGACCATGGCGCACGAGCCCGTCAATAGGTGGTCAGGCCGCTCCCGCCAATGACTGGATCTCGTAGGCCAGCGACTCCAGGGCCAGCTCCTCGGAGACGTTCAGCGACAGGCTGAGCCGGGTCGCCCCCACCAGCTCGACCGCCTCCGCCAGGGCTGGGACCTCCGTCCCGCCCGCATCCTGCTCCAGCTGCTCGAGCCTGTCGACCGCGTAGATCACCTCCGGTGCTCCCTGCGCCACGCACAGGACGTCGCGCAGCCACAGCTCGGCCAGTCGCAGGCCCAGGTCGAGCGTGCCCCTGCGCGCCCGGCGCTCCCCCCGCCGCCTCGCCTCGGCGCCTTCCCGCTCGTGGCGTTTGCCCTCCTTCGCCGGCACCAGCTCGAGCTCGGAGGCCAGGCGCTGCGCCATCTCCTCGCCCGCCTGCCCTGCCGACGCCCTGGCCGCGTCCAGCAGGGCCATCCAGGGACGTCCCGCCGTCTCGCCCGCCAGCGCCGCCCGGGCGAAGTCCTCGGCCGCCGCACGCAGCTGCTCTCCCTCGCCGCCAGCCAGGCGCTCGGCCAGCGCGGCGTCGCCCAGCGCGAGCCGCGCGCACGCCCGCGCACGGTCCGGCGGCACGCCCGTCAGGGACGCCTCGATCAGCTCCGCCGGTGCCGGGTCGAACCGCACCTGCTGACAGCGCGAGACGATCGTCGGGAGCATGTCCTGCAGGCGGTCGCTCAGCAGGATCAGGTGCACGAACCGCGGCGGCTCCTCGAGCGTCTTCAGCAGACGGTTGGCCGCCTGGTCGTTCATCGTCTCCGCCGCCTCGATCACGAAGACCCTGCGGGCTGACTCGAACGGCGTCATGCTGGCCGCCGCCACCACCGGCTCCTCGATGTCGCTGACCAGCATCTCGGCCGCGCCCGACGGGCGCACCCAGGTCAGGTCGGGGTGGGAGCCCCGCGCCACGCGCTCCGCCACCGCCGTCTCGCCCGCCGGCCCGGCCGCGCCCTCGGCAAGCAGCGCCGCCGCGAAGGCGCGGGCGATCGCGCGCTTGCCCGCTCCGGCCGGGCCGTGGAACAGATAGGCGTGAGAGGGACGAGCGCCCCGCTCCAGCGCCGGCCCGAGCACAGCCGCGGCGTGAGGATGACGCTCGAGTCCGGGCAGCGCCCTCCCCGCCCGCGATCCCTCGCTCTCGCTGCTCGCCGACATGGCCGCCATCCTAGAGACGCCCGAGCCCTCCTCTCCCCGCGCCCGCCCGGCCCGCTCCCGATAGCGTCCCGCCATGGCCCGCGGCAGGCTGATCACGATCGAGGGGATCGACGGCGCCGGCAAGAGCACCCTCGCCGCCTCGCTGCGCCGGCGGCTCGCCGCGCGCGGGACCCCCGCGCAGCTGATCCGCGAGCCGGGAGGAGTCGAGGTCTCCGAGCGCATCCGCCGGCTCGTGACCGACCCGGCCCTGACCATCCACCCTCGGGCTGAGGCGCTGCTCTACGCCGCCGCTCGGGCCCAGCTCGTGCAGGAGCTGCTCGAGCCCGGCCTGCAGGCCGGAGAGCTGCTGCTGCTCGACCGCTTCACCGACTCCTCCCTGGCATACCAGGGCGGGGGGCGCGGGCTGGGCATCGAGCAGGTCCGCCTGATCAACCTGTTCGCCACCGGCTCGCTCCAGCCCGACCGCACCCTGCTGCTGCGCATCACCCCTGCCCTGGCCCGTGCCCGCAAGGCCGGACCGGGCGAGCAGCCCGACCGGCTCGAGCGGGAGGGGGAGGACTTCTACGTCGCCGTCGCCTCGTCCTACGAGGAGCTCGCCGCGGCCCATCCCGATCGGATCCGCGCGATCGACGCCGAGCAGCCGCCGGAGCTCGTCCTGGAGCAGGCCCTGGCCGCGATCCAGGACCTCCTCCCCGGCCAGCCGCCCGACTAGGATCTCCTCGATGACCGCTCCCGTCCGACAGGCCACCCGCCGGGCAGCTCTGCTGCTGAGCGCCGCCGCTCTACTCGGCGCTCCCGCCCCCGCCCCGGCCGCCGCCGGCACGACCGTCACGAGGACGACCACGATCGTCACCGGCAGCCCGGCCCTGCACCGCGCCACCGCCGGCTCGGGCGGCCTCTCCGCCTTGGCGATCCTGGCCGCGGTGGTGGGCGGCCTGATCCTGCTGGCCTGCCTGGTCTGGGCCATCTTCCGGATGCGGGCCTACGAACCGAGCTGGCTGCTCGCGCTGCGCCACTCCCTCGCCGAGGCCGGCTTCCGAGCCTCGGCGACATGGGCCGAATTCACCGACTGGGTCAGGCTCGGGCACTAGCCGAAAGCGTCGCACGATGCGAGATTGCGGAAGGCCCTCGCGGTCCTGAACGCGTAGAACACCAAGCGCATCGACCATGCTCCCCGAGACGCCCGCGGCTACCGCGTTTGAGGCAGCTGCGGGGCGGGCCGAAAGGGCCGAAAAGCCGCATGAACACTGGTAAAATGAGGTTCATAGACCTTCGAGCGATTGTTCCGCCGGAGCGTTCGAGAGGATGCTCAGCCCGCCCCGAAAACGACCGGTGGCGCGGACCAATTTTTGATGACGCACAGCAGAGGAGGAAGGTCCGATGAACGAAGCTCCACACCCCACAGTCTCCGGGGAGACGGTACCCGGTCAGGCCCTCTCGATCAGGCGCCTTCTGACCACTGCCGGGACCCATCCGTTCGAGTCCGTGGAGTGGGAGCGACGGAACGCCCGGATCGGTCACGGCGACCATCTGGCCTTCGAGCAGCTCGATGTCGAGTTCCCCAAGAGCTGGTCGCAGAACGCGACCAACATCGTCTCCCAGAAGTACTTCCGCGGCCAGCTCGGCTCGCCCGCGCGCGAGAGCTCGGTCAAGGAGATGATCAGCCGCGTCGCCGGCACGATCACCGGCTGGGGGCGCTCCGGGGGCTACTTCGCCAGCGAAGACGACGCCGCCGCCTTCAACCACGAGCTGACCCACATCCTGCTGCACCAGATGGCCGCCTTCAACTCACCGGTCTGGTTCAACGTCGGCTTCGAGGAGAGCCCGCAGTGCAGCGCCTGCTTCATCCTCTCCGTCGAGGACACGATGGAGTCGATCCTCGGCTGGAACACCAAGGAGGGCAACATCTTCCGCGGCGGCTCCGGCTCGGGCATCAACCTGTCGAAAATCCGCGGCTCGATGGAGCCGCTGGCCAAGGGCGGCACGGCTTCGGGCCCCGTCTCGTTCATGCGCGGCGCCGATTCCTGGGCCGGCACGATCAAGTCGGGGGGCAAGACCCGCCGCGCGGCCAAGATGGTCGTGCTCGACGTCGACCACCCCGACATCCGTGAGTTCATCTGGTGCAAGGCCAAGGAGGAGGACAAGGCGGCAGCCCTGCGCGACGCGGGCTTCGACATGTCGATCGACGG
>JBKQOO010000189.1:0-4841 GCA_052145475.1 Solirubrobacteraceae bacterium
GCTGGGCCACGGACTTGTCGCGGAACTGGTGCATGCGCTGCAGGCGCCCCAGCTCGGTGACGCTGGACAACAGCCAGGTCAGCTCGGTGTGCTCGTGCACGTCGCTCTGGCGGAACAGGATGCAGCGTGCCGGGTCGAGGCCGGCGGCGAGCAGGATCGCGGTCGTGTCGTAGAGGCGCTGGCGCAGCTCGGCAGGGTCGTAGGCGACGGTGGTGGCGTGCAGGTCGACGATGCAGAAGATCCCCTCGCCCCGCTCCTGGCTGGAGACGTACTGGGCGATCGCGCCGATGTAGTTGCCCAGGTGCTTGCGGCCCGTGGGCTGGATGCCGGAGAAGATGCGCACGCTGTCTGTGTCGATGTCGTGGGCGGGCACCGTCGCGTATCAGCGGCGGCGCAGAGCGGGGTCGGTGAGCCAGGGCGGGTCCCAGCCGCGGTCGGCCGGGTTGACATTGGTGCCGGGGGGCACGATCTCGTCGATCCGCCCGAGCACCTCGGGGCTCAGCTTCACCTCGGCCGCGGGCAGCTGGCTCTGCAGGTGCTCCATGCTGCGCGGACCGATGATCGCGGCGGTCACGGCAGGATGCTCGATGACGAATCCGATCGCCATCTCGATCAGCGTCATACCGGCCTGCTCGGCAAGCTCGCCCAGCGCCTGGGCGGCCTCGAGCTTGCGTTGGTTGCCCGGCAGCGACATGTCATAGCGAGCCGGCAGCATCTGCGCCCGGCGGCTCGAGCCGGGCGAATCGCCGCCCTTCCCGTAGCGGCCCGACAGCCAGCCGCCGGCCAGCGGGCTCCAGGGGATCACGCCCATCCCGTAGCGCTGGCAGACCGGCAGCACGTCGGCCTCGACGCTGCGGATCAACAGCGAGTAGGGCGGCTGCTCGCAGCGGAACCGCTCGCGTCCGCGACGCTCGGCCGTCCACTGCGCCTCGACCAACTGCCAGGCCTGGAAGGTGGAGCTGCCGATCGCCCGGACCTTGCCGGCGTGCACGAGGTCGCTGAGCGCGCCCAGCGTCTCGTCGATTTCGGTGTCCGGCTCGGGACGGTGGATCTGGTAGAGGTCGATCCATTCCGTTTTCAGTCGTCGCAGGCTGTCCTCGACCTCTTTGACGATCCAGCGGCGGGAGTTGCCGAACTGATTGACGTCGTCGCCCATCCTGCCGTGGACCTTGGTGGCGAGCACGACGTTCTCGCGACGTCCGCCGGCCAGGGCCTGGCCGACGATCTCCTCGGACTCGCCTCGCGAGTAGACGTCGGCCGTGTCGATGAAGTTGATGCCGGCATCCAGGGCGGCATGGATGATCGCGATCGAGTCGTCGTGATCGGTGTTGCCCCAGGCCCCGAACATCATCGCCCCCAGGCAGAGCGGGCTGACGCTGATGCCCGTGCTGCCCAGTTTGCGGTGCTCCATCGGCCCGGAGCCTAGCCGCTGCGCTCGCGGATCACGGGGTGCTTGGCCGCGGCGACCTCGTCGAGGCGTCTGACCGGCGTCGTGTAGGGCGCCTGCAGGGCGATCTCGGGGTCCTCGGCGGCCTCGCGCAGGATCGCCGCGAGCGCCTCGGCGAAGGCGTCGAGCGTCTCCCTGGTCTCGGTCTCGGTCGGCTCGACCATCAGCGCCTCCTCGACCAGCAGGGGGAAGTAGACGGTGGGTGGGTGGAAGCCGAAGTCGAGCAGGCGCTTGGCCAGGTCGAGCGTCTTGATCTTCAGCGCCCGCTTCATCGGGCCGCCCGACAGCACGAACTCGTGCATGCACAACTCGCCGTAGGCCAGCGGCAGATGCTCGGCGACGCCGAGCTGGCGCAGCCGGGCAAGCAGGTAGTTCGCGTTCAGCACGGCCGCCTCGGAGGCGTCCTTCAGGCCATCGCCGCCCAGCGAGCGGATGTAGGCGTAGGCGCGCACGAAGCAGCCGTAGTTGCCGTGGAAGCCGCGCAGCCGGCCGATCGTCTTCTCGCGGTCTTCGTCGAGCTCGAAGCTGCCGTCCTCGCGCCTGGCCACGACGGGCACGGGCAGGAACGGAGCGATCCGGTCCGAGACGGCGATCGGGCCGGATCCGGGCCCGCCGCCGCCGTGGGGCTGGGTGAAGGACTTGTGCAGGTTGAAGTGGACGATGTCGAAGCCCATGTCGCCCGGGCGCGAGAGTCCCATCACGGCGTTGAGGTTGGCCCCGTCGTAGTACAGCGTCGCGCCGACGCCGTGGACGATGTCGGCGATCTCCTCGATGTTGGGGTCGAACAGCCCCAGCGTGTTCGGGTTGGTCAGCATCAGGCAGGCGACGTCGCCGTCGGCCTTTGCGCGCAGGTCGGCGACGTCGACGCCGCCGTCGGCGTTGGTCGCGACCTTGACGACCTCCAGGCCGGCCATCGTCACGGTTGCGGGATTGGTGCCGTGAGCCGTGTCGGGAGCGAGCACCTTGCGACGGACCTCGCCGCGGTCCTCGTGGTAGGCACGGGTCAGCAGCACGCCGGCCAGCTCGCCGTGCGAGCCGGCCGAGGGCTGCAGGCTGACGTGCGGCAGGCCGGAGATCTCGGCCAGCGCCTGCTGCAGGTTCCACATCAGCTCGAGCGCGCCCTGCGAGTGCTCGCTGTCCTGCAGCGGGTGCAGGCGGGCGTGCCCGGGCAGCGCGGCCGCCCGCTCGTGCAGCCGCGGGTTGTGCTTCATCGTGCAGGACCCCAGCGGGTAGAAGCCGGAGTCCAGGTCGAAGTTGCGCTTGGACAGGCCGACGTAGTGGCGCACGATCTCCGGCTCGGAGATCTCCGGCAAGCGGGGCGGCTGGGACCGGCGCAATCGCTCGGGGAGCACCTCGGCCCCGACCTCGGGCACATCCAGCTCGGGACACATGAAGGCGCGCCTGCCCGGCGCCCCCTTCTGGAAGATCGTGCGGGCCGCTTCGCGCTGGGACGGGGTCGGCGCGCCGGCGCGGGTCGGCGGAGCGACGTGGTGGGCGTGCTGCTCCGGGTGGATCTCGATCCCGGGGTCGGCGTGGAGCCGGTTGTCCTGGACAGCGCTCATGCCCGCCCTGCCATCGGGTACGCCGGCACCGCTTCGCGCCGCTCGGCCGCGACGGCGCGTCCCAGCACCTCGGCCAGCCGGTCGATGTCGGCGCGGGAGCGCCGCTCGGTCAGGGCGACCAGCAGGCCGTCCTCGTCCTCGGGCCGGCCGGTCAGGGCGTGCAGGTCGGCGCCCGCGTTGACCCCCTGCTCGGCGCAGCGCCGCCGCACCGCCGCCACGTCGGCGTCCAGTCGCAGGGCGAACTCGCGCACCACGGGCTGTACGTGGGCCGGCTCGACGCCTGGCAGCGCGGCGAGCGTCTCGCGGGCGTAGTGGGTGCGGGCCAGCAGCAGCTCGCCCAGCTCGACGATCCCGCGGCGACCCAGCCAGGCGAGGTAGACGACCCCGCCCAGAGCGTTCAGCGCCTGCGAGGTGCAGATGTTCGAGGTCGCCTTCTCGCGGCGGATGTGCTGCTCGCGGGTCTGCAGGGTGAGCACGAAGCCACGACGGCCGTCGACGTCGACGGTTTCCCCCGCAATCCGTCCGGGCATGCGCCGCAGGTACTCCTCACGGGCGGCGAACAGGCCGAAGGAGGGGCCACCGAAGTCCAGGCGGTTGCCCAGCGACTGGCCCTCGCCGACGGCGACGTCGACGCCGCACTCACCGGGCGACTTGAGGATCCCCAGCGTCAGCGGGTCGACCTGGGCCACGACGACCGGCTCGCCCGCGCCGTGGGCAGCATCGCTGAGCGCCTCTGCGTCCTCGACGGCGCCGTAGAAGTTGGGCTGGGCGAAGATCGCGGCGCTGGTCCGCTCGTCGATCGCGGCGGCCCAGGCGTCGGGGTCGGTCACGCCGCCGGCAGGGCCGGCCAGCAGCGGCACCTCGACGACCTCCATGTCGTAACCGTGGGCGTAGGTGCGCAGCGTCTGGATCGTGTGCGGGTGGAGCCCCGCACTGATCACGAAGCGGCTTCGCCCGTTGTGAAGCTTGGCCAGGTAGCCCGCGGCCGCGACGGCCGACGGGCCCTCGTAGACGGAGGCGTTGGAGACGGGCAGCCCGGTCAGCTCGGAGATCGCCGTCTGGTACTCGAACATGACCTGCAGGCCGCCCTGGGAGATCTCGGGCTGGTAGGGCGTGTAGGGCGTCAGGAACTCCGAGCGCTCCATCAGCATGTCGATCAGGGCGGGTACGTAGTGGTCGTACATCCCTGCGCCGAGGAAGCTGATCTCCTGCTCGGCGCTGCGGTTGCGCGCGGCCAGGTCCCTGAGGTGCTCGTAGACATCCTGCTCGGGCGCTCCGGCGGGCAGATCGAGCTCGCGACCCAGGCGCACCCCAGGCGGGATCTGGCGCTCGAATATCTCCTCGAGCGCGGAAACGCCGATCGCCGCGAGCATCGCGTCGAGGTCCTCGGGGGTGATGGCGGTGTAGCGACTCAACTGGCTCTCAGCCTAGCCACCCAACGTCGCCTGGTAGGAGGCGGCGTCCATCAGGGACTCGCGGACAAGTCGAACCGAGAGCGAGCGATGCGCCCCGAAGGTTCCCTGAGAACCCAGCTGTCGACGATCCCCTCGCCGAGGACGGTCGGCGTGCTCGGCGTGCCGCTGGCGCTGACCGACTACGAGCGGATGCTGGATTGGATGGACGAGATGATTGCGCGGCGGGAGCGAGGCTACGTATGCGTTTGCAACGTCCACACCGTGATGGCCTCTCGCGAGGACGAGGAGCTCCGCGCCGCGGTGGCGGGGTCTTCGATGAACGTGCCGGATGGCCAGCCCCTGGTGTGGGCGATAAATGCGCTGGGGCATCAGCTGGCCCGGCGCGTCTACGGGCCGGACCTGATGGCGCGAGCATGT
>JBKQOO010000190.1:0-11635 GCA_052145475.1 Solirubrobacteraceae bacterium
CCCCCGCCTCCCCTCGCCACTCGCGGGAAACATTGGCTGCCGTTCGAGGCGGGTGAGGGTCAATCACCGCGATGAGCACGAAAACGCAGCTGGCTGGGAGGGCCCGCACGCGGGTGACCGTGGGGGATTACGAGCACGAACCGGCGGCGGACGCCGCGATCGCGCTGCGCCGGGCCGGTTTGCGCCCGGCGCTCGAGCGTACGTTCCACTGGGGCAAGGACACCCACGGCATGGTCGTCGCGCAGGAGCCGCCGGCCGGGAGCGAGGCGCCGCTCGACTCGACGGTGCTGCTGTTCGTCTCCGCCCCCGGCGAACGAGACACGCCCGACAGCTCTCCAGAGCGGCCCCGACCAGGGACGGAGCAGGTGGCGAACAAGCAGCATGACGAGCTCGAGGAGCTCGTCAGGCCCGTAGAGACCACAGTTCGGGGGCGTCGTCGTAAGCCGGGCCTCTCCCCCAGCGGGCCCGTCACCGCGTCGACGCGGGCTCCCGCGGAGGTGCCCGAGGAAGGTGATCCCTGGAAGGACCGGCAGGAGCCGCTCCTGCGACATGGTGAGCCCGCTGTCCCCCTCGACTGGTCTGCTGACCAGCGCGACTGCGGCGGCGAGGAGGCGCTGGTGGAGTGGGCGCGGGTGCAGCTCGCGGCCGCCCCCGGCCTCCCCGGTGGACGGTCCGCCTCGCGTCCCGGCAGGCGGGTCCCGGTGTCCCAGCTGCCGGTGGTCGCTACGGTCGCGCTCGCCCTTGGGCTGCTGCTGATCCTGCTGGGCGCGCACGCTCATGCGTTGCAGGCGGCTGGGGCGTTCAACGGCACCCCGATCAGCGGTGTGCAGACGTTCGTGGAAAAGCTGCGGGGGAACCTGGTCTGGCTCGGCGGGACCGCGATGGGGCTCGTGATCGCGGTCGTCGGGATCATGTTCATGGCCGGGCACTCCAGGGCGCACGACCTCGCAATCCGTACCCTGATGGGGCTGGCGATCCTGGCGTCGATCAGCGGCATCGTCGCCTGACACCGGTGGGCGGTCGGGGATGGTGCCTGTTGGCTTCCTTGGTCTCCCGTCGCTTCACCGGATCGTGGAAGCGGTCGCGGGCGGGTTCTTCACGTCGGTGGCAGAAGCGCTCGTCCCCGGGTTTCTCAGGCACGCGACGGTCGGGACGATTCAGCATCTGGTGGCGCTCCCGGACCCAGCCGGCTGGTCGCATGTGGGGCAGCTGGAGGAAGAGATGGTGTTCCTCGGCGGGATGCTGCTACCGGTCACGCTCGCGGCCGGGGCGCTGCGGTACCTGCTCGTGGGTGTGACGGGCGCCACCTACCCGTCGCTGCCACTGTCGCGGTGTGTGTGGGTGACGGGGGTGCTCGTCGCCTACCGGTGGATCGTGGCGGAGACCGTCGCCGCGGTGAACACGTTCACGCACGCGATCCTTGAACTCCCCACTGTCGGGGATGGTCTGGCGCGGCTCGTCGCGGTCTTGTTCACCGGGGCGCTTCTGACGGGGACGGGCGGGGTGTTCGGCGCGCTGCTCGTGATCGTCGGGGTGCTGTTCGCCGCGGGGCTGTTCGCCGCGCAGGTGCTGCTCACCTTGACGCTCGCCCTATTGGTGGTGGCGGGTCCGCCGTTGATCGCGCTTAGCGCGATCCCGGAGCTCGCGCACCTCGCCTCCGCGTGGGGCCGGGCGCTGCTGGCGGTCGCGCTCGTCCCGCTCGGCTGGACGGTCCTGTTCGCGACCGCCGGGGCGCTGACGCTCGACGCGACGAGCTTCACCGGCGGGATAGACGGAGTCCCTTCTCAGGTCGCGGCTGCGTTCGCCGCGCTGATCACGTTCATGCTGGCCGTACGGCTGCCGTGGACGCTGCTCGGGTCGGTCAAGCGGCTACTTGCACCCGCCACCGGCGGTGTCACCGGCGGGTCCTCGCTGCCGCCGGCCGGGGCGGCACGGGTCGCGCAGGCGAACGCGCGGCTGCGCGCCGCGGGAGTGCACGGCACCCTGTCGCTGGGGCGCAGCCTTGGGCTGGCGGCGGGGGCGCTCGGCGCGCCCGCCGGCGGGCTCGCCGGGGCAGCCGGACGACGCATCAGACAGCGCCCACCCGTAGGAGGAGGCAGCGCCCGTGTCGGTGGCGGGTCGCCCGCGCAGGCGGCAGGTTCGCGGCGGGGCGGGGTCCGTGAGCGGCTCGGGCGCGCGACGGTGATCGTCCGCGGCGCGCCGGACCGCAGCCGCGAAGCCTCCGCGCGGGCGATGAACGGGCCCGGCCCGAGGAGACCCGCCCCCGAGAATCCGGACGGGCGCCCTAACCGTTCCGCAACGGACCCCGACCAGAAGCCCGACCGGCCGCGGCGAACAGGAGGCGCGAAGAGCGGCCCGCCGGGAGGGTCCCGGTCCCAGGGCCCGGCCGTCCCGGCGAGGGGGAGCCAGCCTCGCCCGCCGGGCAATCGCACCCTGGCCTCCAGGCCGGCACCGCCGGCGAGCAGCCAGAAGCGGCAGGTGCGGTCCGAGGCGCTGTCCAGCGAGCCCGCCCCGGTCCGCAGTAAGCCCACCGGGCGGCCGCGCCCGCCGGTCCAGCCGCCGTCACCGCCGTCCCGGCCAGCTCACCCGGGACCCAGGCGTGGCGGCCCGAGCAGCCGTAAGCCTCCTGGTGCTGGTGTGCCGCCGGGTGGCCGGGACCCGGTGCGCCCGTCGCGGGCGCGTAAGCCGGATCGTCGCCCGCGGAAGGGACGCGGCAAGTGATCCACCGTACGTTCCGTTCCCTTGATGAGCCGCCGAAGCTGCTCGGGTTCACCGCCGGGCAGTGGTGCTGGCTGATCGCCGATGTGACGGTCGTGCTCGGTGTGGTGTTCGCAGCGCGGATCCCGGCGAAGCCGGCGATCACCCTGCTCGCGTTCCTAGTCGGCCTGCCGGCCGCGCTCGCGTACGTCTCAGAGACGGGCGGCGTGCAACCCGGCCGTCTCCTCGCGGACGCGGCACGCTGGGCGATGGGCCCAAAGCGACTCCTCGCGGCTTCTGCGGGCAGCTCGCCGGGCGGCCGCGGGTCCGCGGCCCGGGCGCTCGGGGTACGCGCGATCGAGCCCGACGGGCTGCTGGCCCGCGAGGACGGCACGTTGGTCCGGTATGTGGAGGCGACGGCGGTCAACCCACTGGTGCTGGACCCGGCCGAGGCTGATCGGGTCGCAGGCGCGTTCGCGCAGGTCGCGGCGCGGCTGCAGGACGGCCAGTCGCTGCAACTGTACGTGCAGGCGACGCCGCTGGATGTCGAGGAGATCCTGGCGGTCCAGTCTCACCGTTGCGAGCAGGCCGCGGGCACCGCCGAAGCCGAGGGCGAGACACAGCGCGCGTTGGCGCTACGGGCGCTCGGGGTCGCTCACGAGCGTTCGATCCGGACCGCCGTCGAGGCGTCCTCCCCCCCGCGGCTCAGGTACGTGGTCGCCTGTCCGTGGCAGCCAAGGATGGGAGGCCTGTGGCATCGGGGCCGGCTGGCCGGGTTGGGCCTCGAGCGAGCGCGCAGCGAGTCGCTGCGGCACACGGCGGGGGTGTGTGAGGACCTGGACGCGGCCGGCGTGGAGCCCCGGATCCTTACCGGCCTGGAGGTGCTCGACCTGCTCGCGGCCCGGCTTGACCCCGGTCGTTACGGGCACGGGGCGCTGCCGGCGAGCTTCCTTCACCCGGGCGCCGTCGCGCCACTGGGCGATGACACCGACAGCACGGTCGGGGAGGTGCTGTGTTCGGCCGAGGTGGACCTTAGTGACCGCTCCCGGCTGGGTGTGGGCGACCAGCTTGAGCGGTGCCTGTTCGTGTCCCATCCGCCGGAGCAGACGTGGCTCGGGTGGCTGTTGCATCTGATGCAGGCACCATGCCCGTTCGCGGTAAGCGTGCACGTTCAGGCGACCGATCGTTTCCGGGAGCGCGCGGCGCAGCGCCGCCGCCACCGCCGGATCTACGGCGTGAACCGTGGCGTAGAGGCCAGCGGCCGGCCCTTGAGCCCGGAAGCCCGTGTGCAGGAGCAGGACGCCACGGAGCTGAACGAGGAACTGGCCGTCTCCGCGGGCGCCGGGATCTACCGCGTCGGGATCTACGCGGCGCTCAAAGCCCCGACCGGCACCGAGGAGGCGCTGGGGGAGCTGAGCCGGGCCGCCGGGCGGGAGCTGACCGCCGCGAGCGACGCGCGGGTGCAGCACGGACCGTTCACACAGGAGAAGCTGTGGCGTTCCACGCTGCCGTTGGCGGATGACCGCGCGCGACGGTCCCGCCGTTACCTGACCGCGAACGTCGGGGACACGTTCCCGCTGGTCGGCTGCTCGTGCGGGAGCCCGGACGGGATCCCCGTCGGGCTGGCTGTCCCCGGCCGGACCCTTGAGCTGCTCGACCCGTTCGACCCGCGCCACCCGAACCATCTGCTGCTGGTGAACGGGATCAGCGGCGCCGGCAAGACGATGAGCGCGATCCTGCTGCTCGCCCGTGCGCTCAGCCAGGGCGCGACCGGCTTCATCATCGACCGGGCCGGCCACTTCGACTTCCTCACCGCGCTGATCCCCGGCGCCGTCACGGTCCGCGTCGGCGCGGACTCCTCGGCGGTGAACTGCTGGGACACCGATGACCCCGCAGAGGTGGGGCCGGAGAAGATCGACTACCTGCTCGCTCTGCACGCGCTGCTGCTGGGTGAGCATCACCAGGGCCGCGACAGCTACGGGCTGTCTGACCTGGAGGCGAACCTGGTCGGCCTCGCAGCCGGCGAGGTGTACGCCCGCTGCTCGCTGACGGGGGAGGAACCACGGGAGCTGCTGTTGCAGGAGGAGCTCCAGCGCCGCTACGAGCGCGAGCGCGGCGAGGGGTCGATCGGAGTCGCCGAGGCGCTACGCGACCTCGTCATGCGGCTGAACAATTACGTCGGCGCGGGTCCTTACGCGTACCTGGCGGACCGGCCCTCCACGATCCCCGCCCGGGCGCCGCTGGTGGTGTTCGATACCCGCTCGATCCCGGAGGCGAAGGCCCCGGCCGCGCTGTTCGCGATCTGCGAGCACGTCAAACGCACGATCACCCACACCCGCGAGCTGCACACGGCCGGGGACGCGCCGGCACATGGCTGGGCGGGCCGGAGCTTCCTGGTGATCGACGAGGCGTGGAAGCTGATCGAGCGGCCGGCGACGGGGCGCTGGTTCAACGAGTTTGTCCGCCGCAGTCGCCATTACGCGCTGTGGCTGATCGCGATCAGCCAGCAGCTCTCGGACTTCGACAACGAGCACGGCCGCGCGTTACTGGCGAACGCGGCGATGCGGCTGTTCCTGCGCCAGGAGGCGGCGGAGCTCGCGCGGATGCGCGACACGCTGAACCTGAGCGAGGAGGCGCTCGCGGCGATCAGCAGCCTGAAGACGGTGCGGGGCGCGTACAGCACCGCATACCTGATGAACGGGACCCGCGGCCAGGCGGTCGTGCAGATCGCACCGGGGCCGTGGGAGTACTGGATCGCCAGCAGCGACCCGGCCCGCGACGAGCCACTCCGCCAAAGAGCGCTGCGCGACACGGGCGGGGACGCCTGGAGCGCACTGAAAACGCTCGTGCACCAGCAGGCCGCCGCGTCGGATGAGCCTGCTGAGCGGGTGAGATAGTGAGCGGCCCAGGGCTGGTTGTGCGCTGGGTCACGGGCGGGTTCGCCATCGCCGTGCTGCTCGCGGCGGTCGCGGCGGCGCTGACCGCGAGCGTCCTCGGACAGCCCGGGACGGGAGGATGCCTGTTGGGAGGAGAATCCCAGGCCGGCGGCGAGGGTCTGTTCGCGGCGCCGCTGCAGCTCGTGCCGGGGCGCTGGTATCAGGTCGGGGCGACCGAGTACGGCGGCCCGGACGACCCAAGCTCAGGGTCCTACGGGGCGATCCCCGACCCGAGCGAGGCCTACCTGCCGGCGCACCCGGACACGTTCGCCGAGCTGTCACTGCTCGATCAGAACCCTGCCGGTCATGGTGGCTTCACGTTCGCTGACGCGGACGCGCTCGGGAACCTCCCGTACCTGACAGGGCTGCGGGTCGAGCACTCCGGCCGGCAGCTGGTCCTGTTCAAGCGCGACATCGGCTACGGCCAGGGCCCCGGGCAGACGATCACGAACGGGCAGCCCTACAGGCTGGACATCTGGTGGGCGTCCGCCAAGACGCTCGGCGTGACGAAGTCCCCGGTCCGGATCGCGCTCGCCCCAGCCGGCGGCGCCGCCGGCGTCCTGGAACAGCTCCCCGAAACTCCAGGGCCTGTCACCGAAGACGGCTGCGAAACCGAAGGACCAGCCGCGCTGCCGCTGGCGCCGGGTGCCGCGACAAGGATCCTCCCGGACGGCCTCGCGGCCGCCGGGGAACAGGCACCCGTGGCGGTGAAGGCGATGGTCGGCGCCGGCAACCGCCTTTTCACCGCCGGCTACATGTACGGGGCCGGGCACGCCACGTCCCTGGACGAGCTGCAGCCGGACTACGACTGCTCCTCCGCGGTCTCCTACCTGCTTCACGCGGCCGGCCTGCTCGGCTCCTCCGCTCTCGACTCGGGCCAGCTTGAGAGTTATGGGCTGCCGGGGCCGGGACGGTACGTGACGATCTACGCCAACCCGTCGCACGTGTTCATATTCGTCGCGGGGCTGCGGTTCGACACCGTCGAAGACCCCGCCTACGACACGGGCCCGAACTCCGGTAGGCCGGGGCCACGCTGGCGGGCCTACCCCGGCGTCCCGGACTGGTCGACCTGGGTGGAACGCCACCCGCCAGGACTATGAGACGCCCGCGGACCATCCTCGCGTTCGCGTTCGCGACCGCGCTCGCGCTGGTCGGCTCGGGTTGCGCGAACCCAGACGGCCCAGCCACCGGCGCAGTCAGGGAAACACCGGGCAGCCCGGGCGAGCCCGCGGCACCCCCGTCGCCGCCGCCCGCCGGCCAGCACCCGCTGGCGCCCGCCGCCACACCCGCGAGTGCCGTGGAACGGTTCGCGCTCCTGTACACCGACTGGGACTCGAACACACTCGCCGAGCATCAGGCGCTGCTCGCGGCGATCTCGGTCGGCACGGCCCGCCTTGACGCACGCAAGGCCGCCGCGAGCGCACGCGCCCACGCGCTGGCCCGCGAGCGCGTACGGAACGAGGGTCAGATCGTCGCGCTCGCTCCGGATCGGGCGCGGCGCGGATGGTGGGTGGTCGTCACGCGTGAGCGAACCGGCGGCGGGGAATACGAAGGCCTCCCGCCCACCCTCCACGTCACCCTCGCCAACACGGTCCCTGTGCCCAGTGGCTGGGCGGTCAGCGCATGGCAGCCACAGACATGACAGCCGCGCAAGCATCGACCCGTCACGTCACCGGGGTCGGGTACCGCCCGATGGTGCTGCTGGCCTACCTGCTCCTCTGGACGGTCACGCTGATCGCCGCGGTGGCCACCCGCGCCCTCGGGTTCGCCGACCCAGTCAAGGCCCTCTTGGGACTGCGGCTCTCCCCGGCCGCGACCGTGGCCCCGACGCTGCCGGCCGTGGCGGCGCTCGCGGCACACAACCTTGCCGTCTGCGGATGGCCGCTGCTGTTGCCCGCCGCCAGCGCCAGCGACGGGCCGAAACGGACCCTCGCCGGCCACGCTCTGGTCTGCGCGTCGTTGACGGTGAACGCTGCGCTCGTCGGCGCGGCGTTCGGCGCGTACGGGGGCCGTCTGCTGGCGTATGTGCCGCAGCTACCGGTCGAGTGGCTCGCGCTCGCCGCAGGAGCCGCCGGATGGTTCTCGCTGCCCGCCCGCTCTGATGCCGGGACCCGCGTGCGCGCCGGCGCGCTCGTTCTCGCGGCCGTGCTCGCGGCCGCCGTCGGCGAGACCTACGCGGTCCCACACAGCGCTCGCGGAAGCAGCGGCTCAAGCGACCCATTCGGAGGGGGGGTCAAAACGCCGCGGCGATCGACATACCAGCGAAGCCCCAAATTCGAACACGAAGAAGGCAGGTGACGACATGGATGTCCACCCGAACCATCACGCCGCTGCGGCGCAGTCGACAACGCTGGGCTTCGACCGTCTCGCGCAGCTGCTCGGCCGCTGGCAGGCCGGGGAGCTGCGCACCGCCAGGGGGTTCCCGGAGTGTCGCGGCCTGTCCGACGCCCAGCTCGAGGACGTCTACCAGGACACCGCGCTCGCGCTCCTCTCGCGCTCCTACGGGACCGAGGAGCATCTGCGGAACGCGCTCCGGCATGGGATCCGTCACCGGGCGTTGAACGCGCACCGTGACCAGCGCCGCCGGAGGGAGATCCTCGCCGAGCACGCCCCCGCGATCCACCGGACAGCCCAGGCCGGCCAGAAATCCCCGGAGGATGCGGTCCTAGCCGAGCAGGACCGGCTGATCGCAAAAGAGTTCCTCGCGGACCTGGATGACCTCGAGCGAGCCGCGTTCGAGCTCACCGCGGGCGGCCACCGGTACCGAGCGATCGCCACCGCACTCGATATCCCGGCCAATCAGGCGCGGGCCGCCGCACGGTCCTGTGAGCGAAAGCGCGCTCGCTTCCAGCTGCTCTACGAAACCGGGCGGCTGTGCGGCTACCGCGCTGGCACGATCCAGGCACTAAGCGAAGGCGCGGCCTCCGCTCGCGTGGAGCGGCAGGCGAGAGCACACCTCGCCGCCTGCGCGACGTGCCGCGCCAAATCGCCCGGCGGGACTCGCAGATTGGGGATGCTGGCCGGCGTGGTCGGCTCGGCGCTCCCGGCCGGCTCCAAGTGGCTGCGGCGTGTGATCGGGACTGGCGGTGTAACGGCCAAGGCGACCGCGGTCGCGCTCACCGGCGCTGTTGTCGCGAGCAGCATCCTCAGCGGGCCTCGCCACGCTGCGCCGGGCACTCGCGCCAGAGCGGGCGACGGTCATCGTGCGGTGCTCCCGACGCGACGGCGCGAGCAGCGCGAGCTAGCTGCCGTGGCGCCCAGTAGTTCGATCGCGACGGATGCGGCCCGGCGACCCCCGCGACCTAGAAGGCTCGTCACGGGCACGTGGCGCGCCGGCTTCAATGTCGCAGGTCTGAAACCCGGCTCCGCACAATCGCCAACAGAATCCGCGGGCGAAGCCGCGGTCCGGGAGTTCGGGCCGGAGGATCGATAAGTCGCGGCTCTGGCACCTGCAGGAATAACTGCGTGCTGAGAGACGTGCTCGCGCCTCGGCGTGCGACTCGCCGGCTGACCGGGCTCGGCCACGCTGTATTTGATCGCGGATGGAAAGCAGGCTCTCAGCGAAACGCTCGTGAGCGAAGGCGTGATCCTGAGCGCCACGACCGTCGTGCGTGGCGCCCCCTTTGCGGACCCGATCATCGGGCTGATCATCGCGGCGCCCATCCTGCGGATCATCCTGGAGAGCCGGGAAGACCGAAGGCCAACGACGACGGCACGGCGGCTAACAAGACCCTCCCGGACTCTCGCATCTCCCTGAGTGCCTCGACTTCCTTAGTCGCACCGTATCGACAGGTCTGTATCGGCGTGATCCCCCCGACGGTGCCGTACTTCACGGGTTCGAGCTGACCGAGCGCGTTATAAGTGTAGGTCGTCGTTATACCGTGCGCGTCGGTGTGGTTTTCGGGCCGTCCGAGTGTGTCCAGTTTTCCGTCATGCTCTCGCTTGGGTCGCGCTGGGTTTTGAGCGCACCGGACTTTGGCTATATTCGTCGTGACTTCTGGCAGCTCAACGTCGTTGCTGATCCGGGTGCTGCCTTCTTCTTCATCTGCGCTCGTTTCTGCGTGCCCTGCGGGATCGTAGGATTGTGTTTTGACACGCGCCATCGCGCCGGCCGCGCCGAACGTTTCGGCGATCGCATTCGCTTGATCGCACATCGTGTACGTTGTGCGCGTGGATGGCAGGTCGGTGCAGCCCTTCTTCGCGACTGGTCCAGGGGCATCGTTTCGCACGGCAGGTTTGCCCATTCCATATGTTCTCCGCATTGGCCACTGGCCCAAGCCGAGTAGTAACTCTGCACTACCGTATGGGGACCGTTCAAAGGCGACTCCCATACACTCACCCGCTGGCCGCCGCTGTCGATTACGTAAAGATCACCCGCGGCGTCCGTGGCAGCGCCGCTGGGGGCTGTCGGCTCTCCAGCTTCGTGTCCTGGAGCGCCAAGCTTTGGCTCCAGTTCGCTCAGCAGCAGCTGCTCGCGGTAGCGAGCGGCAACTGTGCACGCGGCTGGCGAAGGTCAACTGCAGCCGCCCGGTGAGCGGCAGGTCGCTGACCGGCGCGTCGAAGCCTAGCTGCGCTGAGCGGCTCGATGCGGCGGCCAACTCGATGAGCGCGAGCGGATTGACTTGTGCCTCGCCGATCAGCCTCGACCGGGCACGACTATCGAGGCTGGGAAAATGGTCGCTCGCGGCCGCGAGCTCCTCCTCGCGACCGAACAACTGCGAATGGCTATCCGTGGGCGACCTACTCATCCCCCCGTTCGAAACCCCACCAACACGCCGCCGAGACCTAGCTGGCTTGTGCCACAGGAATGGCATCGGCTCAACTCCTGCCGTCGCGCTTTTGCCCGCCCGAACGCCAGGAGCTGGAGAACGGTGATCTCCAGCGGCGCCTGCAGCGGAGCGATCCCCGGGCGCTCTCGGCGGCCAATCCGATGGCTGAACACCATCGTTGTAACGCTCTCAACCCTCTAGACGAAGACCGCGAGCGACTCGCCGAAACCTCGGCGCAGACCCTCGCGCACTAGTCGAACGGCAGCTCTCGACCGACTCGGGCGAGACCGCGGGGCCGAGACAGCACTCGACCGCAGCATGCACCTCGGCCACCGCCACCGGACGCTCTTGGATCGCGGATACGTCGACGCACGCCCGGGGCCACGCCGTCACCGAGCCGCCTCAATGAAATCGAGAGCGCGGGTTCACGACGCCAGGACGCCCGTTCCGGCGGCGGACACCCCGGGTATAGGTGCCCGCTTGCGCATGGCTGCGCACGCGCCGCGTGCGCGAAGGCGAGCACAACGACCTGCGCCGGGCCGGCCTTTTTCGCCATCTCAGCACCGACGCCGTCGAGGCGCCGATCCCCCTGCGCATGGGCCGGGCCTGTCGACTTTCGCGTCCCCCCGCCGCGGGACCACAAGCGCCCTGATCCCACCGCGCACGATGTGCCTCTCCAGGCCCGGTGGCACTCAGAGCGTACGGATCCTGATTGTCGTGCTATTTGCGGCGATTCAGGGAGCTTCCGACTGGGCGCCAGATAGGGTGTGCGCCACCCTGCGCACCAAACCGGTGTGCGCGGGCTTCGAGTTTTTGGAGGAGATCCGATGGGACATGGAGCGCGCCGGGGCCGGGCTGGGGACTACCGGGCAGGCCGTCAGGGAATTGCGGTGGGTCTCCTCTTCTCAGTCGCATCTTTGCTCGCGGGCTGCGTCTTTCTGGTGCATGCGGCTCGGGCGTCCGCCGAACCTCTGTGTGGAGATACATGGATCGGTGGCAGCCGGGGCAATTGGGAAGAAAGTTCGAAGTGGTCGCTCGGGGCGCCTCCTGCGATGGGTGAAGTCGCTTGTCTCGGGGTGAGCACCACCGTCAACGTGGGAAGCCCGGCACATGCCGGAGTAGTGCTCGATGAAGGTACGCTCGAAGTAACGCGCTTGTTGGAACTCGAAAGTGGTATCGAATCCTCGCGGATCGCACATCTTAAGGTCGTGAGCGAACCCGTGTCGGTCGCAG
>JBKQOO010000191.1:0-10841 GCA_052145475.1 Solirubrobacteraceae bacterium
GGCGGCGCTGCGCTACGCCCGCGGCGAGATCGGCTGGCTGGTGCGCGGCGGCCAGGCGCGCTGGATCCCGTACACCGTCCTCTACGAGCTGACGAAGCTGACCGGACTCGTGCTGGGCGCCCAGCACGAGCATCTGCCCAACTCGGTCAAGCGTCGGCTCAGCGCGATGCCGAGCTATTGGGAGACCGATTCGCGCACCGGTGCCGGCGATCGGGGCGCCCGGGCCGTCCGATAGGCTGGGCACAGGCAAGAGGCTGCGCAACTTCGCCTGCCCGAAATCGTTGAAGTCGCTGATGGCTCCGCAGGGGAGCCACCGGACGGCCAGCGTCGTCGAGAAGCAACAACCCATGCCAGTCACCACCGACCCGAGCTCAGCGCTCGCGGACACCTCCCAGAATCCGGCGCCACAGCTGCGCCTGTCGGTCGTGATCCCATGCCTCAACGAGGCCGAGAACATCGAGCACTGCGTGGCCCGCTCGCGCGAGGTGCTCGCCGGCTCGGAGATCGACGGCGAGGTGATCGTGGTCGACAACAACTCGACCGACGGCAGCGGCGAGCTCGCCGCCCGCGCCGGCGCCACCGTGATCCGCGAGCGCCGCCCCGGCTACGGCGCGGCGTACCTCGCCGGGCTGGACGCCGCACGGGGCGAGTACATCGTGATGCTGGACGCCGACCTGACCTACGACTTCGAGGAGATCCCGCGCTTCCTGGAGCAGATGGAAGAGGGAGCCGAGATGGTGATCGGCGACCGTATGGACAACATCAAGCCGGGCGCGATGCCATGGCTGCACCGCTACGTGGGCAACCCGCTGCTGACCGGGATCCTCAACCTGTTCTTCAGCACCGGCGTCACCGACGCCCACTGCGGGATGCGAGCGTTGCGCCGCGATGTGCTCGAGCGCCTCGACCTGCGCACCACCGGCATGGAGTTCGCCTCGGAGATGGTGATCCGCGCCTCCAAGGAGAACCTGCGGATCGCGCAGATCCCGATCGAGTACCACCCACGGGGCGGAGAGAGCAAGCTGTCCTCCTTCCGCGACGGCTGGCGCCACCTGCGTTTCCTGCTGGTGCACAGTCCGACCTACCTGTTCATCGTCCCTGGCCTCGCGATGGTGACGCTGGGCGTCGTAGCCGACGGGCTGGTGATCAGCGGCGTCAGCTTCTTCAACCGCGGCTGGGGCGTCCACACGCTGATCGCCGGGGCGCTGCTCGCGATCGTGGGCACCCAGGTGCTCGCGCTCGGACTCTGCGCGCACACCTATGGCACCTACTTCATGGGCGAGAGGGACCCGTGGTTCGATCGCATGCGGGCCCGCTTCAGACTCGAGCACGGCCTGCTGCTCGGCGGCGCGGTGGCGCTGCTCGGCGTCGTCTGCGTCGCGCTGATCCTGGTCGACTGGATCAACTCGGGCTTCGGCGCGCTGGGCCAGGAAAAGCTGGCGGTGATCGGCGCGACGCTGATCATCATCGGGATCCAGATCTTCTTCTCATCCTTCCTGCTCTCGATCCTCGGGTTGCGCCGGCGATAGATGGGGCCCGCCAGCCTGATGCATGCGCCCGCGCCTGAGCGGAGCGCGAGGCGTCGGCGGCTCGGCCTAGAGGGACCTCGGGCGGTGTGGCTGCCCGCGGCCGTGGTCGGCGTGGTGATGCTGAGCCTGCTGCTGTGGCAGGTGCTCAAGCCGCGGCCCTACTACACCGGCTCGGCCGCGATCGGCCTGCATGCCATCGCCGTGACGGTGCCGGAGCACCAGACGATGTGCACGGCGGGCATGCACATACCGGCCGGCACGGGCATCGTGCGGATGGTCGTCTTCGACTCCCAGCCCCGCGTCTCCGTCCGCATGAGCGTGCTCGAGGCGGGTGGGGGAAGCTACTCGGGCGTCGTCTCGGCGCCCGTCGGCGCCTCGACCGAGGCGGCCGTGGAAGAGCCGATCGCGACGACGCCCTCGCACCCGTCCTCGCTGCCGGCCACGATCTGCCTGACCGCGCTCTCGGGGCCGATCGGCGTCAACGGGATGCTCGGCCTGCAGCTGGGCGTTCCCCCCCTGCTGGTCGGCGGCAAGCCGCTGGAAAACAGCGTCTCCGCCTGGTTCCTCCCTCCCCACCACGCCGAACGCTCGCTGCTCGAGCAGGCCGGCAGCGTGTTCTCACGCGCCGCCCTGTTCCGGCCGGGCATCGTCGGCGCGTGGACCTATCCGGTCCTGCTGTTCGTGCTGCTGCCGGCGACCTGGTTGCTGGCGATCCTGCTGCTGGCACGGGCCGCGGCCGGGCGCCCGCTGAGGATCAGGGGCCACCGGATCAGGCCGGCCGCCGCGATAGCGCTGATCACGTTCCTCAACGCCGGCAGCTGGGCGCTGATCACGCCGCCCTTCCAGACGCCCGACGAGCCGGACCACTTCGCCTACGTCCAGTACGTCGCCGAAACCGGGCATGCCGCATCGCCCACCCCGAGCGCCCGCCCGCCCTACTCGACCGACCAGGCGCTCGGGCTGGAGGGCGCGCACTCCTACGGGGTGATCAGCTCGCCCGAAGGTCTGCCGCCCTGGCTGCCCCTCTACCAGAGCCTGTGGGAGCACGCCCGGGCCACCCAGCCGCACCCGCGCAACAACGGCGGCGGCTTCACGCTGGGCGCTGCCGGGCACGCCCCGCCCTACTACCTGACCGCGGCAGCCGGCTACGAGCTGGTCCGCGGTGAGTCGGTCTTCTCGCAGCTGACCGTCGTGCGGCTCGTCTCGGCGCTGCTTGCCGCGATCGTCGCGGCCTGCGCCTACGGCATCGTTCGCGAGCTGCTGCCTCGCTGGCGGACCGCCGCGATCGGCGCCGGGCTGCTGGTCGCCTTCCAGCCGATGTTCTCGTTCATCGGCGGCGCGGCGAACAACGACAACGGCGTCAACGCGACCGCCGCGATCTCCCTGTACCTGCTGATCCGCGCGCTGCGCCGCGGCCTGAGCTGGCAGATCGGGCTGGGGCTGGGGCTGGCGCTCGGGCTCACGCCGCTGATGAAGGAGACCGGCTACGAGCTCTATCCGGTCGCGGTGGTCGGTGTGATCGCGCTCCTCTGGCGCTACCGGCGCCGTCTCAAGCCGGGCCCGTGGGCTGCCCTGGTCGGCTCGTTCGTGTTCGTGCAGGGCGGGTGGCGGCTGCTGCGACCCGTCTTCTACCCAGCCGAAAAAGGCATCGGCGGAGGCGGCGGCGGCGCGATCTCGGCGGCCAGCGCGGTCAGCACGGCCGAGCACATGCCGCTGCGCTTCCTGGAGTACCTGTGGGAGCTGTTCCTGCCCCGGCTCGGCTTCATGGGCGAGCTGTTCCCGCCGGGCTGGCCGTTCTTCCAGGTCTACATCGAGCGCGGTTGGGGGGCCTTCGGGTGGTACATCCTGCTCTTCCCCCGCTGGGTCTTCCTGATCATCCTGGCGACCATGGCGGCCGTCGCCGTGCTCGGGCTGCGGGCGGCCTGGCGCTGGCGCGCGAAGCTGCCCTCCCGCGGCTGGGAGCTGCTGTTGATCCTGCTCGTCCCGTTGTGCGTGCTGGTGGCGGTCGAGGCAGCCTTCTTCGCACCGGACGGCGGGCGCACGGTCGTGGCCGAACAGGGGCGCTACATCTTCCCCGCGATCGGCGCGCTGGCGACGCTGGCGGTGCTCGGCACGTTCGGTCTGGGCCGGCGCCTGCACGTTCCGCTGCTGACCGTGCTGGTGGTGGCGATGATCGCGCTCAGCTACGCCGGGCAGCTGCTGACCCTGACGGGCTTCTACACCTAGCCGATGGCATCTGCGCAGAGCAATGGCGAGGTGGGCAGCGACGCGCGTCGCGTCCTGTTCGTGTGCGCCGAGCCGGTCGACGAGCGGCCGCTGGGCGTCGCGATCCGCACGCTCGAGCTGGCCCGCGTGCTGAGCCGCCACGCCGAGGTCACGGTCGCGGGCGTCGCGCCCTCCCGCGAGACCCCGGGCGGCCCGCCGGTCGTCTCCTACAAGCGCTTCGGCAGCCCCCGCCGGAGCGGCCTGGCCAGGCTGATCGCCGAGGCGGACGCGATCGTCGCCCAGCCGCCCTGGCCGCAGCTGGCCCAGCGCATGCGCAACTCGCCGGCGCGGCTGATCTATGACCTCTACGACCCCGAGCCGCTGGAGGTGATCGAGCGTCTGCGCGAGAGCAGGCGCTCGACCAGGCGGCTGGCGACCACGCTGACCATCGACCGCGTCATGCAGGGAATGGCCGATGCCGACCACCTGATCTGCGCGTCGGAGAAGCAGCGCGACCTGTGGCTCGGCGCGATGCTGGCCGAGCGGCTGATCACGCCGGCCGCCTACGACCGCGACGACTCGCTGCGCTCGCGCCTGGACACGGTGCCGTTCGGCCTCCCCGCCGAGCCCGCCCTCGCCAGGGGCCCGGGGGCCCGGGGCCGTTTCCCCCGGATCGCGCCCGAGGACGAGCTGATCCTGTGGAACGGCGGCATCTGGGCCTGGCTCGACGCGCCGTCGGCGATCCGGGCGATGGCACTACTCCGCGAGCGCCGGCCGCGGGCGCGGCTGGTCTTCATGGGCGCCTCGACGCTGCCCGCAGCCGCACGCGCCGAGCGCCAGGCGCGCGAGCTCGCCGGCTCGCTCGGCCTGCTGGACGAGCACGTCTTCTTCAACGACGCCTGGGTCCCCTACGAGCGACGGGCCGACTGGCTGATGGAGGCCGACTGCGTGCTCTCGGCCCAGTCCGACCACCTCGAGACGCGCTTCGCCTTCCGCACCCGGCTGCTCGACGCGATCTGGGCCGGGCTGCCGATCGTCTGCACGGCCGGTGACGATCTGGCCCAGCAGGTCGAACGCGAGCGGCTCGGGGCGACGGTGCCGGCGGGCAGCCCCGAGGCGATCGCGGGCGCCCTCGAGCTGGTCCTCGATCAGGGACGCGCCGCCTTCTCGGCGCGGCTCGCCGCGCTCGCTCCGCGCTACGCCTGGCCGGTCGTGGCCGCGCCGCTGGTGCGCTGGGCGACCGAGCCCTACCCGCCGGCGCGGGAACGCCGGCCCCCCGGCCGGCCCGGACAGCGGTTGCGCAACGTCGCCTTCCGCTCCGCGCTGCGGGGCCTGCAGGCGCTGCGGATCGAACGTCTTCCCTCGATATGAGCGCGCGGCCGCTCGTCTCGGCGGTCGTCGTGGCCTACCGCCAGCGCGAGCCACTGGTGCAGTGCCTGCGCGCCCTGGCCGTGGCCGCCGAGCGCCTCGAGGCCGAGCAGCCGGCGCGCGGCGTCACGGAGGAGGGCGAGGCGTTCGAGCTGATCGTGGTCGACAACGGCGGTCTGGCCGAGCTCGTGCTGGAGCACAGCCCCGCCGCGAGGGTGCTGCGCTCGGAGGGCAACGTCGGCTTCGCCGCGGCCGCCCAGGCCGGCATCGAGGCGGCCCGTGGAGAGTGGGTCGCGCTGATCAACGACGACGCCACGCTCGAGCCGGGCGCGCTGGCTGCGCTCGTCGCGGCGGGACGTTCGAGCCCGCGGGTCGGCGCGGTCGCGGCCCAGATCCGCTTCGAGGGGCAGCCCGGCCTGATCAACTCGGCCGGCATCGACGTCGACTCGCTCGGGGTCGCCAGCGAGCGCCTGGCCGGCAGGCCCGTCGCGGCGGCGCAGAACCCCGGCGAGGTGTTCGGGGCGAGCGCCTGCGTGGCCCTCTACCGGGCCGAGATGCTCGCGCAGCTCGACGGGCTGGACGGGCGCTTCTTCGCCTACCAGGAGGACGTGGACCTGGCATGGCGCGCCCGCGCGGGCGGCTGGCGCGCGGTCTACGAGCCGGGCGCGATCGCCTACCACCGCGGCTCTGCCAGCACCGGCGAGGGCTCTGCCGCCAAGTACTACCTGGTCGGGCGCAACCGGGTCTGGCTGCTGGCGCGCAACGCGACGACGAGCCAGCTGCTGCGCGCCCTGCCCGGGATCCTCCTCTACGACCTGGCCTACGTGCTGTTCGTGGCGCTGAGCGACCGCACCCTCGCGCCCCTGCGCGGCCGCGCCGCCGGGCTGCGGTCCTGGGGGGCCAAGCGGGCCGAGCGCCGGGGCCGGCGCAGCGAGATCGCGCTCAGCTCGGCCCGCTCGGGCTGGCTGGGAGCGCTGCGCCAGCATCTGGCCTACCGCTCATCGACGGGCGCCTAGGCTCACCGCCGCGAGATCCAGCGCCCCAGCTCGCGCGGCGCGATCGCCCGCTCCGCCTGGATGGTGCGGCGCTTGGCCAGCATCGCAGGCAGGCCGCGCAGCGCCTCGGCCCAGGCCCGCGCCCACACGCCGAGCCTGCGGTGGCGCACCGCGCCGGCGAGATGCCACAGCTGGCCGACCAGCAGCTGGGGCAGGTGGAGCAGGATCAGCGACGCGGGGAGGTCCTTGGCGATGACCCACACCCCGTTGCGCCAGATGTGGAACAGGTTGAACTCGCTCGGTCCCGCGCCGAGCGTGGCGCTGCCCATGTGGTAGGCGACGGCCCGCGGCTGGTAGCGGCACTGCAGGCCGGCCAGCAGGGCGCGCATCGACCAGTCGACGTCCTCGAGGTAGGCGAAGAACTGCTCGTCCAGGCCCCCGACCCGCTCGATCGCCGAGCGCCGGTAGACGGCGACCGCCGCGCTGGCGCCGAACACGGCTTCGGCCGTGTCGTACTGACCGCGATCCAGCTCGCCGTGGCCGCGGCGGTTCGCCATCCCCCACCAGGTGTAGACGTCGCCGGCCCCGTCGAGGCGGCCGCGGTCGTGGAAGTCGAGCAGCTTGGGCGAGCTGACGGCGGCCTCGGGGTGGGCGCGGAGCTCCTCGACCAGCAGCTCCAGGCAGTCGGGCTCGAGCTCGACGTCGTTGTTCAGCAGCGCCAGGAACTCGCCGCGGGCGACGCCCAGGCCCTCGTTCAGCGAGCGACTCACACCGAGGTTGCGATCGTGGGCGATCAGCTCGACGGCCGGCCATCGCTCGCGCAGCCACGCGGCGGTCCCGTCGCTCGAGTGGTCGTCGATCACGACGATGTGCGTGCGGTCGGCGATCTTCTGCCCCTGCAGCGAGGCGAGCACGCCCTCGAGCAGCTCGCGACCGTCATAGGTGGCGATCGCGACGGTCAGCAGCGGCTGCTCGCCCGGCTGCTCTACGTGGGCGCCGGGCTCGATCGGTGTCGGCTCCTGGCCCACGGTGCGCAACGGTAGCGTCCGCTCTGGCGGGCCGAGGCTCAGAGCCTCTGCAGCACGACGATGAACTCGTGGTGGTTGGGCTGGAGCGCCTCGATCCGGAAGGGAAGGCGCTGCGAGTCGCGGGCGTAGGTGAGCACCTCGCCGAACTCGGCGGGCGCCCAGACGTGGAAGTGGATCGAGTAGTCGGTCCGCTCGAGCGCCTCGACGCGATCCTCGATCTCCTCCGGCTCGACCTTGTCGACCAGGCGGGCCCATTCCTCCTGGTGGACCGGACGCGACCAGGCCGGCCCCTCGTCGTGGTCGCGGATCAGGTGGGCGAGGGGCGTCGCCTGGCGCTCTGCGTCGAAGGTGCGGCGACGGTCGGGAACGGCCAGGTAGAGGAAGCCGCCCGGTCTGAGCACGCGCAGGTGGTTCGCGAGTGTCCCGAGCGGGTCTTCGGTGTGCTCGATGAAGTGGTTGGCGATGATGAAGTCGGCCGACTCGTCGGCCTGCGTCCTCAGCGTCTCACCGTCGTCGATCACGTCGACCTGCACGAGCCGCCGCTCGGCCAGATCGGGGTACTGCCGGCGCAGAGCGGCCGTGTCCATGCGGTCGACGTAGCGGACCGTCGCGCCGGCCGGCGTGGTCAGGGGGTTGTGCAGCGCCCCGATCTCCAGGCCTGAGCCTCGCAGGTAGCGGTTGGCGAGCCGGCGTCTGCGCAGGCCGCAGAGCAGGTACCCGGGTGCCGCCAGCAGCCGCCGAAGCTGTCTCTTCATGCGCTTCAGGTTGTCTTGGCGGTCGGACACAGACTTTCCTCTCCCGGATCTCGGCTTTCGAGCACGCGGCGCCACCGGCTCATCGGTCCTCCCCGACCAGCTGCTCGAGCCGGCCGACCGGGATCGTCCGGGAGCGCTGGACACCGCGCCGCAGCGCCAGGGTGCCCCCGAGTCCAGCCAGCGCCGAGGCCCAGGCCCGCAGCCACACCCGCAGATGGCCGCGCAGCAGCGACACGGCGAGATTGCGCGCCTGGACGAACGCCAGGTCGGGAAGGTGCCGCACCAGGGAGCGGGCAGGGTAGTTCTTGACGATCACCCAGATCCCGTTTCGCCAGTTGTGGAACAGGGCGAAGTCGCTGACCCCGCTGCCGAGCGTGGCGCTTCCCATGTGGTACGCGACAGCCGAAGGGACGTAGCGGCAGGTCCAGCCGGCGAGGTTGGCCCGGAAGGACCAGTCGGTGTCCTCGCAGTTCGCGAAGAAGCGCTCGTCGAAGGGACCCACCGCTTCGAACGCGCTGCGGCGGTACAGCGCGGCCGCCCCCGAGGCGCTGAACACGCGCTGCGGGCTGTCGTACTGGCCGAGGTCGCGACGACCCTGCCCCCTACGGTGGGCCTCGCCGCCCCAGGTGTACACGTCGCCAGCGCCGTCCAGCAGCTCGCGATGGTGGAAGTCGATCAGCTTGGGGCATGCCACGGCCGCATCGGGGTGCTCTTCGAGGGCCTGGACCAGCCTCAGGATGCAGTCGGGCTCGAGCTCGACATCGTTGTTGAGCAGCGCCACCAGCTCGCCGGCGGCCTCCGCCACGCAAACGTTCAGCGCGGCCGTCACGCCGATGTTCGCCGGTAGCGCCACGACCCGGACCTGGGGCCAGCGGTCATGCAGCCAGGCCACGGTTCCGTCGCTCGAGCCGTTGTCGACGACCAGCAGCTCGATCTCCTGGTAGGTCTGGGCAAGCAGCGGCGGCAGCGCCATCTCCAGCAGCTCGCGCCCGTCGTAGGAGAGAATCGCCGCTGTCACCCGGGCCGGCGGCCGGCCGTTCGCGGGGTGGCGGCTCGCGCTGGCGGGTCGCAGGTTCACGCGGGCCACAGTAGCGTTCGGCCGGTTCGCCCCGACCGGGCAGGGCCGCCTCCCCGCTCCCGTTCGTCCGCGCCGGGATCAGGACGGGTCAGCCTGGTCTCCCCATGCGTAGCGCGAGAGGAACAGGCGGCGATCAGGGTCGCCGTGCTGGAAGGACCGGGTCTGGTTGTCGGCCACCAGCAGGCCACCCTGCCCGCGCTGCCAGAACGTCTCGCTGGAGGCCCACTGCTCGGGCTCGTGGCTGTTGCCATGGCGGTCGACGACCACTGCCCTCAGGCCCCGCGCTCCGAGTTGGCGCGTGACGCTCGCTCTCCCGCTCTCGAGCCGGTGGGCGTCCAGCTTCGTCTTCAGCTCGAAGCCGCTGAGGCGCATCAGCGACTCGTGACCGATCAGGAAGGCGTTCGTGCGCAGGTGGTGGGCCGGGAACGGGTCGAAGCTCAGCATCACGTGAAGGGTGTGAGGGAGGTTCCCCAGGCCCTCGAGAACCCGGCGGGCCGGGCCGCCCGGAGCAGAGGCGGGCGCACCGCCCGACTGCGCAAGATCACCGCCCTGCTCCAGCGAGCGCAGGATCGCTCCCGCGGAGCTCCTGTCGAACAACCCGCTGTAGGGACCGGGGAGGCGCACGAGGAACCGGGCGAGCGAGGAGTGGCTGGCCCACGACCCGGTGGCCCCGGCGATGCCCACGCCGGGTCGGTTCAGGCCCTGCTCGAGCATCGCGAGCCAGCCGTCGGCGAGGATCTCGCTGTGGGAGTTCATGAAGCAGTAGCGCCCCGCCTGGAGCAGCTCGGCGGATGAGCGGTAGGCGGTCAGGTCGAAGCCCTGATCGCTGACCTCCAGCTCCGTGTGGGGCAGATCGGCGACCGCCTCCCGGTAGGGCGCCAGCGCGGCTTCGCTGCGGTCGAAGCCCTTGTAGAGGATGACCAGACGGTGGTCCGCCCCCGCCGGATGGGCGCTGTGGGAGCCAGCGAAGCGCTGCAGGGACTCAACCGCCTCCCCGATCCGCACGAGGTGGACCACGCACAGCTCGTCTCGCCCCGCCATCAGCCCACCGGCCTGTCCGAGCGCCACCACTGGACCGTCGCCTCGATCCCGGCAGCGAGGTCGACGGCCGGCTCGAACCCGACCTCCTCGCGCAGCCGCTCGGTCGCCGCGACGAGGCGATCGGGCTCGCCGGCGCGCCTGGGCAGCGTGCCGATCTGCAGCAGCTCGGGCCGGCCGGTCGCTGCGCCGATCAGCTCCAGCACGTGCAGGATGCTCACGGCCTCGCCGGAGGCGACGTTGACCGGGCCCTCGGCTGCGCTGTCGAGGAGCGCGGCGAAGCCACCGGCCACGTCGTCGACGTGCATCAGGTCGCGG
Organism: Solirubrobacteraceae bacterium; assembly: GCA_052145475.1. GTDB lineage: Bacteria > Actinomycetota > Thermoleophilia > Solirubrobacterales > Solirubrobacteraceae > Palsa-744. The sequence goes on from JBKQOO010000191.1 coordinate 10,315, forward strand.
ACCTGGAGTCCGTCGCTGGCGTTCGCCTCGCGTCCCTCCAGCAGCGCCCTGGCGACCGCTGGGACCAGGCGGCGCGGATCCTCGCCGGGTCCGTAGAGCAGGAACACGCGACCCCATGCCAGGCTCAGGCCGCAGGTTCGCGCGTAGGCGCTCGCGGCGATCCGCGTGGCCTGCTTGGCGGCGCCGTACAGCGTGGCCGGGCGCTCCGGCGTGGCAGGGTCGCTGCGTGTATCCACCTCCCTGCAGCGGTCGATCGGAACGCCCCAGTCGTACTCGGCACAGGTGCCCGCCAGCACGGCCCGGGAGCCTCCCGACTCGGCGAAGGCTCGCAGCAGCGCAAGGGTCGCGCCCACCCAGGTCAGGTTCTCCGGGGCCTCCCAGAACCTGCCGTGTTCCGTGTACCAGGCCATGTGCAGCAGGTGCGAGGCCTCCAGTTCGCGCACCGTCGAGGCTGTCGCCTCGACGTCGAGCAGGTCCACCAGTTTGAGCATATTCTCAAAGACGCGCAACCAAAAGTGGTTATTATT
>JBKQOO010000192.1:0-13396 GCA_052145475.1 Solirubrobacteraceae bacterium
GCTGCCCCCCGTGCCCTTCGCGCCCGCCTGCCCGGCGCCGGCCCGAGCCTGCGTGGAAGGCGGCAACCCGGTCGCGAGAGCCCCTTCGGCCGCTTCGCCCGCCTCGGCGCGCCGCTCCCCATGCCGCGTCGCCCCGCCTGGGCTTCCTTCTCTTTGGCCTTCCGCGGTGGCGGTCCGGGCCCATTGTTCTTTCAGAGCGCTGTGGAAAGGCTCAGCGCCGGGTGGAGCTCCCGGTGGGGAGCTGCCGCCGCCCTGCGGCGGCGGCGCGCCCGGAGGCGGCAGCACAGCGACTTCGAGCGCGCTCACAGCAGCTCCTCGGGGCTCGCGGCCGGGGGCGCGGTGGCAGGGTGCGTCTGGCGGAAGGCTTCGGCGTAGGCCAGGACTTTGCTGACGTAGGCTTCGGTTTCCGGGTAGGGGGGCACGCCTCCGTGCTGGCTGACAGCCGCCGGGCCGGCGTTGTAGGCGGCCAGCGCGTCGGTGGTGTTGCCGGCGAATTCCCGCATCAGTTTCCCCAGGTAGCGCGCGCCGCCTTCGATCGATTCGGCCGGGTCGAGGGGGTTGGCGACGCCGAGTGAGGAGGCGGTGCCGGGCATCAGCTGGGTCAGGCCCATCGCCCCGGCGCTGCTCTGAGAGCTCGGGTCGAAGCCCGACTCCTGCTCGATCAGGCCGTGCAGGACCGCCGGTTCGATGCCGTTGCGCTGCGCAGCCTGTGCGATCAGAGCTTTGTATTCGCCACCTGACGTTGACGATTCGGGCTGGTAGGCGGCAGCGGTCGCGCTGGCTCCGGCGCCCGCCGACTGCAGAGCCGAGGCGAAGCTGGTCGACGAGCTCGCCGAGGCGGCCGACGAGGCGGAGAGGCCCAGGGCGCCGTCGCGGGCTTCTTCGATCATCGCTTCGATCTGGCGGATGCGCGCGGAGATCGCCTGCTCTTCGGCGGGAAGCGGGGTGCTGGCGGCGCCGATCGCTTCGGTGCTCATGCCACGCTCCGGCCGAAGCGCGCCGCGGCGATCTCGTCGTTGGCGTTGCTCTCCCGGCGCGCCTGCTCGCGGTCGTGCTCGCCGCGACGGCGTTCCCGCAGCCGCAGCAGCATCTCGTGCTCGCCGGCCGCCACGGCCAGCTTCGCGTTGCTGTCGGCCACGTCGGCCTCGCTGCGCCGCAGGGCGGCCAGCTGACGACTGCGCTCGGCCTCGACACGCTCCAGGAAGGCCTGCCGTGCCCGCAGCTCGGCGCCGCCCATCGGTTCGGCGGCTGCACTGACCCGGCGCTGGTCCTCGAGCGCGTGCTCGACCTCGGCCTCGGCGCTGCGCAGCTCGGCCTGGCTCGAGGAGAGCCGCGAGATCGACTGCGCGAGGTCCTCCTGGGCGAGCTTCTCCCCGCGTTCGCGCAATGCGCGCACACGCTCGAGGCGGAAACGGAACGAGGGTCCGGTCACGATCTGGTTATCGACCGCTCTGGACGACGCTTTAGCGGCGGGCGCGGACCTTCATCGGGGTTCACAGCGTCGACCCCAGCGCCGGTATCGCGGGCGCATCGGGCAGGGCCGCGCCGCCGGAGCGATCGGTGGCCGCGGGCGTGACCTCCTCGGCGTCGGGGATCTCCTCCTGTGCGCGCCGGAGATCGCCGGCCAGCGACGCGGCGAGCGCCAGCAGGCGCCGATCGGCTTCCTCGGGGTCGCTGCGCTCATCGACCCGTTGGCGCAGGAAGGACTCGATCTCGCCGCGGTGCGCGAGCGCCGTGTCGAGTGTCGAGTCGCTGCCGTGCTGGTAGGCGCCGACCGCGACCAGGTCCTCCTTCTCGCGCAGGACCGACAGCGCCAGGCGCAGCTGCTGGGCAGCCTCGGCAACCTCGGGCGTGACGATCTCGCCGATCAGCCGCGAGACGCTCTGCAGCACGTCGACCGCGGGGTAGTGTCCGGCGTGGGCCAGCGAGCGGGTCAGGACGATGTGGCCGTCCAGGATCGAGCGAGCGGCATCGGCGATCGGCTCGTTCATGTCGTCACCGTCGACCAGCACGGTGTAGAGCCCCGTGATCGAGCCGCTCTGGCTCGTGCCGGCCCGCTCCAACAGGCGGGGCAGCAGGGCGAACACGCTGGGCGTGTAGCCGCGGGTGGCGGGTGGCTCGCCGATCGCCAGCCCGACCTCGCGCTGGGCCATCGCGAACCGGGTCACCGAATCCATCATCAACAGCACGTCGTGGCCCTGGTCGCGGAAGTGCTCGGCGATCGTGGTGGCGGTGAAGGCCGCCTTGATGCGCACCAGCGCGGGCTGGTCGGAGGTCGCCACGACCACGACGGAGCGCTCCAGGGCGTCGCCGAGGTCACGCTCGACGAACTCACGCACCTCGCGTCCCCGCTCGCCGACCAGCGCGATCACGTTGATCTGGGCGCTGGTCGAGCGCGCGACCATCCCGAGCAGGGACGACTTCCCGACCCCCGAGCCGGCGAAGATCCCGAGGCGCTGCCCGCGTCCGCAGGGCACCAGCCCGTCGAGGGCGCGGACGCCGAGCCCGACCCGCTCGCGGATACGCGGCCGGGACAGGGGACCGGGAGGAGCAGAGATCGTCGAGCGCAGCTCGCCCCCCGGCACGGGGCCGTCGTCGTCGGGGACACCCAGCCCGTCGACGATCCGCCCCAACATCTGCTCGCCGACCGCAATCCGGAAGGGCGCGCCGGTCGCCAGCACCCGCGTGCCCGGCCCGATCCCGTGCAGCTCGCCCAGCGGCATCAGCAGCGTGCGGCCTTCGCGGAACCCCACCACCTCGGCCGGCACCGGGTCGGCGCGAGCGCGATTGCGGTCGGTGCCCACGAGGCAGACCTCGCCGACCTCGGCCTGGAGCCCGGTGACCTCGATGATCAGCCCGATCAGGTTGCTGACGAAGCCGTGGCGGCGGACCAGGTCGCCCTCACGCAGGGCCTCGCCGGCCCTCGCCAGCAGGGCTCCGGTCGCGGCCGGGGCGCTCATTTCGAGCGCTTGCGGGGGCCGAGCTCCGCGAGCACGACCTCGCCGGCCCGCTCCAGCTGGGTCTGCAGGCGCGCGTCGATCTCGCCTTCGTCGGTGCGGACGATCGCGCCGCCGGGGGCGACGCGCTGGTCGGCCTGCAGGTCCCAGTGGTCGATCACGCCGCCCTGCGCCTGCAGGTCCCCCAGCGCAGACCGCACCGTCTCGATGTCGGCCGGGTTCACGACGAGCACGATGGTCCGCTGGCCGCTGACCCGGCGCAGGGCCCCCTGCACGACTTCGACGACGAGCCCCGGGCGGATCTGGAGCGTCGCCGGGACGATCTTCCCGGCCAGGGCGAGCCCGAGATCGATCGCATCACGCTCGACCGCCTCGGCCACCTCCTCGCGCATGCTCTCCAGCTCACGCAGCGCCTCGCCGAGGGCCGAGGCGGCGCTGGCCGTGAGGGCGGCGCCCTCGCGCAGACCCTCGGCGCGACCCTCCTCGTAGCCGGCCGCGCGCGCCTGCTCGCGGATCTCCTCGGCCTGTGCGCGCGCCTCGGCCAGCAGCCTGGCGGCGGCGTCCCGAGGTGGCGGAGCGGACGGCTCGAGCTGCTCGAAGTCGTAGCTGACCACCGTCTCAGACAACCGCTTCGCCCTCCTCCTGGTCCTGGCCGTCGGAGGGGATCACGATCGTGCCGGCTTCCTCGAGCCTGCGCACAACGCCGACGATCCGGCTCTGCGCCGCGTCGATGTCGCGCTTGCGCTGCGGCGACTGGACCTCCATCTCCTCCTTGAGCATCGCGGCGCCGCGCTCCGACATGTTGGCCATCACGACCGCCTGGACCTCCTCGGGAGCGCCGCGGAGCGCCAGCACCAGATCCTTCTGGTCGACCTCCCGGAGCAGCTGTTGCACGGCGCGCTCTTCGAGCTTGACGATGTCCTCGAAGACGAACAGCATGCCGCGGACCTCATCGGCGAGCTGCTTGTCGGTGCTGGCCAGGTTCTCCAGCACGTGGCGCTCGACCGACCGTTCCGCGTGGTTGAGGATCCCGGCCAGTGCCTTCGTCCCGCCCGTCGCGGCGTACTCTCGCTCGGCGACGCCGGTCATGCGGTGGCGCAGCACGTCCTCGACCCGTTCGATCACGCTCGTGCTGGGCTGCTCCATGCGGACGATGCGGAGCGCGATCTCGGGCTGCTGCTCCTCGGGCAGGCGCGCCAGCACGCCGGCCGCCAGGTTGGTGCGCAGGCTCGCCAGCACCAGCGCGATCGTCTGCGGGGACTCCGTCCGCAGCAGCGCGGCGATCCGCTCCGGCGCGACCGTGCGCAGGAACTCGAAGGGCCGCGCCTCGCTGGCGCCGGACAGGCGCCCCAGCAGCTCGACGGCCCGCTCCGGCCCGAGCGCGCGCTCGATCACCTCCCGGGCGAAGTCGAGCCCGCCGCTCGCTCCTCCCCCGGCCGTGGCGCTGAGCGCGGCCATCTCGCTGAACACCGAGTCGGTCGTCTCCGCGCCGACCGCGTTGAGCCGCGCCATCTCCACGGAGAGGTTCTCGATCTCCTCCTCCTGCAGCCGCTGCAGCACGTTGGCAGCGCGCTCGGACCCCAGCGCCGCCATCAGCACGGCCGCCTTGCGAGCCCCGCTGACCTTCTCGCTCTCGCCCGGCGGCAGCCCGGGACGAGCGGGCGGCAGGGCGCCGGCCTCGCCACCCGTGCCCTGCGCCAGCGTCTCCCCGGCCACGTCGGGCTAGTCCTCCTGCATCCAGGTCCGCAGCTGCTGGGCGACGCGATCGGGGTCGCTGTCGGCCAGCTGCTCGACCTGCTTGCGGATGTCCTGGCCCGGTGGCGAGCCGTTGGCGGCGGCGCCGTTCTGCGGGCTGGAGCTGGCCAGCATGTCGGCCGGCCGGCGCGTGATCTCGCGTTCGAGCTCGGACAGGCGCACCGGCGCCTCCAGCTCGCGCAGCCAGCGCGGCTCCTCGATCGCCTCCTTCTCGCGCTTGCGGATCGAGCGCGTGGTGAAGAACAGGAAGAGGACCGCGCCGATGCCCAGCAGCGCGTACTTGGCCATGCCGAGCGGGCTGCTGGCGGCGGCCCCCGCCCCGGTGGTGGACTTCGGGAAGGCGACCTGGCCGATCGAGATCGTGTCACCGCGCTTGGCCTGGATCCCGGCAGCGTTCGAGACGGCTTCGCGGATCGCCGGGATCGAGGCGGCGGGGACCGACTTGTCGAGCAGCACCGAGACGTGCTGGCTTTCGATCGCGCCCGGGGCGATCGTCGAGTGGGTGACGGTCTTGTTGACCCCGAGCGAGGAGTTCGACGTTTCCTTCTTGTAGTTCGACTTCCCGCTCGAGCCGCCGGTGCCCGTGGTGACGTTGGCTGTGCCGGTCGCGCCGCCCGCGGCGCTGCCGTTCCCGGTCAGCGTCTCCAGCGACTTGCTCTGCTGGAGCGGTACCCCGGCCTTGCCGTAGGTGAGCGATTCCTGGGTCGTCTGGTTGACGTTCATGTTGGCGTACACCAGTACCTGCGCCTTGCCCGCGCCGAGCGTCTGGGCCAGCATCGCGTCGAGGCTGGCCGCCGTGCTGTTGTCATAGCTCTGCTCGGCTTCCTGCACGCTGGTGCCCTGGCCCGAGCCGCCGCCGGACACCGGCCACAGCAGCTGGCCCGAGGCGCCGGTGATCGTCACTTTGCTGAGCTGCAGCCCCGGCACGCTGGAGGCCACGAGCTGGGCGATCCCGCGCACCGAGCTGGGGTCGATGCTGGTCGTGCCGGACAGCAGCACCGCCGCCCTGGCGATCCCCTGGTTTTCGCCGAAGATCTGGTTCTGGGCGCTGGGCAGCACCAGCTCGACCTGGGCGCCCGAGACGCCCTGGACGCTGTTGATCGTTTCCTCGAGCTGGCCCTGCAGGGCGCGCTGGTAGGTGACCTGCTGCTGGAAGTTGCTTTCGCCGAGGCTCTGTTTGTCGAACAGTTCAAAGCCGGGCTGGGTGTTGCCCAGCAGCCCGGCGCCCGCCAGCGCGACCCGCGCCTCGGCGGTCTGGTTCGACTGCACCGCGATCGCCGTGCCGTTGTTCTGCAGCTGGTAGCCCACTCCGTGGGCGCTCAGCGTAGTCGTCATCTTGCCGGTCTGGGACGGGTTGAGCCCGCTCGCCAGGGTCGAGTAGCTGGGTTGGGAGACGAGGTGCAGGAAGAGGTAGATGAACAGGATCCCGGCGACCACGGAGCCGCCCAGGATCAGCCATCCCCGCGCGGTGAACCTCGATGCGAGCTGTGCGATGGGCATCGATCAGACCTGTGTCTGGAAGATCGTCTGGACCGCGTCGGTGGCCTTGGTGCGGATCTGGTCGGCCAGCTGCATCTCCAGCGAGGCGTCCTCGACCGTCGTGACCGCGCTCTCAGGGTCCGTCACGCTGCCCGTGGCAAGGGCCTGCGAAGCGCTGTCGGCGCTCTGCTGGCTGCTCTCGAGGGAGGAGATCGCTTCGGTCAGGGCCGTGCCGAAGCTCGGCGTGGCGCCGCTCGTGGCGCCGCTGGACGACGTGCCTTCGGCCGCCGTCCCGACGAGGCCTTCGGCCGGCGCCGCCGGACTGGCCTGCGTGGCGCCTTCGGCGGCTCCCGTCAGGCCGGCCTGCAGCCCGCCGACGGGCGGGATGATCATTTGAGGATCCCCAGCATCGAGCTGAACATCGACTTGGAGGTCTGCATCGCGGTCACGTCGGACTGGTAGGACTGCTGCTCGGCGATCAGGTCGGTCATTTCCGTGACGGTGCTGACGTTGGGCAGCTTCACGTAGCCCTGCTTGTCGGCTTCGGGGTTGCCGGGGTCGTAGACCTGCTGGTCGGGGGTTGCGTCTTCGACGATCCCTGTCACCCGCACGCCGCCGGGCTGCTGGACGCCGGCCGTCTGTTCGAGCGCACCCGACAGCGCGCCGCTGAAGCTGGCGTCGGCGCCGATCTCGCCCACCACGACCTCCTGGCGCCGGTAGGGCTGGCCGTTTGCGCCTTTCGTGGTGTCGGCGTTGGCCAGGTTCTCCGCCGTAACGTCCATGCGGATGCGCTGGGCCGTGAGACCCGTGCCGGCGATGCTGATCGCGTCGAACAGACCCATCAGACGATCCCGATCGCCGAGCGCATGATCCCGTTGCGGGTGTTCACGACGTCGGTCAGGGCCTGGTAGTCCAGTCCGTTTTCGGCAAGGCTGGCCGATTCCTGGTCGATGCTCACGCCGGCCCCGTTGGGGCCGGCTTCGGATGGCACCGTTTCGACCTGGAACTGGACCTGTTCGGGCGATTCGCCCGCCGTCACCGCGCTCTGCAGCTCCGACTCGAAGTCGACCTGCTGAGGCTGGTAACCGGGGGTGTCGGCGTTGGCGATGTTGTTCGTCAGCGCCGTCTCGCGCAGCCAGGAGCCGCGCATCGCAGCCTCCAGGAGCTGCTGGGTGGAGTCGACGAGTGGCATAGCGGGTCGGTCTTGCCTTTCCGCCCTCCCTGGGCTGAAACCGACGCTCTCCATGAGGTCGCTGGCAGAACGGCCATCGAGGGGCCGTTCCGGTCATCGGCGGCGCGCGCCGGATCTTTAGCCCGGGGCGGCGGCCGCCGGCCGCACCCCCATGTGGCGATCGCTAGGCGCTGCGGTCGACGCGCGGCCTGGCCGCCAGCTCGCCGGCGTAGCCGTCGGCCGTGCGGCGGGCGCGGCGAGCGGTCGCCACGTCGGCCAGCAGCGACTCGCGCAGGCGCATCAGCTCCACGCGGGTGCGCTCGTGGATCAGATGCGCCCTTTCGAGTAGCTGCACGGCCGGCAGGGCCGTCGCGGCGCCCGGGGCGGGCAGGGCCGCCACGAGCTGATCCCAGCGCTCGCCGAGGGCAGCGAGCTCGCCGAGCTGACCGCGGCCGGCCAGCTCCAACTCGAGCTCGGCGTGATCGACCAGCGCCTGATAGCCCTGCGAGCTCGCCTCGTCGATCGGTGCGTCCGTCGCGCTCACCCGTCCGGGGCCTCGGCCGCGACCTGTGCCCACGCTTCGCGCAGCTCGCCCAGCATGTCGCTGACCTGGGCGATCATCGCGGGATCCTTGGCCATCCGCGCGGCATTGAGGTGGCGCAGGCAGAACTCGTAGAGCTGGCGGAGATGGACCGCGACCTCCCCCTGGTCGAGGTCGAGCGTGCCGTTCAGGTGGGCGATGATCGTCTCGCCATGGCGCAGCGTCACATGCGCGCGCTCGATGTCGCCGGCCTCCAGCGCGGCGATCGCCTGGCGCAGGAAGCGGCGCGCGCCGTCGTAGAGGATCACGACGAGCTGAGCCGGTCCGGCCGCGCGGATCGAGCCACGCATGTAGGCCTGCGGTGATGCGGCGACGTTGCCCATTGACTTCACAGTCATCGGCGCGCGCGCCCGGAAGTTGAGCGGTGAGAGGCGGCGCCTAGCCTTTTTGCAGCAGTTCGGTCTGCTGCCCCAGCCAGGAGAGCTGCGCGTTGTTCTTGGCCAGCGCGGCTTCCAGTTGCGCGTAGGTCTGGACGAGCGCCTTCTGGCGTTCGGAGAGCATTTCGTTCATCGTCGATATGCGCGTCCTGAGGGTCGTGATCTGGCTTTCGTCGCCTTCGATCCGCGAGGCCAGACCGCCTCCCGCCTGTGCCGCGCCGTTGATCGTCGCCTGCAGGTTCTTCGACCAGCCCTGCAGCATCTTCTCGACCGCTTCGGGGCTTTCCGCGATCGCGCTCGCCAGCTTGGCCGGTTCGAGCGAGATCTGCCCTTCGATCGAGGATTGCGACGGGCTGGCGCTGCTCGCGCCGGCGGCCAGCCCGGTGCCGAGGCCGATGTCGAACGGGCTCGACATCGTGGCGGGAAGCCCTGCGACGGCTTCGTACATCGAGGAGCGCATGCGCGAGAGCAGGCCCATCAGTTCGGTGTCGCCGAACATCGTGCCGACCCCGTATTCCTTGGCGTTGGAGGCGCCCTGTATCGGTTTGGTCGTGATCTGCTTCTCGAGCGTTTCGACGGTCGTGTTGTAGAGCTTCACGAACGACTGGACCTGGGCTTCGATCGCGGCCGTGCTGGGACCCGGGGCCTGCACGTCGACGGTCACCGGGCCGGCGGTGGTCGTCACGCCGCCGAGCGTCAGCGTGACGCCCGGGATCGCTTCGGTGAGGGTGTTCGAGGCTGATTTGCCGCTGACGCCGTCGACCGAGTATTCGGCGTCCTTGCCTTCCTTGGCCGTGCCGGCCTTTTCGGTCAGCGCGCCCGCGGTGACGTTGATGAATTCTCCGCCGGTCGCGCCCGTCGCGCGCGTGGAGAAGACGATCGTTTCGCTGTTCAGGACGGCCGCGTAGACCGTGCCGGTGCCGTCCGAGTTGACCTCGCTGGCCAGTTCCTTGGCCGTGGCGCCCGCCGCGAGCTTGTATTCGTGGCCGTCGATCGAGATCGTTTCTTCGCTCGCCGGGCTGACGAACGTGAAGGTGCGCTGCGCCGAGTTGGCCAGCTGCGTGACTTCGACCTGGTAGCCGCCGATGCCCGCGCCCGAGGTGACCACGGCGGCGACGCGCTGCGGTTCGCTGGAGGTGACCTTCTGCGAGGTTTCGAACAGCGAGGGGAGCCCGAATTCGGCGACCGAGAAGGACAGCTGCTGGAGGGCGCTCTGCAGGCTGCGCAGCTCTTCCTGCTGCGCCTGGAGCTTTTCCTGCTGGGTGGTCAGCTGGGTGATCGGCACCCGTTCGGCTGCCACCAGGGCCTTGATGATCGCGCTGGTTTCGATGCCCGAGGCGAGCCCGGTGATCGAGATCGGGCTGCCTGTGCCGGTGTTGACCGAGATCGCCGACAAGGCCGTCCCCTAGGAGCCGTCCCCGCCCATGGCGATCTCTGCCGCCTCGGCGGGGGTCAGCGTGCGCAGCAGCTCCCCGTCAGCGCCGACCAGCGCCACGACGGGCGGGCCGTCCGGTGGGCAGCCGAAGCGGATCTCCATGCCCCTGGCCCGCAGCTCGCCGTGGATCCGCTCGGCGCGCGCCATCGCCGCGAGGACCTGGTCGTCGGGCGAGCCCCTGCGGGCATCGATCGCGAACGGGTCGAGCAGGGAGAGCGCATCGATCTCCGTGCTCCCGGGAAGGCTCGGCAGGTTCGCCTGTGCTGTGGTGGGATGGGTTGGCGAGCTCAAGTGGCGTTTTCTCCCTGAAAACGGATTACGCGGTCCGGTCCGTGGGCCGCCTCGCGCCGCGTCGCTACCGGTGTGATCGACGTCCGACACGAAAACTTTAAGCCCGCCTTCTCCGGGGCCACGGATGGACATCGGGCGCAGCGCCGCGGAAACCGCGACACCGCCCTTCTACCCACGGGGCACCGGCGCCAAGCAGGTCGGGCGCGGACTGCAACGGCGGCTGCAGCGGAACGGGCCATGCCCTCGGGTCATCGGCCGCGTGGCCGGATACCTGAGCGCTTCCAGCCGCCGAGCGCGTCCGGCCCACGCGAGTCGCTCGAAGGCTCCGATACGACCGAAGCAGGGGATATCTTCGCGGCCGCGAACTATCACTCCGGTTACACCGCTTCATCGGCTCGGACGCGAGCCAGAGTGCAAGAGCAGGCGGACCATCCCCCTGTCAGTTCCCTCGACACCCCAGCAGGAGAATGGACACAATCGGAAAGCGCGCCCCCAGGACGCCGGCACCACAGGTGCTGGCCACCTGGCTCGAGTACAGGCGGACCGGGGACCGCGAGCTGCGTGACCGGCTGATCTTCACGTTCATGCCGATGGTGCGCTACATCGTCTACCGCAAGGTACGCGAGGTGCCGGCGCAGTGCGACGTGCAGGACTTCCTCTCCTGCGGGTTGGAGGCGCTGATCCGCTCGATCGACCGCTACGACCCCGACAAGGGCGCGACCCTCGAGCAGTTCGCCTGGACCCGTGTCCACGGCGCCGTGCTGGACGAGCTGCGCCGCCACGACTGGGCGCCTCGCTCGCTGCGGCGCGATGAGCGGGCGATCGCCAACGCCCGCACGCGCTTCCTGGCCGAGCACGAACGTCTGCCCGACCGCGACGAGCTGGCCGCGAGCGTCGGCATGACCGCGGAGGAGCTGACCGGCAGGCTGGACCAGGTGGCGCTGGCAGAGGTGAGCTCGTTGAACCGCGTGGTGCGCTCCGACGACAGCGCGACGATCGAGCGGATCGACACTCTGGAGAGCGCCGACCGCGAGACCGACCCGGTCGCAACGGTCGAGCGGGGAGAAGCCAAGCAGCGTTTCCGCAAGGCCTTCGCGCGCCTCAGCAAGCAGGAGCGGGAGGTCGCGGTGCTGCTCTACGTCGAGGATTGGACGCTGCGCGAGATCGGCGAGCGGCTCGGCGTCTCGGAGAGCCGCGTGTCGCAGATCCACACGCAGCTGCGGCGGCGCCTGTACGAGCAGCTCTCCGGCGAGCTGGCCCTGTTCAGCTCGGTCGGCTGAACGCCGGCCCGGCAGTCCTAAAGGATCGCCGGCTCCGGCCGAATACCGGTTCGTATGGATGTAGGCCTGTTCGTAGCAGCATCCGGCATGGTCGCCGAGCAGACCCGTCAGGATCAGCTCGCCAACGACCTGTCCAATGCGTCGACGCCCGGCTACAAGCCGGACGAGTCGCCGCAGCACAACTTCGGCGCGATCCTGCTGGCCAACACCGAGGGCGGCGCCAGCGTCGGCTCGATGGACCAGGGGGTGGCGCTGGGCAGGACCTACACCGACCTCACGCCCGGGTCGATCCAGGAAACCGGTGAACCGCTCGACTTCGCGATCGAGGGCGCGGGCTTCTTCGCCCTGCAGACGCCTCAGGGCGTCCGCTACACCCGCGACGGCCAGTTCACGAGCACGGCGGCGGGCATACTCACCGACACCAGCGGAAACCCGGTGCTGGGCGCGGGCGGCGCCCAGATCAAGGTCTCGGCCAACGGCACCGTGCCCGCCACCGCGCTGGCGACCTTCGAACTGACCGGCGCGGCCAAGCAGGGCGAAAACCTGTTCACGGGCACCGCAGCCGGCGCCGGCGCCGGCACGGTCCGTCAGGGCGCCCTGGAGGCCTCGGGCGTCGACGCGGCCAAGACGATGGTCGAAATGCTGACGGCGCTGCGCACGTTCCAGTCGGGGCAGCAGGCGATCCAGACGATCGCCCAGACCCTGCAGGAGGCGACCACGCAGGTCGGCTCCATCTCCGCAACCTGAGGGGCGGGGGCCGGCCGGCGGGGGGACGGGCGAGACGCGACCCGGTGGGCGCGCGCTTGCGCCGCGGCGCCCGGGGCTCAAGTCCGGGCCAGGAGTGCCGATCACGTGGAGGCAGAACCTTCCCCGTCGCCGGACGACCTCGATGCAGCCTTCGCCTGCGGCGGAAACCGAAGACTGGACGAACCATGCTCGAAGGGCTTTTCTCAACCGCAACCGGCCTGGCGGCTCAGCAGCTCCAGCTGGACGCGATCAGCAACGACATGGCGAACCTCAACACCGACGGCTACAAGTCCGAGCGGGTCGCCTTCAACGACCTGCTCTACAACGACGTCGACATCGCCGGCACCGACACGACCGCCGGGTCGGGCGCCAACGCGGAAGTGATCGGCCGCAGCCAGTCACAGGGGGCGCTGAAGGAAACCGGCGACCCGCTCGATGTCGCGATCGAAGGGCCGGGCTACCTGCAGGTCACGCTGCCCGGCGGCGGCACCGCACTGACCCGCGACGGCAGCCTCGCCCTCGACGCGAGCGGCACGATCGTCACCTCTGCCGGCAACCGGCTGTCCCCCCCGATCAAACTTCCCGCGGGTGTCAGCCCGTCCAGCCTGAGCATCTCGGCCGACGGCACAGTCAGCGCCGGAACGAGGGTGCTCGGTCGAATCCAGCTGGTGACGGTGACCTCTCCCGGCCACCTCGCGCCGGTCGGCGGCGGCCTGCTCGCGCCGACCGCCGAAAGCGGCACCCCGCACGCGGCCACGGGCGCCCGCCTCCATCAGGGCGCGCTCGAGCAGTCCAACGTCGACATGGGCACCGAGATGACCGGCCTGGTCACGACCGAGCGCGCCTTCCAGATGGACACGACCGCACTGCAGGACGAGAGCCAGATGATGTCGATCGCCAACCAGCTGCGCCCGGCATGACCGTCCCCTCGAGCAACCTGGGGGCCGGGCTTCCGCCGACATCGAGCGCGCTGGAGCCCAGCTGGGTCAGGCACGGCTCCGCCCGCGTGCAGCAGGACTACCAGGTGGCGCAGGGCTTCGAAGAGATGCTGCTGCAGCAGCTCAGCAGCGCAGCCACCGGAGCCGGCGAAGCCGAAGGCGAAGAAGCGGGTGGCGAAGAAGGCTCGCAGCCGAGCCTCGGCGGCGGGATGGCGTCCTCTCTGCTGCCCCAGGCTCTCTCGCAGGGCGTCGTGGCCGGCGGCGGGTTGGGGCTGGCCGCGGAGCTGACGCGCCAGATGCAGGGCGTGGGCGGCGAATCGGCCCCGGCGCCCGCTGCGAGCGGCGGCGCCGCCCCGGCGAGCACC
>JBKQOO010000193.1:0-11934 GCA_052145475.1 Solirubrobacteraceae bacterium
CCCCTCCGCGGCGTTCGGACAACTGCTGCGGAAGCATCGTCTGCGGCAGAAAATGAGCCAGGAGGCTCTGGCGGCAAGATCGGGCTACGAGCGAGCCTTCATCAGTCTCATTGAGTTGGGGAAGACGAACCCGTCCCTGCGGAGCATCTTCGACATCTGCGGCTCGCTCGGGGTAAAGCCCTCCGCCTTTCTGCGGCAGGTCGAGCAGTTGTCCGGCTTTGAACTGCCTGCGGGCACAGAGTGAGAGGGCGGCGGTCTCGATGCTGAATTGTCGTATTTTGCGCGACGGTGAGAGGGGAATGGACACCAAAACCTGCCTTCATCTGGTAGACTTAGTTCTGTCGTTGCAGTGGTGATTTTGGTGTCCACTTTGGTGTCCACGTGGTGTCCACCAAAACCCAAAATTGAGTCCACAGCAGCGAAAAGGTAGAATGAAGCGAAAATGGCGAAAGCTGCGAAACACTTGATTCTATGTGACATATGGCCAAGTTGTTGAAAAACAATCTGGGGACGTAGCTCAGTTGGTCAGAGCGCTGCCCTGTCACGGCAGAGGTCGCGGGTTCGAGTCCCGTCGCTCCCGCCTTTGGCACCGTTGCCGTTCCTCGCGCCGCTGCGCGTGCGGGCGGCGGCGGTGAAATAGCGCGCGAAGGGCTTGGGTCCGAGGCTCCCCACGCTGAGGGCGCGGGAAAGGAAGCAGCGTGATCGTCGCCGCGGGCGCCCGGACGATCATCCCGGTGGAAGGCCAAGAAGCCATAACGCGCCTGACCGTGTAGGCAGCTAGCCGATCGGGTGTCTCACGAGGGTTCGACCCCGCGTACTGGCGCGGTAGACGCGAAGTCGGCGGAGTCAGAGCGGCGCGGTCTCGTGGTTCGTCCGCAGCGAGCGTCAGCGAGGAACTCAGTTCAGACGCTCGCTCAGCCGCGGGGGCGGGCGCGATGCGGCTCCCCTCCTCTTGGCAATTCCGGGCCCCGACGGCGACAGCCGTGCCAACGTTGGTCGGGTCGTTGTCAGACGCTGCCGAGAGGACCTCCGGGCCGACGCTCCGCAGCAGCCCCGGCCGTAGACTCGGCTGCCGCCGGCCTCGCATCCTGCCCGTCACGCCGGCATGCTTACAGGACGGTCGCCTCAGGCGGGATCCGCTGAGTCCGCGGGCGCCGACGCCGTCGTGCAGATGCCGACAACTTCGGCGACACGACGCCCCTGGTTCGGACCCGTGGTCCGAGACGTTTACCGGCAACCTGACCGAAAGCCAGGCCGATCTCGGTCTGTTGCTGCTGCCGGTTGACGTCCGGCCGTGCCCGCCCGGCTGCCCGCCGGTCCCGACTGCGAGCACTTGGCAGCCGGCGGTTGAGCGGGGCTAGAGCAGCTGAGAGGCGCCGCTCGAGCGCTCCTCATCATGCCCTCCTTGCTGGAGCGCGGAGTAGCATGGATTTCGGTATGAGCTACGACCATGTGATCTCCGAAGTCGTCAAAGTCGTTGAGGCGTTCGGGGCGGCAATCATGGTCCTCGGCGGACTCAGTGCGCTTCTCGTATTCGCAGTGCGGGCCCTGCGCCCCGTCACGGCACACGAGTCCTACAGCGAACTGCGCCGAAACCTTGGCCGCTGCATTCTGGTAGGCCTCGAGGTCCTGATCATCGCTGACATCGTCCGGACGATAATCGTCGACCCGACCCTCGAAAGCGTCGGCGTCCTTGGCATCATCGTTGTCATCCGGATCGCCCTCAGTTTCTCTCTCGAGGTCGAGATCGACGGCTTCTGGCCGTGGCGCCGATGGCAGTTCACCAGCGGCGCGGTCGCCCAGGCGCCGACCGAGAGCTCATAGTCGAAGGCGGCGAACGCGTCGGCCGGGCTAGTGGTGGTCACCCAGGTCCTTCAGGCCCGCTTCGATCACGTCCAGACGCGCGCCGATCTGATCGAGCTTTGCGGAGAGCGTGTCGGTCTGGGTGCCCTGGAGGCGACACCTGGCCGATTCGACGAACGAAGAGGTGATCGCGGCCGTGATGACAGTCAGGAAGCCGATCCCGAGAACCATCACGAGCGCCGCGAGGAGTCGTCCCGCGGTGCTCGTCGGCACGAGGTCCCCGTAGCCCACGGTCGTGACGGTCTGTATGGCCCACCACAGACCGTCGCCAATGTTTGGGTAGGTCTTCGCGTCGGTGAAGTGCATCAGCACGCCGCTGATGATCGTTATCGAGATGGTGATCGAGGCGATGATTCGCGCCGCCCGCCGAGCCGTCAACGGCTTCCTTTGCAGGAGGTTCAGCAAGCGAGGGTTGGCCGGCGGCGGAGCAGTTGATCTCGCTTCGGGCGTGGTCATGGCGGCGGCCTCCTTACGAGTCGGCTCAGACAGGGCGTTGAGGAAGCGGATCAGATCGCGCCCAGCGGTGCGTCTTGGCTAACCGGTCGCGCTTCAGGGCGCGTCGAGCGCAGAGCGAACCCGGTCGCGCTTGCTGCCGGTGTCCAGGCGGCGAGGAACTGCCGGTAGCGAGCAATGCCCCGCTCGGTCGCACCGCGTTCGGATGCCATGCACGCTGGATCCGACGATCTGGGCGCGGGACGACGCACGCCAGGGGAAAGGAGTAGCGTCGGTATTGGTCTTGGCGCTGAGGTCGATTCGGAAGGACCCGGTTTTCCGGTGCGCGCTGGACCCGCCTCGAGCCGCGCTAGCCGCGGAGCTTCTTGGAGCACTCCGCAAAGCCAAGACCGAGGAGCTCACTATGAGCGACAGACCTGTGTTCATCTACGCCGCGACCTACGCCGACGCCGTCGGTGCCGAGGCGGATTACGATGCGCTTCTCGAATTGCACGCGGCGAAGCTCGTCGGCACCTACGACGTCGCGTTGGTCACCAAGGACGCCGACGGTAAGGTCCACGTCGAGAAGCACGAGAAGCCCACTCAGCACGGCGCCTGGGGAGGCATTGCCGTGGGAGCCGCGGTCGGGGTGCTGGCCGCACCGGCGGTCGTACCGGCAGCGCTGGTCGGCGGCGTCATCGGCGGCCTCGGCGGACACTTCAAAAAGGGAATCTCACGAGGGGACGCCAAGGAACTGGGCGACTTGATCGACGCAGGACAGGCAACGCTGCTCGTGATCGGCGAGTCGCGCCTTGAAGAACAGCTCGACAAGGTGCTCACCCGCGCGGAAAAGACGATCGAGAAGGAAATGGACGTTGACCGCAAGGAGTTCAAGAAGGAACTCGACGAGGCAGAGAAGGAGTACGCCACGGCCTAGCTGGATGACTCCGGTTGCGGCCGAGCAAGTCGGCCGCAGCCGCGCCTCTGCGTCGTTCGCAAGCGGAAGCGCGGCAGACCGTCCCGAGCGGAGCGCGAACCAGGGGGGACAGATGGCAGCAGCCAAGACAAGCGAGCAAGCAAACCAGCCGGCCCAGCGCGGAAAGGTGACGAGTCTCCTGTCGAAGGTATTCGAACTGAATCCCAAGGGGCTCAACTGGGGGCGAGGGGTGATGTTCCTGGATGTCGCCATGGTGCCGCTGGTCGTCCTGCTGGCGATCGGGAAGGAGCAATACCTGCTCAGCGCGCTGTTCGGCGCGCTGTTCGCGGGTGTGGTGGACCCTGGCGGCTCCTATGGGCACCGCGCGTCGGACATCGCCGTGTTCGGGCTGGTGGGCGCGGCGATCACGGCGCTCGGATTCGGGCTCGCCACGAGCGCGTGGGGCTGGCTGGTGCTCGCGGCATTCGCCATCACTCTGGTGGCCGGGTTGACGATCAGGTTCGGGTTGCACAGGTTCATTGAGGCCCTGCTCCTGAACCTCTGGTTCTTCGTCGCCCTCGTTCTAGGGGCCAACAGCCACAACGCCCACCTCACGAGTCACACCTGGGCTCAGGCGCTCGCGTGGGTCGGGGGGACGGCGCTGTGGATCGCCCTGATCTTCGTTGGCTGGTTGATACACGGGCGCAAGGACCGGCCACAGCCGATCGCGGAGCTTCCCGGTGACACCTCGCCGAGAAAACTGACCCCGCCGCTGACCGCGTTTGCGGTCCTGCGCGCCCTTGGCATGGCGGGCGCAACCGCGATCGCGTTCGGCGCGCACCTGTCCCACGCCGACTGGACGCCGATCGCGGCGCTGATCGCGATGAAGCCCAGCCTCAACCAGACCGCGGTGGTGGCCGCGCAGCGTCTGGCAGGCGCGCTGATCGGCGCGGCCGCGGCTACGCTGCTGATGCTGATAGCCGCCAGCGAGCACGGGCTCAAACTGATCGCGATCAAACACGCACTCGACGTGGTCGTGATCGTCTTCTTCGTCCACGGGGCGGCCATCCGATTCTGGAACTACGCGTTCTACACCGCGGCGATCGCCGCCGGCGCGCTGCTCGCCGTAGACCTTCCCCACCCGTCGAACTACAGCGCCGAGGGAGACCGCGTGCTCTACACGTTGATCGGCGTGGCGATCGCCGTGATCGTGATGCTGCTCGGGAACCTGCTCGCCAAGCTCACCGCCAAAGAGCCGCCCCAAGCAGCGCCACAGCCAGCCTGAGCGGTGCTGCCGGTAGCTGAGCACGCGGCCCTGGGCGCGGTCCTGCTCTATCGACGCGACGAGCATCTCAAACGCTCCGGCTCGACTCTCGAAAGGCGCGGACATGAGGTGCCCGACTCCTATTGCTGGCGCCGGAGTGTCGCCTCAATCCATCGTCTCGCGCGCGGGCCTATTCTGAAGGTGGAAACTGGGCGCCTGACGGGTATCTTCCGATCAGGCACATCAGCGAGGTTTGAGTTGCCAGGTAAGGGGCCGTTTGAGCACATCGGTGTCGAGGATGGCGAGCCGGCAGGAGCCGGCGCGGAGGCGCTCGACCGCCAGCAGGCGATCCTGCTGAAAGTGCTGCGGGAGGCGCAGGGCGCCACGGTCGGCTTCACCGAACTGCACGACGCAGGCATCGAGTTCCCCGCCAGCGTCGTCGCCGAGCTCGAGCTGGCCGGAGTGCCGATCGAGCGCTCCACGCCGAGCGCGAACGGGCAACGTGTCGTCGGTGTCCGGCTCGACCCGTCGTGGGGGCAGCCGGCTCCCGAGCCGCGATCGGGAGCGTGGGATGCGACCCAGCACACGCTGCGGCGGGCACGCGAGCTGCTCGCAGCATCGCTGGCGGCCGTCCGCCCTGCGACAGAGGGCTCGGCGAGCCGGCGCTGGCTGGCCCCGGGCGCGCTGGCGGTGGTCGCGTTGCTGGTCGTGCTCGTGCTGGTGGACCCGGGTGCCGGCCACACGGGGCAGTCCGGTTCGGTCCAATCGCGCAAAGCCGCGAGATCCAGCACGCTCGCCTCCACCACTCCGAGCTCGCATGCCCGCTCACAGTCCTCGCCGACGAGCGCGCCGGCCCCCGTCCCGGTCTCACAGCAGCTGGCCACACAGCTCGAGGCTCATGGGCACGAACTGCTCGAAGACGGGCGCGCGGCCGCGGCCGTGAGCTTCCTCACGCGGGCCGTCGCCGCGACGGGCGAGCACCAGGAGGACTGCCTGCAGCCGGTCGGCGAAATGTGCCTGACCTACGCCTACGCGCTGTACGACCTCGGTCGCGCACTCGCGCTGGACGGGCACCCCCGCGCAGCGGTCCCGGTGCTGGAACGCCGTCTCGAAATCGAAAACCAGCATGCCGCCGTCGCGACCGAGCTCGAACAGGCGCGAGCGCAGGCCGGCTGAGCTCTCGGGCCGGGCGTCGGTGCCCATCGGCGCATTCCGGCAGTCCCGAGCCCGACGACTGCCGGGCGTCCAGATTTGGAGAACGGGCTGGCGGATCGGACGGCGGCAGGATAGGGTCGCGTTGAAGCGCGACCCGCCGGGTTCGACCTACGAATCGAAAGGGACCCTCTCGAAATGCCAGCAACTCGGAAAGCAGCCACCAAACAGTCGCGTGAACGCGGCAGCCCACGCGCCCGCTGCGAGGAGAACGAGCGCCTGCTCGCACGGGTCGCCGAGTCGCTCGAGGTTGCCCAGGAGCATCTGGGCAAGCTCGGTGGCGGAGTCGGCGCAGGAGTCGGTGACCTGAGACGCGACGTCGCCAGGGCGCTGCGCGACGCGAGTCGCGATGTCGCGAAGATGGGGAAGGCCACGCGCAGGGAGCTCGAACGGATGCAGAAGGAGATGCTCGCGGCGGCCAAGTCCAAACCCAAAGGTTCGCGCCCGAAAGCACGCGCGGGCGCGAAACCCAGCCGGACGCGGACGGGCAAAGCGGCCGCGAAACCGAGCCGGGCGCGGGCGACCAAAGCAGCGGCCAAATCGAGCAGAGGGAAAGCCGCGACGAAATCGAGTGCCACCGCCGGCCGGAAAGCCGCCGTCAAATCGACCACGACGCGACCGGCCAAAGCGGCCACCAAATCGACTGGTGGCAGGGCGACGAAAGCGCGCACCGCCAAACCGAGCGCTCGCGGCACGGGCGCTCGAGCCACACGTGGCGGCTCGCCCCGCGGCCGAGCCGGCGCAAAACGGACGGGTGCCTGAGCTCAGGCTGACTCCTCATCCAGCTGCGAGGCGGGCCAGGACTCCAGCACGACCCGGTCGGCGAGCTGCCCGATCAGCGCCGATGAGGGGCGGCCGAGGCCGCGGCTCAGGAAGCTCGCGGCCCCTGCGGCCGCGCCGAGCACGAGCGCGCGCTCGAAGCCGTCGCCGATCGCCCAGGCTGCGCTGAGCGCGCCCATCATCGCGTCGCCGCAGCCCTCGCCGGAGCCGTACCGGAAGCGGGGCGAGGAGAGCCTCCAGACCTCGTTTCCGTGCAGCACCATCGCCGGCAGCCGCCCCCTCGTCACGATCACGTTGAGCGCGCCGCGCCGCCGCAGGATGCTCGCCGCGGCCAGCATCAGAGCGGGGGTCGAGACGGATCCGTGGATGAAGTCCCCGAGCTCGGACTCGTTCAGCTTCACCAGGTCGGGCTCGCCGGCGACCGCGCTGTCCAGCCGTGGCGAGGCGAGGTCGAGCAGCGTGCGGGCCCCGCCGACATGCGCGTCGCCGACGATCTGTCGGTACACCTCCAGCGGCAGCGCTTCGGCCGGGAGCGGGTTGGTCACGACGAGCCATTCGCAGGCGAGAGCGTGCGCGCAGCTCAGCGCGATCAGCTCGTCGAGCTCCTGCTCGGACGGCGGGACGCTCACCTGCATGGCCATCACCTCGTGCCTACCCTCGCGGCGGTCGGTGACACGCCAGCCGCTGGCGCCTGCCGTCCGGACGAGATAGGCCGGGGCGCCTGTCGCCCGCTCCAGGAGCGGACGCAGCAGCGTGCCGCTCTCGCCCCCGGCGAACCCGCACAGCACCGGGGTCGCGCCGACCGCGCCGGCTGCCGCGGCGACCTGCACACCCTGACCGCCGGCTCCCATGCGGATGCGCTCGCGATCGCGTTCCCGCACGTCGAGCGTCAGCAGCGGGTTGGGCGCGAACAGAGCGACCGCGGGCCGCGCCGGCGCAGCGACGCTCATCGTTGACGGCCGCCCGCTCGGCGCGAGCGCTGGGCGGCGGCGAGACTCGAGGCCTGGCCGCTTGGCGTCATCGCCCCGACTCTAAGCCGACCGGGCCTCCTGCCCAACGGTAGAGCCTCCGCGTCGGACTACGTACTTCCCACCGCGGGGACCCCGGCCGGGGTCCCCGCGTCTTCGGTCCGGACCCTGGGCGAGCCGGTGGGCTCGCCCAGTCGGCCCCGCCGGCCTGCTACCAGTTGGTCGGCGCCGGCGGCGTCGCGGTCATTTCGACCGTGTTGCCCGGCCCCGACGTGGCCGCCGAGATGAGCGGCCCGAGCGCGCCACATTCACCGAATTCCGGCACGGTGACCGTCGCCTTGAACGAGAAGCTCCCAACGGCGAGAGCGTTCGTGGGCTCGGAGATGCTCAGCGGCAGGTCGATCGGTTCGACCGTTTTGCAGCCGATCGGCAGGTTGAAGAGCCCGACCTGCACGCCCTTCACCACCTCGTTCGCCTTGCCGTCGGCGCTCTCGGACACTTCGCTTCCGTCCTTGCTGAAGCTGAACGTCCCCGTCGCCGGGCCGGTCGGCGTAAGACCCCCGCTGACCGTCACCGGAATCAACCCGAGCCAGAAGGTCTGGTTGATCGGCGGGATGCTCAGTTCGGCCGTCAGCGTGCCCTTCGTCACGTCGGCTTCCGCCGTGATCGTCGAGCCGGCCGGGATTTCCTCGGAGATACCCGATTTCTCGGTCACCTTGCCCTTCAGCGACCATCCACCCAGCCTGATCGTCGCGTCCCCGACCTCGGGGGTGAGCCGGGCCGTGGCGGGCAGTTTCGCACCCGCGCTGTGCTCCCCGCAGGTGCTCGGAGCGCTCTTGCCGGCCACCCTTTCTTCGATCCATTTCAGCGCCGCCGGCGCGCCGAGCGGATCGGTGAACAGGTGCTCGCCCGAGTACAGCTGGAAGTCGTCCTTCACTCCCAGCGCGCACCACGCGTAATGCAGGTTCACGTCCTGGTTGACCGGCACGAACTCGTCTTCCAGCCCGTGGAAGTGGTAGACGGGCGCCGAGACCGCTTTGTTGTCCAGCGACTGTTCGTCGAGGGCCTTTTCGAAGGCCGGTTCGCTCTTCTCCAGTTCTTCGAGTGTCTCATGCGCCGTGGTGAATTCCTGGAAGTTCGCCCCGTTGAGGCTCGCCAGCAGTTCCACCGCGCACTCGCTGAGCGCCTCGCCGACGGCGTGTTCGCCCGCGGCGGTCAGCGTCCCCAGCTTGAGTCCCGGATAGGCCGACTCGAGCCCGATCGCGGAGATGATCCCGAGTCCGGAGCCGACCGAGGCGCCGCTGAAGGCGCCGAATTCCTGGAGGTTCGCGGGCACGCCACCGGCCACGATCCCCGACAGCTTCACGTTGGGGGCGTAGCTCGACTGCAGCTCGCCCGCCCAGCCGACTGCCTGGCCTCCCTGCGAGTAACCCCAGGCGTACGTCGGGTCGCTTTCGGTCAGGCCCGATCCGGGGACCTGCCTACCCGCGCGCACGACGTCGAGGACCGCCTGACCCTCGGCCTTCCCGGCCGTGTAGGTCGGGATCGCGCCGTTCGTGTAGCCCTGGTAATCGGTCAGGTCGACGGCGTAGCCCGCTTTCAGCGAGTCGATGATCGCCGAGCCGTCGTACTCGCTGCCGCTGACGATCTGCTTGGACGGGGCGCATTGGGGCGCGATCCCCTGGGTCCCGATCCCGACCGTCACCACCGGGCGCGAGCCCTTGCCGGACCACTTGCCGGTCGGCACGATCACGGTGCCCGTGACGAAATCGGGTTCGCCCTGCTGGCCGGTCGACTGGTAGAGGACCGTCCATGCCTTGTTGGCCGGGAGCGGCACCTTGAGGTTCACGCTCGCCGGCCGGTACCAGACCAGTTCGCCGGCGCTGCCGGTCGGGCTCGGCGTCGGCGGTGTGTAGAAGGCCGATCCAGACGGGCCTTCAACGGGCGCTGCCGAGGCCGCCGAGACGATCGCCAGCGCGAGCAGAACCGTGAGCGCGAGCGTCGCCCGCGCCTGTCCCCTGAAACTTGACACTACAACCCCTCTCCTCGTGTTTGTAGCGCTGCCATGCCAGTTCGGCGGGGCGAATGTAACACACACTGACCTGTTTGTACACATCTTGTCCAGTGTCTCAATTGAGGCCCGCGAGCTCCAGGGAGACGTCGTCTAAGGTTGAGCGGACAACCATGCTTCCCACGGAGCCCTCCGCCCCCGCGCCGGCAGGCAAGGCGCCCCGGCGTTACCGAGGTCTGAGCGTCGCCGAGCGCCAGGCGGAGAGACGGCAGCGGCTGCTCGAGGCCGGACTGGAGCTGTTCGGGACGCAGGGCTACGCGGGCAGCTCGATCCGCGCGGTCAGCGCCGCTGCGTCACTGAACGCACGCTACTTCTACGAGTCCTTCGAGAGTCGCGAGGACCTGCTCTTCCACGTCTACCAGCAGGCCGTGCGCGACCTGGCCTCGGCGGTGATAGAGAAGACGGCCCGCGAGGAGACCGTCGAAGACCAAGCCCGGGCCGGTCTGCGCGCGGCCTGGACGGTGCTGACCGACGATCGCCGCAAGGCGCGTGTGATCGCGCTCGAGGTCGTCGGCGTGAGCGAGCGCCTGGAACGGGTGCGCCGCGAGAACAGGCACGCCTTCGCCGACATCATCGTGCGAAACGCGATGTCGGTAGGCGGCCCGGGCCTGCGACTGCGCATGGACCCGGTCCTGACCGCCCGCTCGCTGATGGGCGCCGCGATGGAGGTGCTGGTCGACTGGATCCACGGCGACGTCGACGCCTCCACCGAGCAGATCGTCGAGCATCTGACCAACATCTACACGGCGGTCGCGCGAGCCTCGCTGGCCCCGGAGAAGCCCTAGCTGCCGGCCGGTCGGCTCAGCTGCCGACTGGCACCGCCAGCGGGAAGTGCACGCCTGTCAGCTCTTCCGAGACCTCCCACAGGCGCGCGGCGGCCGCCCCGTCCTGCGCGGCCTTCGAGCGACCCACGAGCTTGGCCGGGCCGCGCTGCTCCATGAAGCCGCCCGGTCCCGCGAAGCTGTCGCCGGGGATCGGCGCGACGGCCGCGTACAGCGTCGGCAGTGCGCCGCCGTCCTCGTCCTGCGCCAGCACACGGTTTCCGAGGGCGCCGATCACGTCGAAGAAGCGTCGCTGGCTGTGGAATTGCAGGTTGGTCGCCGCGTAGCCGGGGTGGGCCGCGTTGGCCAGCACCGGTGAGCCGGCCTCGGTGAGCCGCCGTTGCAGCTCGGAGGTGAACAGCAGGTTGGCCAGCTTGGACTGGCCGTAGGCACGCCAGGGGCTGTAGCGCCTGCGCTCCCAGTTGAGGTCGTCGAAGTCGATCTGACCCATCCGATGCGCCGTCGAGGAGACCGTCACAACCCGCCCGGTGATGTGCTCGAGCAGCAGGTTGGTCAGGGCGAAGTGGCCGAGGTGGTTGGTGCCGAACTGCAGCTCGAAGCCATCGGCGGTGCGCGTCAGCGGCGGGACCATCACGCCGGCGTTGTTGATCAGCAGGTCGATGTCGCCCTCCCAGCCCGCCGCGAACTCGCGCACCGAGGCGAGGCTGGCCAGGTCGAGGGCGCGCACCTCGGTCTCGCCGGGCATCGTGGAGGCCGCGGCCTGACCCTTCTCGGTCGAGCGCACGGCGAGCACGACACGCGCGCCGGCGCCGGCCAGGGCGCGGGCGGCTGCCCGGCCGATCCCGCTGTTGGCGCCGGTGATCACGACGGTGCTGCCGGACATGTCTGGCAGTTGGGCGGAGCTTGGAGTAGTCATGCGCAGCAATGTAGACGATGACAACAAAGATGTCAACGACAACTTCGAGCGGTAGGCTTGTCGAGATGGAGGTCCGCCCCTACCACCACGGAAACCTGCGAACGGCGCTGCTCGAGGCGGCGGCGGAGACGGTCCGCGAGCGCGGCGCCCAGGAGCTGTCGCTGCGCCAGCTGGCACGCGACGCCGGCGTCAGCCATGCCGCGCCGCGGCGGCACTTCCCCGACCGGCAGGCGTTGCTGGACGCGCTGGCCGAGGCGGGCTTCGAACGGCTCGGCGCCGAGCTGCGAGCGGCGGCGCAGGAAGCCGGCGAGGAGTTCCAGCCGCGGCTGGAGGCGATCGCTGCGGCCTATGTGCGCTTCGCCACCCGTGACGCTGCGCTGCTCGAGCTGATGTTCGCGAACAAGCAACGCGAGGAGTCGGGCGCGTTGCACGAGGCGGCCGACCGGGCCTTCGCCGTGATGCTGAAGCTGATCGAGCAGGGTCAGCAGGATGGCGTCCTCGAACAGGGCGAGCCCGAGCGGGTCGGCCTGGTCCTGTTCGCCACGATCCAGGGCATCGCAGCGCTCGTCACCGGTGGCCTGGTGGCGCCGGACCAACTCGACGATCTGGTCGCGGACGCGATCGCGCACTTCCTGCGCGGCTCCCGCCTGGCGCTCGGGCAGGCTTCGGCGGCCGCCGCGGCGGCATGAGCGATCGCCACCGGCTGCAGCGATTCGAGACGGCGCAAGAC
>JBKQOO010000194.1:0-27495 GCA_052145475.1 Solirubrobacteraceae bacterium
CGAAACCTCCACCGGCTCCGGCGAAACCTCCACCGGCTCCACCGAAACCTCCACCGGCTCCAGCGAAACCTCCTCGGGCTCCAGCGAATCCTCCTCGGGCTCGAGCGGCCCCTCGTCGGTCACGACGACACAGTCATGAGCGGCGCGGAGGCGATCGAGCGCTTCGACTGCTTCGGCAGCCGCTGCGGCGTGTTCGTGATCGGCGACGGCCCGGCCGGCAGTCCGGCCCGGGCGGCGGCGCACGGACGGGCGCGCCTGCACGAGTGGCACGGGCAGTTCTCGCGCTTCCTGGAGGACAGCGAGCTCTCCCGCCTGAATCGAGACGAGCGCAGGCGGATACGGGTCAGTCCGCTGATGGCGCGCTTTGCCGAAACGGTGAAGAGGGCCGGATCGATCAGCGGCGGGCTGGTCGACGCGACGCTCCTGGCCGAGCTGCGCAGCGCGGGCTACCGCGGCGAGCTGGGCCCGCGCCTGGAGCTCGAGCGGGCCCTCGCCGTGGCTCCGCCGCGCCGGCCCGGCGGCGCGTCGAGCGAGCGCCGATGGGAATCGATCACGGTTGATCCTTCCGCACCGGCGATCGAGCGCTCCCCCGGCCTCTTGCTCGACAGCGGCGGCCTGGCCAAGGGGCTGTTCGCCGACGTGCTCGCCCAGACGCTGGCGGCGCACGAGAGCTTCGCGATCGACTGTGGTGGCGATCTGGCGCTCGGCGGCGCCGGCGCAATCGAGCGCCCCGTCGAGGTGCAGAGCCCGTTCGACGGTGCCGTCCTTCACGTCTTCGGGATGCGCGCGGGCGGCGTCGCGACCAGCGGCATCGGCCGGCGCAGCTGGCTGGGAGCGGGCGGGCGGCCGGCCCACCACCTGCTCGACCCGGCCACGGGCAGCCCCGCCTTCACCGGGGTCGTGCAGGCGACGGCGCTGGCCCCCACCGCGGTGCTCGCCGAGATCCATGCAAAGGCTGCCGTGCTGAGCGGGAGCGAGCGGGGCGCCGGCTGGCTGCCGTGGGGCGGTGTGCTGGTGCTCGACGACGCCTCGCACGTGCTGGTCGAGGCCGAGCAGCCGCTTCCGGGGACCGGCGCCGGCTTGCAGATCGCCCGCGTCTGACCGGCTCCGGCCGCCGGCTCCCGCCGCGTCATCCTCCCCGCAATGCGCCGGCCTGCAGGGCCTCGGCGAGGCGGTCCAGGCCGATCCGCGTGCCGTGCTCGCGGATCGCGGGCGTATCGTGGCCGTCCAGGAACACGCCCTGCTCGGTCATCCTGAGCAGCGTCTGTTGCTCGGCGCCCTCGAGCTCGATGGTCGCGACCGAGATCGAGATGCGCGCCTGGTCCTTGTACATCTCGTACGCGTAGACGATCCGCTCGTCGGGGACGATGTCGTAGTAGACCGCGACATAGGTATAGGTTGCGCCGTCCGGCCCGCCGGCGACGAAGCGCTCGCGCCCGCCGACGCGAAACTCCAGCTCGAGCTCCTGGCGCGGGCCGAACCAGGCCGACTTCGCCTCGGCGGATGCCCAGGCTCCGAACACCCGGTCCGTGGATGCGTCGTAGGTCCGCTCGATCACGAAGGTCCCGTGCTCGATCGATCTGTGGCTCATGTTCGTCTCCTTCGGTCTATCGGCTGGTCTCGGCGAGGTACTCGCCCAGTCTGTCCAGTCGGCGCTCCCACTCCGAGCGCCGCTCTGCGATCCAGTGCTCCGCCTCGCGCATCGCGGCCGGCTCGACATGGCATGTCCGCACGCGCCCGACCTTCTCAGAGCGCACGAGGCCGCTCGCCTCGAGCACATGCAGGTGCTGGACGACGGCCGGCAGCGAGATCGGAAGGGGCTCGGCCAGCTGGCTGACCGAGGCGGGCCCGCTGCCGAGGCGCTCGACCAAGGCCCGGCGGGTCGGATCTCCCAGGGCGTGGAAGACCTTGTCAACAGGGTCGCGATACTTAAGCACTTACTTAAGTATGCCATACTCGGACGCGATGCGCGCGCTGATCCAGAGAGTGACCCGGGCGAGCGTGCGGGTCAGCGGGGAGCTCGTCTCGGAGATCGGTCCGGGCCTGCTGGTGCTGCTGGGAGTCTCGCGGGAGGACGACCCGGCCGCGGCTCAGCGCCTGGCCGAACGTGTGCGCGCGCTGCGTGCCTTCCCGGATGACGAGGGCAACATGAACGAGCCGCTGGGCGACCGTGAGATCCTCTGCGTGAGCCAGTTCACCCTCTACGCCGACACGCGACGGGGCAACCGGCCCAGCTTCGTGGCGGCCGCGCCCGGCGAGCAGGCCGAGCCGCTCTACGAGCTGTTCTGCGAGCGCGCCGGCGCCAAGCGGGGCGTGTTCGGTGCCGAGATGGCGGTCGAGCTGGTCGGCGACGGCCCTGTCACGCTGCTGCTCGAGGCCTGAGCGGCCTCGGCACGGCTCAGACCGGTGGCGTGCGCTCCGCCCATCGCTCGGCCCAAGCGTGCAGGGCCGAGAACGGGTCGAGCAGCCTGGTGCCCTCCTCGCTCAGCAGATAGCCCTCCGGGGCACGCTCGAGGATCCCGGCGGCACGCAGCTCCGCCAGGCGCTGGCTGAGCACGCTCGAGGACATCCCGTCGCAGCGCTGCTGGAGGACCCGGAACTGAAGCGGTCCGTCGCGCAGCTCCCACAGGACTCGCAGCGCCCAGCGTCGACCGAGCAGGTCGAGCAGCGCCATGATCGGTCGGCCGCCGGCCGACCCGCGCACGGGCCTGCCCGGGATCGGCGCCCGCGCCGGCGTCACAGGACTTCGCTTCGGAAAGAGAAGCGATATGGTGCGCCCACCTGCTGTGAAAATCGAAGCACTACGGATCGGAGTGTAGATGAGCACCGCTTCCGCAGCACCCCGCCTGGCGCCGCTGGCGCCGCCGTTCGAGCCCGACCTGGCTATCCAGCTGGCCAAGTGGATGCCGCCGGGATCGGAGCTGGAGCCGCTCGCGCTGTTCCGGACCCTGTACCTCAACGGCGAGCTGGCCGATCGCATGCGCCCGCTCGGGGCCGGCATCCTCGGCTCGAAAGCGAGCGTCCCGCCGAAGCTGCGCGAGGTGATGATCGATCGCACCTGCGCGCTGACGGGAGCAGAGTACGAGTGGGGCGTGCACGCGGCCGCGTTCGCCGATGCGGTCGGCCTGGACGAGGAGAGGCTGCGCTCGACGGTGCACGGCAGCCACCGCGACGCCTGCTGGGATCGGGCCGAGGCGAGCGTCTTTCGGCTGGCTGACGAGCTGCACCACAGCAATGAGATCTCCGACGAGCTCTGGCTCGAGCTGGCTGAGCGCTTCAGCCCCGCTCAGATCATCGAGCTGATCGTCACCGCCGGCTGGTACCACGTGATCGCATACCTCTGCAACGGCTTGGGCGTCGAGCGCGAGCCCTGGGCGCCGCGCTTCCCCGGGCTCCGCCCGGACTGACCGGCCCGGGTGCCTCAGGGAGCCGGCATCGTGCCCGACACCGTCGCGCCGGAAACGGTCCCGACCACGCGGGCGACCGCGTCCGCGCCCGCCGTCGTCCAGGTCGCCGTGAAGCTCGCCCCGCGCAGTCCGGGCGCCGACGCCGTGAGCGTCGCGACCGCCGTCTGACCATCTTCGGGCAGCGCTGCCGTGGTCAGCGCCACGGTGCCGCTGACAGGCACGCCGGGCACGAGCTCATCGCTCTTCAGCGTCAGCACGGCCCCGCCCTTGGTGACCGTCACGGAGCCACCGTGCAGGCCGTGGTCGTGGCCGGCTTCGGTCGCCTGGAAGCGCGCGATCGCGTCCCCCGCCGTCTCCACCGCGGCGGCCGCCAGCCGCAGCGCCGAGCTGGACGGCTGCAACCCGGGCGAGGGCGTGATCGGGGGCTCGGCTTCGAGGCTCTCGGGGTAGACCCCGACGGAGTGGATCGCGGCGACCGCCGGCGCGCACGACGCGTCGAGCGTTTCCAGATCCTGGGGGTGCTCGACGAACGCCCGGATCAGCGCCGATCCGCAGAGCGTTTCCCCCTCCCCGACCACGTGGGTGGAGTTGGCCAACTCGACGAAGCGCGCGTGCCCGCCGGTCTGGGCCAGCACCTTCGGTACATCGACCGGCGGTGTCCACGTGTCGAGTTCACCACCCAGCACCAGGACCGGCAGGCTTGGAGGCAGGAGCGGCACCTGGCCCGCAGTGGGCGGCTGCGAGATCGCCGGCGCGGGCCAGTCCAGGCAGCCCGTGTACGCCTCGGTGTTCTCGTCCTGGGCAAGCCACTCGGGTGTCGTGAAGGGGCTGAAGGTGCCCGGCTGGAGCGACGCTTCGGCCGCCGCCAGCTGCATGGCGCGGGCCGACGGCGCGGCTCCCATGTCGAACAGCTGCGGGTAGTCCAGACACCCCACGGCGAAGTACAGCTCGACCGAGTATTCCGTCGTGGGCAGCCCGAAGTACGCCTCGTCGACGGCCAGGCGCTGGGCGTAGAGACGCAGCAGGGGCGCCGGATCGCCTTCGATCAGCAGCGCGCGGGCGGCCGCGTCGAGATCCCGGTAGACCTGTCGATCCTCGGCCGCGTCGTTGACCAGATCGACCAGGCCGACCACGCCCATCGTCACCGCTTCGGGTTTGCCGGCCGGGCCCGGAACGACCGCCGAGACCGGTTGCGCGCGCAGCCGGGTCGCGAGTTCGCCGATGCGGGCCCAGACCGACCCCGGCTCGGCGCTCGCACAGGCCGGCGCGCGGCTGCAGGCCGCCTGGAAGTCCGCCGGCATCGATTCGATCGAGCTCCGGTACCACGGGTCCAGGCCCGACGTCTGATAGGTCGAGTCGAGCGTCAGGCTGCGCACCATGCTGGGGAACCGCGAGGCGAATGACTGCGCGAAGAAGGACCCGTAGGAGTCGCCGTAGAGGTCGACCCGGCCGATCCCCAGCGCCCTGATCACCGCCGCCAGATCCTCCGCGGCCGGCGCCGTGGTGAACAGGTCGGAGGCATGCACCGGCGCACCGTCGGGATAGCTCCAGCGGCGGTTCAGCGCTTCGGCATATTCGCCCACGGTGCGCTGGAAGGCCGACGTGCCGGTCGGGCCTGAGAACCCCTGCAGCGCCGGGCAGCGCAGCAGCGAGGAGCTCCCCGTGCCGCGGTTGTCGACAGCCAGCAGGTTCCAGTGTTCCAGCAGGGGCCCGTACATCGGCAGGTATCCAGCCTGGCTGGAGCCCGACCGGTAGAGCACCGATCCGATCGACGGGTAGCCTGGCCCGCCCTCGACGGGCACGACCGTCCCGGCGGCCTGCGCCCCCGGACTCGTGGCCGGGTACCAGCGATAGGCGATCGAGATGAAGGGACCGGCCGGCGAGGCGTAGTCGAGTGGAACGGCCAGCCTGCCGCAATAGGCCAGCGGGCTCAGCCCGCAGCGCTTCAGCCGCTGGCTGCCCAGGCGCAGCGAGGCGGCCGCCGGTCTCGCCGTGACGTCGCGCGCCGAGGCCGGGGGCACCGAGAGGACTGCCCCGAGGCCGACCAGCATCGCGGCGAGCAGGGCAAGCCGGGCGGGCGGCTGCCTGCCGTATGCCGTGGTGCCACGATCCATAGAGCCAGTCCGCCCCCCCGCTCGGGTTGGCCGCCGAGTCTAGTCGGACGGTCGGGCGTCACCGCCACGCGTCGGCCGGCTCGGCCAGGCGCGTCCCGCCGTGCTCGATCCGCGGTCCCGCGGCGCGCAGCGCGGGCACGGCCTCACAGGTCACGAGGCCGGTCTCGACGGTCAGCTCGTCGACGAGCGAGAACCAGCGGGCGATGTTGGCGGGGGTGTCCAGCACCACCGTCTGCAGCGGCGTGTGGCGGACGATCGACCAGAAGCGTTCGCCGTGCGGCTCGTGGTCGCCGTGGAAGCCCCACTGCCCGCGCAGCGTCGTCGCTCCGGCCGCTCCGGCCAGGCGCAGGCGGCGAACCAGCGCCCCGTGCAACGGCTCGTGGCCGTGGCGGGCCTGCTCGCCGGTGTAGACGGTCAGCTTCTGCCAGTAGCCGATCCCCTCCTCGATCACGCGTGGCGGAGCAATTGGCGGCCCGATCAGACGCCCGTCCCGCTTGCACACCTGGACGCGCTCGAGCGCCATCTGGGCGTCTCCCAGCATCGCCCACAGCTCTGGCAACGCGGCCGCCACCCGGCCGCCCTCCCCCACGGCCAGGATCATGACCGGCACGGATTGATTGCGGGCCAGGAATCGGGCGCGACGGCGCTCGCCCCTGACGGTCCCGTCGAGGCCGAGCAGCACGTTGGCGCCGAGCAGACCATGGCGGCGCAGGCACGCGACGGCCGCCACGTGCGCCGACTCACCGCCGACACGCTGATGGCGTCCCAGCAGGATCGTCAGCTTCGCCGGCGAGCCGTCCTGCGGCAGCGGAGCGGAGGGCTGCCCGCGGCCGAGCAGGCGCGCCCGCTCGAGCGTGAGCAGACCGTGCCGCGCAATCGACTCGACGTCCGCCAGCAGCGCCTCGATGCGCGTCGGGGCGCCGATCGCGATCGCCAGCACGGGCAGGTCTTCGGACAGCGTCAGCAGGCGCTCCGTGTGCAGCCGGTGCTTGATCCCGAAGCCCTCGATCCCACGCAGCAGCACGCCGGCCTGCACGCCATGCTGCGCGAAGCGTTCCAGCACGGCGTCGGCCAGCAGCCGGTGCCCGTCACGGTCCCGGTCGCCGAGGTAGACGGTCAGCTTGAGGCAGGGCTCGCCGGTCATCCGCCCGCGATCGTGCGGCCCAGCTCGGCGGCGGCCAGCCCGAGCGCGAGACTGAGGAGGAGGTTCGCGACGAGGACCACGCCACGGCCGTCCTCGGCGTTGCGCTGAGACTCGAACATCCAGGTCGAGAAGGTCGTGTAGGAGCCGATCAACGCAGTCCCCGCCAGCAGGTAGGCGTTCCCGCTCAGCGCGACGCCGACCAGCAGCCCCAGCAGCACGGAGCCGGTCAGGTTGACCAGCAGGGTGCCCAGCGGGAAGCGGGCGCCCGAGGCGCCGGACACGTAGCTGTCGAGCATGAAGCGCGCCAGCGCGCCGACGCCGCCGAGCGCGCCGACGCCGAGCCAGAGCGCCACGAAGCTCACGGAGCGCTCCTCGCCCGCCGCACCAGCTTCGTCGCCACGAACACCGCCGCCAGTCCGCCGGCGATGCTGGCGGCGCTGTAGCCGAGCGCCAGGCCCCAATGTGAGCCGTCGAGCATTCGCAGCAGCTCGACCATCATCGTCGAGAAGGTCGTCAGGGCTCCACAGATCCCCGTGCCGAGGAACGAGCGGCGATAGAGCGACGGCGGCAGCCGCTCCTGCAGGCGCGTGATGAAGTAGCCCAGCATCGCGGCACCGGCCAGGTTCACGCCGAACGTCGCCCACGGCCAGCTGCCCGGGCTCACGGCCAGGCTCTGCGCCAGCGCAGCGCGCGCGAGCGCACCGACGAAGCCGCCCGCGAAGATCGCTACCAGCTCCTGCGTGTCCAGGCGACCGAGCAGGCCACCGCCTCGCTCGGCGGGCGCTGGCAGGAATCGAACGGTCGGCTGAGGTTCCACGGCACTCCCTCACATGAACTCGTGTGACGGTGACGTAGAAGCCATCAGCGGCTCACGCCGCGGTTATGGAGCGGGCCTCATCGCTGCGGTGAGGGAGAATAGCGAGCGGCCCGGTCGAGCCCGGTGCCGGGGCCCGACCTGATAGACCCCGCCCGATGGGAGTCGCCGCGCCTGAGCCGCCGCCTGCGCCTCCGCGCCGCGGACGTCGGCGGGTCGGCGCGATCCTGCTCGCCCTGGCGATGGGCGGCCTGGTCGCGTTCGCGCTGACCCGGCTCAACCTCTCCCGGGTCGGGCACGCACTGATCACGGCCAGCCCGGGCTGGATCGTGCTGGCCGTCGGGCTGATGGCCAGCTCGCTCGTGCTGCGCTCGGTCTCGTGGCACGAGGTGCTGCGCGCGGCACTGCCCGACACCGCGATCCGCTGGGGCCCGGTGGTGCGGGCGACCATGATCGGGGTGATGGGCTCGGCGGTGTTCCCGGGCAGGATCGGCGAGGCGGCCCGCGTCGTGGTTCTGAGTCGGACGCTCGAGGGCTCCCGCCGGCGGCTGCTGCCGATCGTCGCCGGCACGGTCTTCTCGCAGACGTTGATGAACCTGCTGGCGCTGGCCGTGCTGGGGGCCGTGACGCTCAGCGCCGTCCCGCTCGGAGGCGGGCACGTCACCGGCATACTGATCGCGGTCGCGGTTCCGCTCGGGATCGCCGCGTTGGTGGTCGCGGGTCCGCGCCTGGTCTCGGTCGGCCAACGGTCGGCCTCACCGCGGATCCGCACGGCCGCGATCACGGTGGAGCGGCTGCTGCGCGACGCGCGTCAGGGCCTGTCCGTGTTCGCCCGGCCGCGGCGTGGCGCCGCAGCGGTGACGGCCCAGCTGCTCGCGTGGGCGCTGCAGTGGCTCGCCTGCTACTGCGTGCTGGTCGCGCTGGGACTGCAGGGTCAGACCGGGCTGGCTGCCGCGGCGGCGGTGCTGCTGGCGGTCAACCTCAGCGCGATACTGCCCGCGACGCCCTCGAACGTCGGCGTCTTCCAAGCCGCCTGTCTGGTCGTGCTGGTCGCCTACGGGGTCGGCGCAGGGCCGGCGCTGGCCTACGGCATCATCCTGCAGGCCGTCGAGGTCCTGACGGCGCTCGGGCTGGGTGTTCCAGCGCTGCTGCGCGAAGGAATCTCCTGGAGCGATCTGCGTGGCAGCCGGAGCGACTCAGCCGACCAGGGCGCGCAGTGACTGGCGCACCGAGCGGGTCGTCTGCAGGACGGCCGTCGGCTCGTAGCCGCAATGGGCCATGCAGTTCTCGCAGCGCGGGTCCCGTCCACGCCCGTATGCGCTCCAGTCGGTCGTCTCCAGCAGCTCCTTGTACGTCTCCGTGTAGCCGTCTGACATCAGGTAGCAGGGGCGCTGCCAGCCGAACAGCGAGTAGCTGGGGATGCCCCAGGCGGTGCAGTCGAATTCGGCCTTGCCCTCGAGGAAGTCGAGGAACAGCGGGCTGTGGTTCAGGCGCCAGCGCTTGCGCCGCCCGCCCCCGAACGCCTCGCTGAACAGCTGGCGGGTGTGCTGTACGCCGAGGAAGTGCTCCTGATCGGGCGCTTTCTCGTAGGCGTAGGCCGGCGAGATCATCATCTCGTCGACCTCGAGGTCGTCGTTGAGGAAATCGAGGACCTCGCGCACGGTACGGGGCGAGTCGTGGGTGAAGAAGGTCGTGTTGGTCGTGACGCGGAACCCCGCCGCCTTCGCCGCCTTGATCGCCGCGACGGCCTTGTCGAAGGTGCCCTCGCGCTCGACCGACGCGTCATGGCGCTCGCGCAGCCCATCGATATGGACCGCCCAGGCGAAGTAGGGGCTCGGCTCGAAGTTGGCGAGCTTCTTCTCCAGCAGCAGCGCGTTCGTGCACAGGTAGACGAACCGCTTGCGCTTGACCAGCTCGGCGGCGATCACGTGGATCTCGGGGTGGATCAGCGGCTCGCCGCCGGCGATCGAGACCATCGGCGCACCGCACTCCTCGACCGCCCCCACGGCCTGATCGACGGGCATCCGTCGGCGCAGCTCGTGCTCGGGATGCTGGATCTTGCCGCAGCCCGAGCAGGCCAGGTTGCACTGGAACAGCGGCTCGAGCTCGACGATCAGGGGAAACCGCTCGCGTCTGGCCAGGCGCTGACGCATCAGGTACGTGCCCATCCGCGCGCTCTGCCTGAATTGGACCGCCATCGGCCGTACCTTAGTCGTCGGGCACCCAGTCGTGAAGGGCGCCGGCCACGCGGCGCAGCGCCAGGGCCGCGCGCAGCGCCCCGCCGATCGCCTGCGGGCGCAGCAACTCGTGGCTGGGGCTGTCGAGCACGACGCGCACGACCCCGAAGGGCCGCTCGGCCGCACCGGCGGCCAGCCACACCGACTCCATGTCGACGGCGATCGCCCCGCCGGCGTGCAGCTCGCTCCGGCGCTCGCCCAGCGCCAGCCGCGAGACGCAGACCAGCGGCCCGACGCGCACCTTCATGCCGAGCCCGGTCAGTCGCCCAACCAGCTGCTGGGACAGCTCGCAGCGGATCGGCTGCTCGGCATGCCCCTCGTCGGGGGCGGCGTACACGTGGTCGGCAACGATCACTTCGCCCGGCACCGAGGTCTCGTCGAGCCCACCGCAGAAGCCCAGCACGAGCATCGCGCGAGCGGCGTGCGCGCCGAGCTCCTTGGCGGCCGCTCGAGCCCGCTCCGGACCCATGCCGGTCTTCTGCACCAGCGCATTGCGGGCCGCAGAGGAGATCAAGACCGCCTCGACCCGCAACGGCGCGGCGAGGAGCAGGTCGCTCATCCGCGCACCGTGACCGGCTGGCCGCCGGCCGGTGACGCCGAGGCGGTCCCCGGGCGAGGCAGCCCAAGCGCGGCGAGCACGACCGAAGCAGCGCTGTGCCCGCTCATCACGGCTCCCTCCAGCGTCGCGGGCCAGCCCGTGTCGGTCCAGGCCCCGGCCAGGGCGAGCCCGGCCAGCGCCGTGCGAGCCGGAGGCCGCAGGGCGGCAGTGCCCGGGGCGGCGCGGAACGTCGCCGCGTGCTCTCGTGTGACCTGGAAGCGATCCACGACCGCAGGCCGGGCCCGCGGCAGCAGCTGGGCGATCGCCGGCAGGTAACGCTCGCGCAGCTCCCCGACGCTCATCTCCATCTCCCTGGAGGCTCCCGACAGTGACACGGCGAGATATTGACAGCCCGCCGGAGCGCCGGCCGCTCCGCTGCGGTCGAACAGGTACTGGACGGGGGTCCCGACACCGGCGGCGAAATGGCCGTCGAGCACCTGGCGGTCGTAGAGCACGTGCAGGTTCACGATCGGCGAGCTGCGCAGCGCCTCTCCCGGGCGGACGCCGAGCAGCGGCTCGAGCAGGGCACCGGCGCGGTCGTGCGGCATCGCCACGATGGCTGCCCCGGCGCTGACGCTCTCCTCGCCGCCGGCGCCGCGGCCGCTCAGCTCGAAGCCGGACTCGGTCCGCGCCAGGCGTTCGGCCCGCCAGCCCAGGCGCAGCTCCACGCCGGCTCGCCGCAGGGCCCGGCGGGCCGGATCGCCGATGATCTCCTGGAGCGTCGCGACGTGAAAGCCGATGTCGCCCGCGCCGGCGCTGGAGAGCAGCCCGGTGCGGAAGACGAACGCGGCCAGCGCGAGCGAGGCCTCGGCGGCGGGGACGTTGAGCGTGGGCAGCGCGATCAGGTCCCACAGCGCGTCGCGCGCCCGCGGCCCCTGCCCACGATCGGCCAGCCAGCGGCCGAATGCGATCCCGTCGGAGTCCGGATCGGACGGGTCGAGACGACCGAGCGCCAGCGCGGCCCTGGCGGCCCCGAGCCGTTCGCGCGGGCTGAGGTGCGGGTAACGGGCGAGCGCACCGGCCAGGTGCGCGGGAGCGGGCAGACCGTTGCGCCGCAGGATCGTGGGGGGCTGCCCGGGGCTCAGCACCGGTATCTCCAGGCGCGGCTGGATCGAGACGAGATCGCTGCTGCCGAGCCGCCCCAACAGCTCCCTGTAGGCCGTGCAGCAGCGCAGGAAGACGTGCTGACCGTTGTCCATCTGCAGCCCGTCACGCTCGAACGAGTAGGCCGCCCCGCCCAGCCTGCGCCTCACCTCGACCAGCGTCACCTGCGCCCCTGCGTCGGCGCAGTCCAGCGCGGCGCTGATCCCGGCCAGGCCGCCGCCGATGACGAGGACGCTGCTCACCTCCCCACCCCCAGCATCCCCCGCACGGCCACCAGGGCCTTCTCGTGAACGGGCAGCGACATGCGCCCCGCCAGCGCCGCCTCGGGATCCGCGTCGATGCGCTCCAGCAGGCGGCGGTAGATGCCGGCCATCGCCAGCAGACAGGCGGCGCTGCGGCGATCCAACATCGGCGCCAGCGCCATTCCGCGGGAGAACCACTCACGAGCCCGTCCCGCCTCGAAGCTCATCAGCGCCGGCAGCCCGCCCGCGGGCTTCGGGCGGCCCCCGCCCCGGGCGGGCGTCGCGATCGCAGCGAGCAGGGCGGCGGCGCCGTCGGGCCCCTCCAGGGCCGGCAAACCGAAGCGGCGCAGATCCTCGCGCGCCAGGTAGACGCGCCCGTTTTCCGCGTCCTCGCGGATGTCGCGCAGGATGTTGGTCAGCTGCAGCGCGACGCCCAGTTCGTCAGCGAGGAGGTCGGCCCGGGCCATCTCTCCGGCAGCCTCCTCTGTCAGCCCGAAGATCGCAAGACACACGCGGCCGATCGTGCCGGCGACACGCCGGCAGTAGAGCACGAGCTGATCGAAGGACTCGTAGCTGACGCCGTCGATATCCATCCGCACACCCTCGATCAGCTCGCCGAGCGCCTCGATCGGCAACGGGAAGCGGGTCAGGGCGTCGGCCAGCGCCACCATCACCGGGTCTGCCCCCTCCGCGCCCGAGGCCGGCTCGTTCGAGCCGAGACGGTCGAGGGCCTCGCCCTGCCGGTCCAGCAGCGCGAGCTTCTCCTCCCGGGGCAGGGCGCCGTCGCCGATGTCGTCGACGCGCCGGGCGAAGGCGTAAACGGCGCACATCGCCCGCCTACGCTCAGCGGTGAGCAGACGGATGCCGTAGTAGAAGTTGGCTGCCTGCTCGCGCGTGATCGTCTCGCAGACGCCGTAGGCCTCCTCGATCGGCCCGGTCGGGCTCAC
The DNA here is from genome assembly GCA_052145475.1 of Solirubrobacteraceae bacterium. Classification (GTDB taxonomy): domain Bacteria; phylum Actinomycetota; class Thermoleophilia; order Solirubrobacterales; family Solirubrobacteraceae; genus Palsa-744. The sequence goes on from JBKQOO010000194.1 coordinate 12,608, forward strand.
CGCCGTGCGGGCCTGCTTGTCGAGCAGCGTCGTCGCCAGCGCGAGTGCCCGCCGCGGCGAGCTCGCGGAGGGCGGACCGGCGAGCACGTCGTAGTCGGCCCGTTCGATCGCCCCCAGCGCGGCGTGGCCTCCGGCGACGAACGCGGCCACGGCGAGCCGGGCTCGCCCGCGCAGCTGCCCGATCAGCGGCGCGCCCTGCTCGAGCAGGCCTCGGGCACGCTGCACCTCGAAGGCCAGCACGGCCCGCAGCGGCGCCCCGGCATGCCGCTCGCCGAGCGCCGCGGGGTCGCAGCCGAAGCGGGCGAGGTCCTCCAGGGGAAGGTAGATCCGCCCGGCGCGCAGATCCTCGGCGACATCATGGCAATGCTCGGCCAGCTGCAGCGCGGTGCAGATCGCGTTGGAGAGCTCGACCCGCTCAGGGCTGGATTGCCGGAAGATCGCGAGCACGAGCTCGCCGACCGGATCGGCCGAGAGCGAGCAGTATTCGCGCAGCTGCCCCCAGGTCTCGTAGCGGTCGCGCCGCTGATCGAGGCGGTTTGCCTCGATCAGCCGCTGAAACGGCTCCCGCGGCAGGTCGCACCGGCGCAGGGTCTCCTGCAAGCGCACCATCAGCGGATGCTCGGCTTCGCCGGCCACTGCACGATCCAGCTCCGCTTCCAGCCAGTCCAGCGCCGCGAGCCGGTCGCCCGGCGCGCAATCGCCCAGCTCATCGACCAGGCGGGCGAAGCCGTAGACGGCCATCAGGTGGCCCCGCACCGCCCGCGGCAGGACCCGGCTCGCGACAGGGAAGTTCTCGCTCCTCGCCCGGGCCATCACCGCCTCCGCCCCGGGCGCGGAGAAGGAGGGCTCGGCCGGCCCACGAAGTGCCCCGGAGGGGGTTTGCCCCGCCATGGGGTGGAGCGTCACCCCTGGCTCTCGGCCAGCCCGCCGACGGCGCCCTCCCGGTCGCGGTCGGGCATCGCGGCCAGGCAGCGGCCGAGCGCCATGATCGGGAAGGTGAGCCTGTAGAGGTGGTAGTTGATGTAGTAGTCCGAGGGGAAGCCCGTGCCGGTGTACTGCGGCTCATCCCAGCCGCCGTCGGGCCGCTGGGCCGCGACCAGCCAGCCGACGCCCCGGGCGATCGCCTCGGAGCGCTCTCCGGCAGCGTGCAGCGCGAGCAGCGCCCAAGCCGTCTGCGAGGGCGTGCTCGGCCCGCGACCCACCCAGCGCGGGTCATCGTAGGAGCGTGCATCCTCGCCCCAGCCGCCATCCTCGTTCTGATGGTCCTCGAGCCAGGCCACGGCACGGCGGATCGGCGCGCTCCCCGGTTCGACCCCGGCGGCGAGCAGGCCGGGGACGACCGCGCCGGTGCCATAGACGTGGTTGATCCCCCAGCGGCCGAACCACGAGCCGTCGGCCTCCTGATGCTCGAGTAGCCAGCGGACCCCGGCTCGCGCCGGCTCTGAGCCGGCCAGCCCGAGCACGCCGAGCATCTCCACCACGTGACCGGTCACGTCGGCGCTGGGCTCGTCGATGACCTCGCCGAAGTCCAGGAAGGGAAGCTCCCTGACCAGCGCGCGCGTGTTGTCCGCATCAAAGGCCCCCCAGCCCCCACCGGTGCTCTGCATCCCCGCGACCCAAGCGAGAGCGCGCTCGCGGGCGCCGTCGATCGCGGGCTCGACGGTGCCACCGACACGCTCGAGGGCGAGGACGACCTCGACCGTGTCATCCACGTCGGGATAGTTGACGTTGGCGAACTCGAACGCCCAGCCGCCCGGCGCGAGCCCAGGGCGCTTGAGCGACCAGTCGCCCAGCTGGGTCACCTCCTCGCCCAGCAGCCAGCGTGCCGCACGCAGCATCGCGGGGTCGTCGGGCGCCAACCCGGCATCGCCCAGCGCGACCATCGCCAGCGCCGTGTCCCACACGGGCGACTGGCAGGCTTCGAGGCGCCGGCTCGAGCCGCTCGGAGCGCCGACTTCTCGCGAGTCGTCCCGGTCCTCGACCATGAAGCGCTCGATTCCCTCGATGCCGCGCCGCATCACGGGATGGTCCAGCGGGTAGCCGACCAGGTTCAGGGCGATCAGGGAGTAGACCCACGGCGGCTGGATCCCGCCCCACGAGCCGTCGGCCTCCTGCCGGCGCACGATCCAGCTCTCCGCGCGGGCGCAGGCGAGCCGTCGCAGCGGGCCCACGGGGTGGTGTTCGTAGAGGCGCAGTACGCCGTCCAGACGGCGCAGCCAGCCCGACCGGCGCGACGCCCGCGCTGGAGCCGAGACCCCGCTGGCGCCGGCGAGCGGTTCCAGCTCGCTCAGGTCGAAGGCAAGCCGGCGGATGGGCCGGTGGGCTTTGACGAGGGACAGCGCGACGATCGTCTGCCGCGCCCAGCATGCGAAGTCGTAGACGTTCAGCGGCAGCCGCGGCGGAAGCAGGATCGCCTCGACCGGCAGCGCGGGCACCCGATCCCAGGACCACAGCCCGAACAGCGCGAGCCACAGATGCGTGAAGACACGCGCCCTCGCGATCCCGCCCTGCTCGATGACGAACTCGGCCGCCATGCGCATGTGCTCGCTCGCCGGATCGTCGCCGGCCAGGCGCAACGCCCAGTAGGCCTCGATCGTCGTGGACAGGTCGCCGGGGCCCTCGTGGAACTTCGCCCAGGTTCCGTCGGCCCGCTGCTGGGAGCGGATCCAGGCGGCGCTGCGCTCGGTCTCCTCGCTGCGCCGGATGCCCAGGAACTCGCGCAGCAGCAGATCCTCGGCGTCCATCGTGACGTTGGTCTGAAGCTCGCCGCGCCACCAGCCGGCCTCGTTCTGGAGCGAGAGCAGCCGCTCACGCGCCGCCTCGAGCGCCAGTCGGGCCTCGCTACGGGCCTCCAGGGTCAACTGGGACATGCTGGAAAGCTAACCTAGCGCGCCCGGCGGGCGTCGTCGGGGCGCGAGCACCTCGGGATGGGCCAGGGTGATGACGTGGCGCCGCAGCGTGGCCTCCGAGACGAGTCGCGGCGCGCTGGCGATGAACCGGTACGCGATCAGGCCGTGCACGTCCAGCCGGTCGGTCAGCCTGAAGCCGGGCGCGGGAGGCCGGCCGGCCGAGGGGCGCAGCGGCGCGTAGCCGGTCTCGACGATTTCCGCGGTCCGGACCGCAGACCCCGCGGGGAGGCTGCCGAGGCCGGGCAGGTAGTACTCGAGCGGCGCTGAGCCGAGCTCGACCGTGGTGATCACGCGCCCGCCGGGTCCTTCGGCTCCCAGCTGCCGCGCCAGCCCACGCCAGTCTCCGCGCTGGAGCCTCGGGCTGAGATCCGTGTCGATCGTGATCGCGAGCAGCGCGAGCACGGCGAGGCCGAGCAGCGCCAGCCCGAGCCTGCCGGTGCGCGGCCAGGTGCCGAGCAGGGCGATCAGCGCGCTGACCGGCACCATCGCCGCGACCAGGTTGCGCGGCGCGAGGTAGTCGGCCCCGAGCAGCGCCAGGATCAGTGGGATCACGATCCCGCAGCCGGCGATCCACAGCGCGATCGCCGCGGCCCGGCGATATTCATGTTCGCGAGGCGAGCGCCGCGAGGGCGGCAGCTCGAGCATCCTGAACAGCCCCAGCCCCACGGCTCCGAGCAGCGGCAGCGCGACGAGCAGCTCCACGCCGTGACCCAGCGAACCGCCCATGTACCCGGTCAGGTAGTACTGGGGAACGGCCTGCAGCCGCGAGGAGAGCGCCCATTCCCCGATCCACTGGGTGCCGTGACCGCCCTGCGCCGAGATCAGCGGGGTCAGGGCGAGCCCGACGACGATCAGGGCGCCCAGGGACGGCAGCGACGCTCTCCTGGTGCGCGGCTCCCAGAGCAGCCAGAGAGCCATCCCGACGAGCAGGAAGACGGCGAAGTAATGGGTCAGCAGGGCGAGCGCCCCGGTCGCCGCAAAGGCCGCCATGCGCCCCGCGGTGGGGTTTCGCAGCGCGCGCAGGAAGCAGAGCATCGCGGCCGAGGCCGTCAGCACGAACAGCCCGTAGACGCGAGCCTCCTGCGAGTACCAGACGAACAGCGGCCCGACTGTCACGAGCGCCGCCGTGGCCAGCGCGGCGCGGCGCCCCGCCAGCTCGGCGCCGATCCCCCATGCCACGGGCACGGTCGCGATCCCGGCCAGCGCCGAAGGCAGCCGCAGCGCGACCTCGCCGCTGCCCAGCAGGCGGTAGTCGAGCCACTCCAGCAGGTACCAGAGCGGCGGGCTGTTCTCGGAGTGCGAGACCGACCGCAGCGTCGCCCACAGGCTGGGGTGCAGGACGTGCACCGGGGTGAAGGCCTCGTCGTACCAGAAGCTCTGCAGGTCCAGCGTCGAAAGGCGCAGGGCGGCGGCCAGCAGCGTCAGGGCCGCCAGCGGCCACCATCGCGCGATTCCAGCCCGGGCCGGGCTCGCCGTGGCAGGCAGGGACTGGGCCACGGAGCTCACCGGCACAGACCTGAGGCCGCGGGCCCGAAGCACCCGTAGCGGAGTTCGCGCACGTCGTCTTCGGTGTGCGCCGGCAGATACCAACCGCCGGAGACGTGCCGGCGGCCGTCCACGGTCGACCCGGTCACGACGAGGCAGACCTGAACCGTCGCCTTCGGCACGCCGGGTGAGGTGTTGCCGCAGACGACGTCGCGGTGGCTGGTGATGCCGAGCAGTTCCTGGTCGGCCGAGAGGTTGTGGTAGTCGTGGCCGGTGTAGGAGCGCCAGGTCCGCAGGTCGGCGATCAGGCGCTGGTTGATCCCGGTCTGGCGCGCCACGTCGTTGATCGTGGCGATCGCCAGCGCCAGGCCGGCGAGCACCAGCAGCGTGGTCTCAACGGCCCTGAGGTTCCCTGTGCCGGGCAGTTCGCGCGAGCGGGGCCGCAGTCGCGCGGGCAGCCACCCCCACCCTCCCGGCTCCGTCTGGGCGCCGGGCTCGCTCATTGCACGGGTGCCAGCAGCGGCGTTATCTGGTGGATGACGAACAGCCCCTGCACGAACAGCGTCGCGATCAGCAGCCGCCGATCACGGGCCACGACGGCCAGCGGCAGCGGCCACAGGATGTACCAGGCCAGCAGCCATGTGCTGGTGACCGAGATCGCCAGCAGGGTCCAGCCGGAGGCGGCGACCCAGTCGTAGCCCCGCCAGGTCCGCCACAGCAGGTGCAGGATGATCAGGACGAGAACCGCCTTCAGCAGGTCGTGGTCGACCGGGAACACGCCCGGCTTGCCCAGCAGGTGGGCGATCTCGTTGGCGAAGCTGTCGGTCGAGACGAAGGCGGCGTCGCGGTTCAGCGCCGCGACGATGTCGAGGCCGTGCACCCCGAAGGCCAGGTAGGCGACCACCGCGCCGACCAGCAGCGCGGCGAGCGCGCCGAGGATCGGGGCCAGCCTTCGCCTGGAGAGGATCATGAAGGGCAGCAGCGCAGCGACCGTCGCCTTGACCAGCGCGCCCGCCACGACGATCGCGCCGGCTGCGCCTTCGCGAAGCCTGGTGGCGGGCCGGCGCAGCATCAGCGCCACCGCCGCCATCATGAGCAGCATCATCACCAGGTCGTTGTGAGCCCCGCCCAGCCCGTAGATCACGTAGAGCGGGTTGGCACCGACGGCCAGGATCGCGAACACCGGCTCGAGCTTGCGGATCCGCGCGCAGCGCCAGACCAGCAGGAGCGTGCCGGCGCTGGCCAAGAGCGCCTCCAGCTTCATACCCCAGAGGGCACCCTCCACGCCGAGCAGCGCGAGAGGGTAGGAGAAAAGCGTGTAGAGCGGTCCGTAGGCGGTCGCCACGTTTCGCCAGTCGTGCCCGACGTACTTGAAGACGGGGTCCTGCGCGATCGCAGCGGGGCCGTGCAGGTACGGGTTCAACCCGTGCTCGACGCCCATGCGGGCGTAGGCGATGTAGCTGAAGACGTCGGTCGAGAGCAGGATCGGGCCGACGAACACGACCAGGTGCAGCGCCACGAGCAGCGCGATCGCCCAGCGTTTGGATATCGCGACGGGGCCGCTCGTGCTGGCCAGCGCGAGCAGTCCGGCGTAGGACACCGCCGCGACCAGCAGCGCGATCACGAAGACGCGGTAGCCCAGGCGCTCGCCGAGTCCCGACAGCCAGCCCGCGATCGCGGGCTGTTTGGGGATCAGGGCCGAATGGCCGACCGAGCCGTCGATCACGACCTCGGTCGTCGCTGCCAGGATCAGCAGTCCGAACAGGGCGGCGAGGGCGGGCGCCCAGCGCGCCTGGCGCACACCGACCGGCAGTGGCTCGCTTGCAGCGGCGACGCTCACGTAGCGTCGTGGCTCAAAGTGCGGTCCAGACCGTCTTGCTCTCGAGGTATGCGTCCAGGCCGTCGTGCCCGTGCTCGCGTCCGATGCCTGAGGCCTTGAAGCCGCCGAACGGCGCCGACGGGTCGACAACGCCCCAGGTGTTCACGTAGACCATGCCGGCACGCAGCAGCGCGGCGAGTCGATGCGCGTTGCCGACGTCACGCGTCCAGACGCCCGCGGCGAGGCCGTACTCGCTCGCGTTGGCCCGCTCCGCGACCTCCTCGAGGGTGTCGTATGGCGAGGCCACCAGGACCGGTCCGAAGATCTCCTCGCGGGAGATCCGCAGCTCGTCCGAGGTCGTGCTGAACAGGGTCGGGGCGACGAAGTAGCCGCCGCTGTCGGTCAGTGCAGCCTCGCCTCCGGCCAGCACCTCGGCGCCCTGCTCGCGCCCCGACTCGATGTAGCTCATCACGCGCTCCTGCTGTTCGGCGGAGACCAGCGGCCCGAGCTGCGTGCCGGCGTCGAGCCCGGCCCCGAGCTGCGTGCTCTTGGCCGCCTCGGCGAGCGCGGACAGCACCTCGTCGTAGCGGTCCGCAGGGACGAACAGGCGCGAGCCCGCGTTGCAGGCCTGGCCCGAGTTGAAGTAGATCGCCTGGAAGGACCCCTTGACCGCTGCCTCGAGGTCGGCATCGGGCAGGATCACGTTGGGGGACTTGCCGCCCAGCTCGAGCGTCACGCGCTTCAGCGACCGGCCCGCCTTGGCGCCGATCTCGCGTCCCACGGCAGTCGATCCGGTGAACGCGATCTTGTCGACGTCGGGGTGGTCGACCAGCGCCGCCCCCGTCTCGCCGTCGCCGGTGACCACGTTCAGGACACCGGGGGGGAACCCGACCTCGAGCGCCAGTTCGCCCAGGCGCAGCGCGCTGAGGGGTGTCTGCTCGGCGGGCTTCAGCACGATCGTGCAGCCCGCCGCGAGGGCCGGTCCGAGCTTCCAGGCGGCCATCAGCAGGGGGAAGTTCCAGGGAATGATCTGTCCGCACACGCCGACCGGTTCGCGGCGCGTATAGCAGTGCATGTTCGGCGCGGTGACCGGCAGCACGCCGCCCTCGATCTTGGTGGGCCAGCCGGCGAAGTAGCGGATGTGGCCCACCGCGCCGGCCACGTCGACGTACTGCGCCAGGCCGACCGGCTTACCGTTGTCCAGCGACTCGATCTGCGCCAGTTCCTCGGCGTTGGCTTCCATCGCATCGGCCAGCGCGTGCATCAGCCGCTCCCGGCCGGATGCGGGCAGCGACGCCCACGGCCCGCCGGCGAAGGCCTCACGTGCTGCGAGGACAGCGCGAGCCACATCCTCGGCGCCGCCGTGGGCGACCTCGGCGATCTCGCGGCCGGTGGCCGGGTCGATCGTGACGAAGGTGCGGCCGTCGGCTGCCTCTGGGCGCTCGTCCCCTATCAGGAGACGGTGTGAGCCAGAGATGAATTCACGCGCCGAGTCGCTCAGCGCGTCGGGCAGGGCGCCTGCGGAGATAGTGGTCATCGCTGGAGCCTACCTCCACGGCGAGGCGAGCGGGAAGATCACGTCAACCCTTATGCTCCCGCGATGGCCGAGCCCTCCAAGGCCGTCCTCATCACGGGCTGCTCGAGCGGCATCGGCCACGCGACGGCACGGCGCCTGCTCGGCGCGGGCTGGACGGTGTACGCGACCGCGCGCCGACCCGAGTCGCTCGCCGACCTCGAGCAGGCGGGAGCCAAGACACTGGCGCTCGACGTCACGGACGAAGCCTCGATGAGCGCCGCGGTCGCAGCCGTCGCGGAGGCTGAGGGCGCGGTCGGCGTGCTCATCAACAACGCCGGCTACAGCCAGAGCGGGGCGATCGAGACGGTGCCGATGGACGCGGTCCGCAGGCAGTTCGAGACCAACGTGTTCGGCGTCGTTCGGCTCACCCAGCTGGTGCTGGCGGGGATGCGCGCCCAGCGCTGGGGAAGGATCGTCAACGTCGGCTCGATGGGCGGACGCCTGACATTCCCGGGCGCCGGTCACTACCACGCCAGCAAGCATGCCCTCGAGGCGATCTCGGATGCGCTTCGCTTCGAGGTACGTCCCTTCGGGATCGACGTTGTGCTGCTCGAGCCTGGGCTGATCACGACCGATTTCGGCGAGGCGGCAGCCGGCGCGATGGCCAGCGTCAGCAGCACGGTCCAGGAGGGCCCGTACACCGGCTTCAATGCAGCTGTGGGCGCGCTGACCAAAGGCGCCTACGAGGGGCCGATGCGCAGGCTGGGCGGTGGACCGGAGCGGGTCGCTGCCGTGATCGAGCGGGTGATCGGCGCGCGGCGTCCCCCGACCAGGGTCACGATAACCCCCTCGGCCAAGCTGATGATCGCCACGCACTCGCTGCTCAGCGACCGTGCCTGGGACGCCGCGATGCGCCGGCAGTTCCCGGAGCCCGGATAGCGATCCCGCCACGCCTCCCGCTGGGCCACGCGGCCGGCGCGAGCCGCCTCAGAGGGCCTCGGCGGCGACACCGAGCAGCGGCCCGGGCGCGCCGACCTGGAAGCCCTGGGCGTAGTCGACGTCGTAGGCCTGCAGCATGCTGAGCGTTGGCTGGTCGCCAACGAACTCGGCGATCGTCTCGCGACCCATCCCTCGTACGATCCTGGCGATCGCGCGCACGACCAGCTGATCGGTCCGCGAGCAGGGCAGGTTGCGGATGAAGTCGCCGTCGATCTTGAGATGGCTGAAGGGCAGCTGCTTGAGGTACTGGAAGGACCCGAACCCCGCCCCGAAATCGTCCAGGGCGAGGCCGCAGCCGAGGTCGAGCACCCCGGCGCAGAAGGTCCTGGCGCTCTCCATGTCGGAGATCGCGGCGGTCTCGGTGATCTCGATCGCCAGCCGCCCCGGCGCCAGGCCGTAGCGCGTCAGGGTGCGCCCGATATGGGCGAGCATCCCGGGGTCGGTGACCGACAGGGCAGAGACGTTGATCGCGATCGTGACGTCGCGCAGGGCAGGGTCGCGGCCCAGCATACGGGCCACCCGCGCAAGCACCATGCGATCGATCTCCCTGATCAGCCCGTAGCGCTCTGCCGCCGGGAGGAAGCGGCCGGGCGCGACCAGCTCGCCCTCCTCGACCAGCCGCAGGAGCGCCTCGTAGTGGGAGACCGTGCCGTCGTGCAGCGAGACGATCGGCTGGAAGTGAAGCTCGAAGGAGTCGCGGTCGAGCGCCCTGCGCAGGCGCGCCACCCAGGGCCGGCCGTGAAGCCCCGCCGGCGATGACAGCCCGGGAGCATCCTGGCCGGGCCGGTAACGGCCGTGGCGCGGGGCGCGGGGCGATCGCAGCGACACCCTGGGGACAGCGTTGCGGGTGGACGAGCTGGGCATGACCCGAGCTGTCTTCGACGGCTTGCGCCCCGGACCTTCGCGCGACAGCGCACCTCCAGCCGCCGCACCTGCCGAGCCACCCCGCGGGTCAGCGGGCGGGATCGGATCTGTGGGGTCTTCGGGCGCGGTCGGAGATGACCAGCAGCAGCGCCACCAGCACGAAGTTCATCACCACCGACGAGCCTCCGTAGGCGACGAAGGGAAGCGTCACCCCGGTCAGCGGTATCACGCGGGTGACACCGCCCACGATCACGAACACCTGCAGGGCGATCACGAACGACAGGCCGGTCGCCAGCAGCTTCGAGAACGAGTCCCGCGCCAGGACCGCCGTCTTCAGCCCCCGCGCCACGAGCAGCAGGAACACGAGCAGCAGGCCGGCCGCGCCCAGCAGCCCCAGCTCGTTGACGATCACCGCGTAGATCATGTCGCTTTCGGGGACCGGCAGGATCGGGGGGCCGTGGTTTTCGGCGCGCAGCAGGGAGCGGTCGAAACCGGTTCCGAGCAGGCCCCCGTCGGCCTGGGCGAACAGGGACTGGGCCAGCTGGTAGCTGCCGCCGACGACGCGTTTGTAGAGCACCGGGTCGAACGGGTTTTCCCACGCCTGCACACGCGCCTCGACGTGGCTGACGTGTCCGGTCACGTACCACACTCCCAGGGCGAACAGGACGAGGCCGATCAAGGGGAAGGAGAACCGGCCCGTGGCGACGTAGAGCAGTGCGAGGAAGGCCCCATAGAACATCAGCGAGGTGCCGAGCTCACGCGTGATCAGCAGCACCGCCATCGCCGCACCCCAGACGATCAGCATCGGCCCGAACTGCTTCATCGGCGGGATCGTCAGGCCGAGGAAGCGGCGCCCCGCGGTGACCAGCACCTGGCGGTTGTCCCGCAGATAGCTGGCCAGGAAGATCACGATCGCGACCTTGGCGAACTCGGCCGGCTGGAAGGAGACGCTGCCGATCCGGATGTCCAGGTATGCGCCGTTGACCTGCTCGCCGATGCCGGGCAGGCGCGGCAGCAGCGTCACTCCGATCCCGACGGCCGCGATCGTGTAGCGGTAACGCTCCAGGACCGCCACGCCGTTGCGCCGCAGGGCGAGGATCGTCGCCGAGAACAGGATCAGGCCGATCACGAACCACTGCGCCTGCTGGCGTGCCAGCACCGGGTTGATCCTGTAGACCATCACGATGCCCACGCTGGCCAGCACGGCGACCAGCGGGAACAGGTAGGGATCCGCATAGGGAAGCGCGAAGCGGATCACCAGATGCGCCGCCAGGCACAGCGCCAGGAACAGCAGGCCGTAGCTCAGCGACACGCTGGAGGCGTGGTTGAGCGTCAGGTTGGTCGACGCGCGCGGGCTGCTGCTTTCCGACTGGATGAAGATCGCCGTGAACCCGGCCGTGACCAGCAGCGCGGACGGCAGCAGGCCCAGCAGCTCACGGTTTCTGGCGCTGAACACTGGGATCGAGCGTAGCCGCCGTCCCGGCGCTGCGCTCCGGTCCGGCCGCTACCCTTGGTCCGGGACGTGCCGTCGTCGGGCGGTGCAGCGTGCCCTCTCCCTCGATGAGCGCCACGATGCGGACACCCCATGAACGATGAACGCGCACCCTCGCTGGGGCGGCGCATGTGGGTGCGCTTCGTTCTCGCCGGTGTGCTGATCGTCGCCCTGAGCGGCGCCGCCACCCACACGGTCGCGATCAACTGGCTGGAAGAAGTCGCCCACAAGCTGCTGCCCCCCAGCGCGCACATCTACACCCCGCCCGGGCTGGTCACCCAGGAAGAAAACTACGCCGGCAAACCCGAGAACTTCCTGGTGCTGGGCTCGGACCGCCGCTCGGGCTCCAAGAACGCCGAAGAACGCGACGCCGCGCCCCACAGCGACACGATCCTGCTGGTGCGCTTCGACCCCGAACAGGGCCAGACCTCGGTGCTGTCGATCCCACGCGACCTGCTGGTCAACATCCGCACCCCCAATGGCCAGCTCTATCCCGACGAAAAGATCAACGCGGCCTACACGATCGGCAGCCAGCTCAAAGGCACCGACGGCGGCATCGTGCTGGCCGCCGAAACGATCGAGCGGGAAGTCTTCCCGGAACTGAAAGGCCAGCTCAACGGGATCATCGACGTCAACTTCGCCGGCTTCATCAAAGTGGTCGACACCCTGGGCTGCGCCTACGTCAACGTGGATCACCGCTACCTCGGTGGTGGCGCGGTCGGCGAAGACTTCTCGGCGATCAACCTGCAGCCCGGCTACCAGAAGCTCTGCTACAACAACGCGCTCTCCTACGTCCGCTTCCGCCACTTCGACTCGGACTTCGTGCGGGTCGCCCGCCAGCAGGACTTCATCCGCGACCTGCGCGAGCAGATCTCACCGGGCGACGTGCTGGGACGCCTCGAACAGGTCACGTCGGCGGTCGGGCACGCGATCAGGTCGAACTTCAGGCCGACGGTCGAGACGCTCAAGGAACTGGCCAAGCTGGTCGCCTTCTCGCAGACAAAGCCGCTGCGACAGGTCAAGTTCCGGACGACCAACGTCGACTTCCAGCTCGGGAACGGCTCCTATGTGACGTCGTCGCCCGAACTCGAGAAAGCCACGCTGAACGATTTCCTGCACGGCGACGAACAGGTCCACCTTCCCAGCCCCTCCCCGTCCGGCCATTCCTCGCACCATCACACCCCGAGCCGGGCCCTCTCGGCGGCGGCACTCGGGCTGGTGCCGACGACCGGCGAGAGCGAAGCGGTCCAGGCGGCGCTGAAGCTTCCCTTCCGTGTCCTCTACCCGACCCTCCAGACTGCCCCGGCCACGCAGGAAACGGTCCGTCCCTACGGGCTGCGCAGCCAGCAGAACAAGCTGCACTGGGCCTACATCGTGGTCTGGCAGCAGAACACGCTCGGCGGCTACTACGACTTCGAGGGCTCAGACTGGCTGAACCCGCCGTTGTTCGCCCACGCTCGCACCGAGACGATCGATGGGCGCAGCTACCGATTCGTCGACGACGGCGCGCACATCCACGTGATCGGCTGGCGCTCCGGCAACGTCCTGTATTGGGTGACGAACACGTTGCTCGAGAATCTGACCAACTCGCAGATGCTGGCGATCGCCAAATCGGCGCAGCCGCTGCATTAGCGCTCCGCGTCGAGTAGCCGGTCGGCGAGCGCTTCGCGCTGCCCTACCGTCGTACCCGACGCTCCCTTTGCGGCACGCGGGACCGCGGGCGACTTCGGGATCGACTGGCGGAGCGTGCGCCATGGCTATACGCAGCCGACAACACAACACCGCCACACAGCCGCGTATCGCCATGGCTATACGCAGCCGACAACGCGACTCCACCGCACACCCGCGTAGCGCCATCGCTATACGCGGCGGCCGTCGAGAGCGGCGTTGACCAAGGAGTCGGCCCGGGCGTTCTGGGCGCGGGGCACGGTCCGGATCGACCAGCTGTCGAACCCACGCAGCAGCTCCATCGCCTTCAGGTAGAGGGGACGCATCGCTGCGTGCTTGACCTTGTACTCGCCCAGCACCTGCTTGGCGATCAGCTCGGAATCGCCGATCACCTCGATGTCGCTCGCCCCGAGCTCGCGGGCCCGCTCGAGGCCCAGCAGCAGAGCGCGGTACTCGGCCACGTTGTTGGTCGCCGTCCCCAACAGTTCAGCGTGCTCGCCCAGAGTCTCCCCCTGCGGTGAGGAGATCACACAGGCGGCGGCAGCGGGACCGGGGTTTCCCCGGGCCCCGCCGTCGACGTGCACGATCACCTTCATGCCGGGCCTGAGCAGCTGCCGGACAGGTATGGGCCGCTAGGAGGCCTGGGCCAGCGGGAGGTGATCGCCGGGAACCCGGGCGCGACGCCGGTCGCGGACCACGCGGCGCTGCGAGCCGTCGGCCGAGCTGCCGGAGCGGGCACTCCTGGCCCGCCGATCGAACTCGCGACGCTCGACGATCACGGTGACGTTCTCGTCATCGCGGTAGTGCTCGACCATCTTCGGGTAGAGCTCGTCCGCCAACTGCCTGGGCACGACGCAATAGATCATCTCGCGGCCGATCTTACTCCCCGCGCTCCCAGAAGCAAGACGCGCAGCGCCTATTGCGTCAGCGCGAGCGCTCCGGACTCGAGCGCGGCGGCATTGGGCGCCCGCTCATCCCGATCGAGCTCGGCGAGCTCGGAGCCCTGGCCGGCCGGCTCGACCCCCGCCTGCCCTTCGCTGAGGTCGACCTCGTAGCGGTACCAGGAAAGCTCCCAGGCGACGACGATCCGGACCACGCTGTCCAGGTGCTCGGCGGAGCGGACTGTGACCTCGGGAGCCCCCAGCGACCGCGTCAAGCCGGCCACGCGCCGCGGATACTCGCTGGTGTTGAAGACCTCGATCGCCTGCTCGACGTAGGTCGCCCCCCGACCCCCGGCAGCACGAGCCGGCGGCTGCTCCTCGAATCCCCCCTCCGCCACTGTCTCGGGGTCGGCGGGAGGAGGCTCGGGGACGCCGTTCCCCTCGTACATGTCAAACGGGGAGGAGCGCTCCGAGGCCTCGGTAGGAGACGTCGCTTCGGGCGTGGCGGCGGCCGGGCGGGCGACCTGGAGGATCCGGTCGAACAGGCTGCGGCCGCGGCGGGGACGCATCGGCGGCAACGTCGGGGCCGCCGGGTCGCTCTCGCGCAGCCAGCCCTCCTGGGCGGCGCGCGGGGCACAGAGCTCGCAGACGATCCGTCGCCGCCCGGCGACGACGAAGTGCTCGGGCTGCTCCCCCCGCAGCAGGCGCCGTGCGCACACGTCGCACGCCACGTCGGGCTGTGAGGTCACGATCGAACGGGTCGTCACCCCGGGGAGGGTACCTGGCCGGGCTCGGCGGCGCCAAGGCACAACCGCTGGCCCGCTCAGGCGTGCGCGGCCTCGCGCTCCTGTCCGGCCTCCTGCACGACACGCTGCGACAGGTGGCCGGGGACCTCTTCGTAGCGCAGGAACTCGAGCGTGTAATCGCCCTGACCCTGCGTGATCGAGCGGAGGTCGGGTGCGTAGGCCAGCATCTCCGACATCGGCACCTCGGCCTTGATCTCGGTCATCGCACCGGACGGCTCCATCCCCTGGGGACGCCCGCGCCGGCTGTTGAGGTCGCCGATCACGTCCCCGACGTGGGCGTCGGGGACCGACAGCGTGACCATCATGATCGGCTCGAGCAGGACCGGGTTGGCATCGGCGAGGGCCTGGCGCATGGCCTGCGCGCCGGCGAGCTTGAAGGCGATCTCGGACGAGTCGTCCGAGTGGAAGGCGCCGTCGAACAGCCGGACGCGGACGCCCTGGACGGGGTA
>JBKQOO010000195.1:0-44569 GCA_052145475.1 Solirubrobacteraceae bacterium
GGTCGAGGTCCACGACGCGCTGTCGATCATCGAACAGGCCTGCGAGGGCCTCGACTACGCGCACCGACACGGCGTGGTGCACCGCGACGTCAAGCCGGGAAACCTGCTGCGATCCCGGGAAGGCGAGGTCAAGCTCGCCGACTTCGGCATCGCCAAGGCGACCGAGCAGTCGTCGATCACCCAGGTCGGCTCGGTGCTCGGCACGGCCGCCTACCTGGCGCCCGAGCAGGCCCGCGGCGAGGAGGCCGGGCCGAGCGCCGACCTGTACGCCCTGGGTGTCGTCACCTACCAGCTGATCTCGGGCCGTCTGCCCTACGAGGCCACCTCGCTGACCGAGCTGGCCCTCAAGCAGCAGCAGGAGGAGCCCGCGACGCTGGACACGCTCGTGGCCGCGGTCAGCCCCGAGCTCGCCGACGCGATCGCCGTGGCACTGGCCCTGGACCCGCGCGACCGCTACAAGACCGCGCACGAGATGCGCCGCGCCCTGCAGGACGGGGCAAGGGGCATCGCCCCGAGTCAGCAGAGTCGCGGCGGCACGACGCAGTCCACCCAGGCCACGACCGTGATGGCGGGCGGACGGCGCGCAGCGGCACCGGCCGCCGCCGTCGCGACGCGGCGGCCCAGGCAGGGGCCCCCGCGGGCGCGGCCGGTCACGCAGGCCCCGCCTCGGGCCAGGCCGGCCGGCAACCGCGGACGAGGCAGGCTGGTGGGGCTGCTCCTCGGTCTGCTGGCGGTCGCGCTGATCGTCATCGCCGTCGTCGTGCTGAGCGCACCGGCGCCGACCAAGGTGGTGCTGCGCAACGTCGTCTACTCCGACATACACGAAGCCTCATCGGCGCTGAGGCAGCTGATCTCGGAAAACACCAAGTAGCGCCGCGCCGACACGGCGGCGAACGGGGCACGGCGCCGGATGCGGGGCCGTGCCGTGCTCTGCGGCATGCTAGGCACCGCAGATGCTCGCCGTGATCATCGATGTCGAACACCTGGTCCGCACGGCCGGCTATCCGCTGCTGTTCCTGATCGTGATGAGCGAGTCGGGCGGGCTGCCGGTGCCGGGCGAGACCGCGTTGATCACGGCGGCCGTGCTGGCCAGTCGGGGCAGCCTGGACATAGTCCCCGTGATCGCGCTGGCCGCGGCCGGGGCGATCGTGGGCGACAACATCGGCTACCTGATCGGCCGCAAGGGAGGACGCTGGGTGCTCGAACGCCCCGGCGCCTTCCAGCGCCAGCGCCGCGAGGTGCTCGCGACCGGGGAGCCGTTCTTCGAGCGCCACGGGGCCAAGGCCGTCTTCTTCGGCCGCTTCATCCTCGGCCTGCGCCTGTGGGCCTCCTGGCTGGCCGGCGCGACCAGGATGGACTGGCGCTCCTTCGCCTTCTGGAACGCCCTGGGCGGCATCATCTGGGCCACGGCGATCGGCCTGATCGCCTACTTCCTGGGCAGCTCCGCCAGCAACGTGATCGAAGCCTTCGGTCTCTACGGGCTCGCCGCCGTGCTGCTTGCGATCGTCAGCGGGTTCGTGATGCACCGTCGCGCCCGCGCGCGACGGATCGCGAACGCCCGCCCCGATCGAGCGGAGTCGGGCACCGAGGCAGAGGAGCCGAAGCCGCGGAGCCTGTCCGACATCGGCGAGCCGGGGCCGCCCCGCCGCTAGACCCGTGCCCCCGGCGCGGGCACGAAAAAACCGCCTTGCGGCGGTCGGGGGAGCGGTTGTGCGGTCTGCTCAGCAGCCGCAGGGAGCGATCCGCTCCCACATGTCGGCCAGGACCGAGAGCTCCTCCTCGGAGAAGCGTGAGAAGAAGTTCGCCCTGATCACGGCCAGGTGGGTGCCCCGCGCTGCCTGGAGGCGCTCACGCCCCGCCTTGGTCAGGCAGGCATACGAGCCACGGGCGTCGTGCTGGCAGGAGCACCGTTCCAGCAGACCGTCGCGCTCCAGCCGGTCCACGAGCCGCGTCAGGCCGCTGCGGGAGAGCTGGGCCTGCTCGGCCAGGTCACACATCCGCATGCGCTGGCCGGTCGCCTCGTCGAGGTGGTGCAGCACCTCATAGGAGGTCATCGGCAGGCGGTGTGCCCGCTCCAGCTCGGCGTCCAGCCGCTTGGCCATGCAGGCGTGGGCACGGAGCAGGCCCCGCCAGGCCCGCAGCTCGCCCAAGGTCAGAGCCTCCTGATCGGACTGGGAGATCTCTACTGCGGTCGCGGTCTGCATGACGTTCAGGTCCAAGTCCTACTAAGGCGAACATAGCAGCGTCGCCCCGCGCCAACGGGCGATCGCTGTCATCGCCTGGTGGCCTTCCAGGCCCACAGCATCATCAGCGGCTGCAGGGGCAGCCGCGCGTACAACGCCCAGCGTGGAACGCTCGCGAAGCGCCCGGGCTCGCGCGCCATGTAGAGGTTGGCCGGGAAGATCGCCGCCAGCAGCGCGACCAGCCCGACGCCGGCGAAGCGCCTGGTAAAGGGCAGCAGCACTCCGAGGCCTCCTGCCAGCTCGGCCACGCCGCTGATCTGGACGACCCGCTCGGCTTCGCCCTGCAACGATGGCGGCACGATCGCTTCGTAGAAGCGGGCGTTCACGAAGTGGTTGACGCCGGCGCCGATGAAGAACGCGGCCAGCAGCCGGCGCGAGCGCCTGCGGGCCGGCCCACCGGACCCGGGCAGCTCGAACTCGAGATCGTCTGCTGCCATCCGAACGCCTCCTTGCGGCCGGAAGGCCGCTCCTGTCATCGGGAAATCTAGCGCTCCACGATCAGGGAGCGCCCCGTCATCGCCTCCGGCTTGGCGATGCCCAGCACCTCCAACACGGTCGGCGCGACGTCGGCCAGGATCCCTCCATCCTGGCGAAGCGAGACGGCCGGACTCGTCAATATCACCGGCACGGGGTTCATCGAGTGGGCCGTGTTGGGGCTGCCGTCCGGCTCGAGCATGTGGTCGGCATTGCCGTGATCGGCCGTCACCAGGCAGGCGCCGCCGCTGCGGTGGACCGCGGCCACGACCCTGCCCAGGCAGGCGTCGACCGCCTCGACTGCCCGCACCGCCGCTCCGATCACGCCGGTGTGGCCGACCATGTCCGCGTTGGCGAAGTTGATGATCCCGAAGCCCAACCCACCCTCGGGCTGCTCCTCCCAGGCCCCTACGAACGCGTCTGCCGCCTCGCCTGCGCTCATCTCGGGGCGGTGGTCGTAGGTGGGGACATCGCGCGGAGAGGGGACCATCTCGCGCCGCTCCCCTCGCTGCGGCGCCTCCTCGCCGCCGTTGAAGAAGTAGGTCACATGGGGATACTTCTCCGTCTCGGCGACGTGCAGTTGCCGCGCCCCCTGCCGGGCCAGCACCTCCGACAGCGTGCTGGCAGGGTGTTCGGGGGCGAACGCGACCGGATATGGCCAGCCCTCCTCGTAGCGGGTCAGCGTGGCCAGGCGCGCGATCGGCTCGGCGTCGCCGCGGCCCGGCCAGCCCGGGAGCTCCTCAGACCCGGTCCCGAACCCGGGCTCGGCCAGCGCCCGCACCAGCTGGCGCATCCGGTCCGGCCTGAAGTTGAAGCAGATCACGCTGTCGTCCGGGCCGATCCGCGCCTCCCGGCCGACCAAGGTCGGCTCGATGAACTCGTCCGTCTCGCCTCGCTCGTAGGCGTCCCTCACAGCCTGCTCGGCGCTGTCGGCGTGGTACGGGGCCTGTCCGGCCACGAGCATCTCGTAGGCCCGGCCCGTGCGCTCCCAGCGCCGGTCCCGGTCCATCGCCCAGTAGCGCCCCACGACCGACCCGACCCGAGCGCCGGGGATCGCGTCGAGCTCGGCCAGGAAGCCCGCGCCGGAATGCGGCAGCGTGTCGCGACCGTCGGTGAAGGCGTGCACGACCACGTCCGGCGCCTCCAGCTCGCCCCCCAGGGCGATCAGCGCGCGCAGATGCTCCAGCGAGGAATGCACGCCGCCGTCGGAGACCAGCCCCAGCAGGTGGACCCTGCCGCTGCCGCCGGCGGGCGCGAAAGCCGCCCTCAGCACCTCGTTCCCCGACAGGCTCCCATCGGCCACGGCATCGTCGATCCGCATCAGATCCTGGCGCACGACCGCGCCGGCGCCCAGGTTCAGGTGGCCCACCTCGCTGTTGCCCATCTGCCCATCGGGCAGACCCACCGCACGCCCCCAGGTTGTCAGCGTCGAGTGGGGGTAGCTCGACCAAAGCTCGTCGAAGACCGGCGTGGCAGCCAGCGAGATCGCGTTGCCCGGGCCGGGCGGGGCAAGCCCCCAGCCGTCCAGCACGATCAGGCAGGCGCGGGCGACAGGAAGCGCCCCGGGGCCCGCCGGGAGGATCATCGCGCCGCTGCGGCCACGATCTGGGCGAACGAGGCCGCCTCCAGCGACGCGCCGCCGACCAGCGCCCCGTCGACGTCGGGCAACCCGAGCAGCTCGCCGGCGTTGTCCGGCTTGACCGAGCCGCCATAGAGGATCCGCACCTGCTCGGCCGTCTCGGCCCCGCGTCCTGCCACCAGGGCCCGGATGAAGGCGATCGCCTCCTGCGCCTGCTCGGCCGTGGCGACGCGCCCGGTGCCGATCGCCCAGATCGGCTCGTAGGCGATCACCACCTCGGCCAACCGCTCTACGGAGACTCCGGCCAGGTCCTCGTTGATCTGGTGACGCAGCTTGCGTTCGGTCTCTTCCCCGTCGCGCTCCTCCTCGGTCTCGCCGACGCACAGGATCGGCATCAGCCCGGCCTCCAGCGCAGCCGGCACCTTGAGCGCCAGCGCCTTGTCCGTCTCGCCGAACAGCGCCCGCCGCTCCGAGTGCCCGAGGATCACGCCCCGCACGTCCAGCTCAGTCAGCATCGGCGCCGAGATCTCGCCCGTGAAGGGGCCTTCGGCCTCCTGGTGCATGTTCTGCGCGAAGACCTCGACCCGTGAGCCGCGGGCACTGTCGACCATCGCTCGCAGGTCGGTGAAGGGCACGCAGATCGCCACGTCGACCCCGTCGATCGCGGAGACGCGGGGCAGCAGGCCCTGGATGTACTCCTCGGCCTGCTGCTCGGTCTTGTGCATCTTCCAGTTGCCTGCGATCAGCGGCGTGCGGGACTGGGCCATCAGGGCGCCACCTTCGCGCCCTGCAGCGCCGCCACGCCGGGAAGCGTCGCGCCCTCGACCATCTCCAGCGTGGCGCCGCCTCCGGTCGAGAGGTGATCGACCCGGTCCTCCAGCCCGAACTGTGCCAGCGCGGCCGCCGAGTCCCCTCCGCCGACGACCGTCAGGCCGTCGGCCTCCGCGACCGCCTGCGCGATCGCCCGTGTCCCGGCCGCGAACGGCTCGAGCTCGAAGGCGCCCATCGGGCCGTTCCAGAAGACGGTGCCGGCGCCCGCGATCCGCTCGGCGTACAGGGCGGCGGTACGCGGGCCGATGTCCAGCCCCATCCAGCCGTTGGGGACCTCGACACCGTCCAGTACGCGGTGCTCGGCGTCAGCGGCGAGCTTGTCGCCGATCACGAGGTCGACCGGCAGCAGAAGCGCCGCGTTCCCCGGGCGGGCGGACGAGGCCAGCGCCCTGCTGGCGTGCTCGACGTCCTGCTCCTCGCACAGCGACGAGCCCACCTTGTGCCCCTGGGCGCAGAGGAAGGGGAAGCACATCGCGCCGCCGATGATCACCGTGTCGGCCAGCTCGAGGAAACGGTCGATCACCGCGATCTTGTCGGCAACCTTCGCGCCGCCCACGATCGCCACCAGCGGGTGGTCGGGGCACTCCAGGATCCTCTCGAGCGTCGCCACCTCGCGTTCCAACAGCCGGCCGGCCGCGCTGGGGAGCAGATGCGCGACGCCCTCGGTCGAGGCCTGGGCGCGATGGGCCGTGCCGAAGGCGTCGTTGACATAGACGTCGGCCAGCTCGGCCAGCGAGCGCGCGAAGGCGGGGTCGTTGGCTTCCTCGCCCGGCTCGAAGCGGACGTTCTCCAGCAGCAGCATCTCGCCGTCGCCCAACTTCCGTGTCAGGGCCGCCACCTCGGGCCCGGCGACGCCGGGCGCGAGCCGCACGGGCGCGCCGGTCAGCTCGGCCAGGCGCCGCGCCACCGGTGCCAGCGACAGCTTCGGGTCGGGCGTCCCCTTGGGCCGTCCCAGGTGCGAGACCAGCACGAGCCTGCCTCCCCTCCGGCGCAGCTCTTCGATCGTCGGCAGCACGGCATGAATCCGGGTGTCGTCCGCGACGACCATCTCGCCCTGCTCCCCCTCGGCCAACGGCACGTTGAAGTCAACCCTGACCAGCACGCGCCTGCCGTGCACGTCGAGGTCGTCAATGCTCCTCATCGACACTCGCTCCCATCGGTTCGTGCTCCTTCACGATAGCCCTCGCCTGCCGGCTGCTGCGCGGAGCCCTGAGCGGACGGCCCCTGTCGCTCGCTCCTCACAGGACCTTCGTCACCAGGTCCACGACGCGGTTCGAATAGCCCCACTCGTTGTCGTACCAGGCGATCACCTTCGCCATGGTCCCCTCCATGACGGCGGTCAGTTTCGAGTCGACGATCGCAGAGAAGGGCGACTGCACGATGTCGGTCGAGACGATCGGATCCTCCGTGTAGCTGAGGATGCCCTCCAGCGGCCCGCTCGCCGCGGCCGCCCGGAGCGCGTCGTTGAGCTCCTCGACGCTGGTGTCGCGGGCGCACTCGACCGTCAGGTCGACGACCGAGCCGGTCGGCACGGGCGCACGGATCGCGAAGCCGTTGAGCTTGCCCTGAAGCTCCGGGATCACGAGGCCGATCGCCTTCGCCGCGCCGGTCGAGGCGGGAATCAGGTTGATCGCAGCGGCCCGCGCCCGACGCAGGTCTTTGTGCGGCATGTCCTGCAGCCGCTGGTCGGCCGTGTAGGCGTGGATCGTCGTCATCAGGCCGTGGCGAATGCCGACCGTGTCGTTGAGCACCTTCGCCACCGGTGCCAGGCAGTTCGTCGTACAGGAGGCGTTGGAGATCACGTCGTGGAGCTCGGGGTCGTAGGCCTGCTCGAAGTTCACGCCCAGCACGACCGTCGCATCCGGATCGCTGGCAGGAGCCGAGATCACGACCTTCTTGGCCCCGCCCGCCAGGTGCTTTGCCGCGCTCTCCCGGTCCGTGAAGAGGCCGGTCGACTCGATCACCACGTCGACCCCCAGCTCGCCCCAGGGCAGCGCGCCCGGGTCGCGCTCGGCCAGCACCCTCAGCTCGGCTCCGTCGACCTCGATCGCGTCCTCTCCCCTGGTTTGGACAGAGCCGGGGTAGGGCCCCAGGATCGAGTCGTACTTGAGCAGATGGGCCAGCGTCGCCGAGTCGGTCAGGTCGTTGACCGCGACCCACTCGATCTCCTCGGCAGTGCCGTCGTCGCGGGCCATCGCAGCGCGGAACACGTTCCGGCCGATCCGGCCGAACCCGTTGATTCCCACCCGTACTGCCATGCGATGCCTCCTGAAGCGAAAATGAACGATGCCGGGCCCAGGGAGTGCCGCTCCCTCGCCCGGCGTGCCGGCGTGAGGGTATCAGCGAGGTCCGGGGGCGGGCCTGTCACAGCCCCCGCGGCGCCCCCGCGGCGGCCGGGGATCGGGGCTCTGAGCCCGCTTGAACGCCGCCCCAGCGCCTGCCGTCTACAGGACCGTGTTGACCTCGATCGGTTCTTCACCTGTCAGCGTCAGCGTCGCGTTCAGGCCGGCCTGCTTTGGCTCGCCGCCTTCGACGGACTCCTCGAGCACTTCGGTCGCGCCGCCGACGAACCGTTCGGGTTTCTGCTTGCCCTTGGCCGCCTTGAGCTTGAGCGTCTGCACGGACGTTGCGCTGTCGGCCTTGAACGGGACGAGGACGGCACCGGTCAGCGAGACGCTGCTCGCGCCGCACGAGAACTGCGCGATCGGGCCGGTGTGGGCGGGCGGGTAGAGGCTCAGCGCGGTCTTGTCCTTTTCCTGCGTGGCGCCAAGCTTTTCGACGCCCAGCACGCCTTCCAGGGCCGCGGATCGGATTTCCCCGGCCCCGGCCCCTGAGCTGCTGCACTGCTGCGCCCCCTCGCTGCAGCCGCTCAGCGTCAGCGTCACGCCGTGCACGTATTTGGCGCCCGCGTATTCTCCAGCCCCGGTCTCGCCCGTGCAGGTCAGCTTGACGCCCGCGGTCGTTTCCAGCGTCACCGAGCCCG
The DNA here is from genome assembly GCA_052145475.1 of Solirubrobacteraceae bacterium. Classification (GTDB taxonomy): domain Bacteria; phylum Actinomycetota; class Thermoleophilia; order Solirubrobacterales; family Solirubrobacteraceae; genus Palsa-744. The sequence continues at coordinate 8,111 of JBKQOO010000195.1, forward strand.
AGGCGAGTTTCGTCGCGAAGGCCGCTTTCGCCGCGCCGGGCGTCCATTCGTAGTCGAGCGAGCCGCCTTCGGTGGTGCACTTGGAGCTCGAGTACCTGCCCGTCCCCTTGGCAAGCTTGACGCAGCGGCCCAGTTCGGGCGGGGACACGCCCGGCGTCTTGGCCGCGTGCACGGCGTTGAGCTCGAGCACCGGCGCCCCTTCGACGATCGCGCTGACCGCATACCAGCGCGCTTCGCTGCCCGCCGGATCCGCGTACGCGTCGGTCGCGCCGGGACCGAGCCTCGTCACGGTCGTGCCGCCAGGCGTCGCGGCCACTGGGTCGGCTTCGTTCGCAAACGAGGTCGTCAGGCTCGGGGTCGAGTAGACCTCATAGCCTTCGGCTTTCGGCACGGCTTCCCAGTGCAGGTGCACGTAGCCGGGCGTGTCTTCGGGAGCGCTGAGCGTCTTCGGGTTCAGGAACGGCGGCACAGATGTGATGCCTTTGCCCGCTTCGATCTTCTCGCCGGCGAACGTCGCGCTGGAGAGCGGCGCGTTGAATTCCGCTTCGCTGTCTTCGTCGGGCAGCACGATGAAGGGCCGCTCGACGAACGCGCTCTGGCCCGGTTTGAGTTCGCCGAGCATTTCGCCGAACTGCTGCTTCGGCTGCCAGTCGAAGTTCGCATGGGGTTCTTCTTCGAGCTGCAGTTCGACGTTGTAGAGGGGGATGTCTGCCTTGTCCCTGACGCCGAGCTCGAACGCCCAGGGCTTGCCCTTGTAGAGCTTTTCTTTTTCGCCGTCGACAAGGATTTCGAGCGCCTGCTTGCCCCACACGTGCAGCGGCGTGGCGAGTGCCGCCTGGGCGTCGATCTGCGCGTCGAAGGGCTCCAGGGCGGCTTCGTAGTCGGCGGAGAGCTGGTATTCCCCTTCTTCGTCGCCGCGCACGATCCAGCTGGCTTCGCCGGTGCCTTCGGCCGGAATCGAGCCGACATGCAGGCTCGCCTTCTGTTCGACGGGCGTGGGCGCGAGGCTGAGGCCCGTCGGCAGGTTGAGCGTCGCCTGGCCGGCGCTGAGACTGAACACCGGTTCGGTGGAGAGGTTCTGGATCACCATGCTCACTTCGAAGAACTGCTTGAGCATCGAGGCTTTGCCCTTGATGATCAGCCACTGGATCAGCGGGTGACCTTCGACGACGAGCGGTTTGGCGACAACGTGCCAGTCGGTCGGCGCGCCCGTTTCGGGCGGGTCGTATTCGCATTGACTGACGCTGCAGGACCAGCCGGCGCCGCCTTCCCCGGCTTCGGCCCCCCCGCCCCCGCCGCCGACCCCGTCCACGCCACCGACGACGAACTGCCCTCCACCGTTGACGGCTCCCTTGAGTTCGAGCGGCTGGACGTCGTAGCCGTTGGTGAAGTTCAGGCGCAGTTCGAAGTCATAGACCAGCCGGTTGGCCGGGTCGCTGGTGTCGATGCCCGCCGCTTCGATCTGTTCGAGCGTCAGTTCTTTGGATTTGAGCTTCGCTTCGGTGATCGCGCCGCTGCTCAGCCGCACGCTGGCCGTGCCGTGGCCTTCTTCGACCGTGGCGTGGAAGGCCACCGGCCGGTAGCCGGCTGCGTAGGCGTAGAGCGTGTCGCTGCCGTCGGGCAGTCCGGCCAGCAGCGCGTGGCCGCCTTCGGTACGCGCCTGTGTCTTCGTGCCGTCGCCCGCGATGTAGACGACTTCAGCGCCGTCGAGCGCGTTCCCGTGTTCGTCTTCGACGGTCACCGTCAGCGCCTTCGACGGTTCGGGAGCCGGCAGCACGGTGATCTCGATCGGGGCCGAGGTGACTTCTTCGGAGCCCTCCTTGACCGTGACCGTCGCATGCAGCGGACTGCTGTTCGTCGGTTCGGTGTAGGTGTGGTGGACGATCGGGTTGGTCGTGGTCGTGCCGTGACCGTCCCCGAAGTCCCAGCGGTAGCTTTCGATTTCGCCTGTCGGGGTGCTGGCGGAGGCGTCGAGGACCGCTTCGTGGCCGACGTAAGTGGTGATGCTGTCGCCGGCGTCGGCGTGCAGTTCGAGTTCGGAGACCTTTTCGGTCGCCGCCGACTCGGCCGCCGGTCCTTCCCCGGCGCTGTTCGTCGCAGTCTCCTGCACGCGTATCGTCTGGCCGACGTCTGCATGGGTGAGCACGAAGCTGCCGTAGTGCGCCCCGGGGATCGCTTTGCAGTTCGCTCCGGACGGGTTGCAGAGCAGCCACTGATCGGCGTATTCGAAGGGGCTGTGCGTCCAGGTGCCGTGGGTCAGCAGGAGCGTGTGGCCCTGGCGTGCGCTCCCGAAGATGTGCGGCGGCGTCGTGCTCTGCGGAAGCCCTTCGGGCGCCGATTCGCTGGCTTCGAGCGTCGCTCCGGTCGTCGTGTAGACCGGCTTGTAGTAGAGGCCCCCGCCGATCGAGCCGTCTTTCTCGAATTCGAAGGTGCCGGAGCGCGGTGTGGCGGCGAGCACCGCGAATTTGTCGCCGCCTGCGGCTTTGAAGCCGCCCTGCGGCGAGGGTTCGATCGTGCCCGCGATCGTGGCCGTGCCGCTGACCGAGAGCGCGCCGAAGCTCGAGGCGGAGGCGATCGCGGGCTGCAGCGTGCCGTAACGGCCCTGGGTGAAGGCGCCGGAGGAGTCGAGCTGCACTCCGGCGTCGATGGCGAGGGTGCCTTCGTTGATGATCGCGGAGTTCGTTTCGCGTTCCCCGCCGGCGCCGGCCAGCACCTTGATCGTGCCCTTGTTCGTCAACGCCCCCGCCGCGTTCCGATACAGACGCGACGGCGCTTCGCAATCACTGCTCAACACGATCGTGCCTTCATTGACCTGTTCCCCGTTCAGATACAGGCGACCTTCGTGATAGGACGATTCGCAGCTCCCGTCCACCACCAGTTCCTGTTCCTTGCTGATGTTCCCGGACAGCTCCGTGTAGTAACCCCGCGCGTAGATCCGGCTCGCACCCGAACCCGCGTATTCCAACGTCCCGCCTTCCATCACCACCGGCCTCGACCCGGTAGTCGTACCCGCACCCTCCACGAATTTCGAGGCTCCCAGCACATGACCCGAGCCGACACCCACCACAGACCCGCCCGAATCGTTCGTGAACGTGTAACCGTACAAGTACAGTTCCACCCCACCCGCGACTTCGACAACACCCTCGTTATCCACGTTCGTGTACAGCCAGCGTTCCCCGCCGGCGCCGGCCAGCGCCTTGATCGTGCCCTTGTTCGTCAACGTCCCCGCCGCGTTCCGATACAGCCGTGCCGGCGCTTCGCAATCACTGCTCAGCACGATCGTGCCTTCGTTCACCTGTTCGCCGTTGAGGCGGACGTAGCCCTCGTGGTAGGAGCCTTCGCAGCTCCCGTCCACCACCAGTTCCTGTTCCTTGCTGATGTTCCCGTACAGCTCCGTGTAGTAACCCCGCGCGTAGATCCGGCTCGCACCCGAACCCGCGTATTCCAACGTCCCGCCTTCCATCACCACCGGCCTCGACCCAGTCGTCGTACCCGCACCCTCCACGAACGTCCCGGTCACGAGCAGATCCCCCGATTCGGCGCCGGCGACCGACCCGCCGGTGTCGTTCGTGAAGGTGCCGCCGATCGAGAGCTGCGCTTCGTCGGCGATCGAGAAGGCGCCCTCGTTGGTGATCGGCGAATACGCTCCTGCCGTCCCCCCCGCTGCCACCGTCACTGCCCCGCTGTTGAGGAGCGTCCCGCTCCCGATCAGCTCCGCTTCGCCTCCCGCACCGGGCGCGAACTTGATCGTGCCGGTGTTGGTCAGCGTCCTGCTCGAGGGGATTTCGAGTTGCGCAACTTCGCCGCACCCGCTGGTCGTCAGTTCGATCTTGCCCGCGCTGGAGACGTCTTCCGGCAGGTACAGCCGCGCGTATTTGTACGGGCTCGCGCAGGTACCCTCGACCGTCAGGGTCTGGTGTTCGGCGAGCGCACCCTTGAGGTAGGCATCCGACGCGTCGCGCACGAACACATGACTTTCCCCGCCGCCGGTGTATTCGAGATAGCCAGCCTGTTCGGCCACGACCGGTTCCGCGCCTTCCGTCTTGCCCGCGGCCTGCACGTAGGTGCCGCCGTCCCAGACCTGCAGGTGCCCCGAGCCCGATCCGGACACGCTGCCACCCGCCGCGTTCTTGAACGTCCCCGTCACTGCGGTGACCGATTTGTCGGCCAACGCCACCAGGCCTTCGTTGACAAGCGTGCTCGAGCTCACCGCCGAGGAGGCGCCGGCGAGCGCCGAGACCGTGCCCTTGTTCACGACCGTTCCAGACCCGCGCACCGCCCCGACTCCGCCCGTGCCCGCGGCCAGTTCTATCGTGCCCGTGCTCGTCAGCGTCCTGCCCGACGGGACTTCCAGCAGTCCTTCTTCCCCGCAGCCGCTCGTCGTAAGCTCGATCTTGCCCGCGCTCGACACGTCTTCCAGCAGGTACAGGCGCGCATATCTATACGGGCTCGCGCAGGTCCCTTCCACCGTGAGCGTCTGGTGTTCGGCGAGCGCGCCCTTCAGTTACGCGTCGCTCGCGTCGCGCACGAACACATGACTTTCCCCGCCACCGGCGTATTCGAGATAGCCACCATTTTCAGCCACGACCGGTTCCGCGCCTTCCGTCTTGCCCGCGGCCTGCACGTAGGTGCCGCCGTCCCAGACCTGCAGGTGCCCCGAGCCCGAGCCGGCCACGGTGCCGCCGGAGCCGTTCTTGAACGTCCCCGTGACCGCGGTGACCGATTTGTCGGCCAGCGCCACCAGGCCTTCGTTGACAAGCGCGCTCGAGCTCACCGCCGAGGAGGCGCCGGCGAGCGCTGAGACCGTGCCCTTGTTCACGAGCGTCCCCGACCCGCGCACCGCCCCGACTCCCCCCGTGCCCGCGGCCAGTTCTATCGTGCCCGTGGTGGTGAGCGTCTTGCCCGACGGCACTTCCAGCATCGCTTCTTCTCCGCAGCCGGATGTCGTCAAGGCGATCCTGCCCGCGTTCGACGCGTCTTCCAGGACGTAAAGCCGCGCGTACCTGTACGGGCTCGCACAGTTCCCTTCGACCGTCAGCGTCTGGTTTTTCGCGATCGCGCCCTTCAGGTACGCGTCGTTCGCGTCGCGCACGAACACATGGCTTTCCCCGCCGCCGGTGTATTCGAGATAGCCACCATTTTCGGCCACGACCGGTTCGATCCCTTCCGTCTTGCCCGCGCCCTGCACGTAGGTCTGCCCGCCGGCGACCAGCAGGTGCCCGGAGCCCGCGCCGGCTACCACGCCGCCTTTCGCATCCGTGAACGGATGGCCGGAGTAGATGCCGAGCGCGACCGCGTCGGCAATCGCCACCGTGCCGGTGTTGGACACGGTCCCGCCGAGCCCGCGGGCGCCGCCGGCCCCTTTTTCGGCGCTGATGGTCCCGGCGTTCGTCACGGTCTGCCCCGATTCGGCGCCGAGCCGGGATTCGTATTCGCCGCCGCTGCTGGTCAGCTCGACGACACCGTGCGGTTCGACCGACACTTCCCCGTAGGAGGACAGGTAGGCGCCGCTCGTCGCGCCCGTCGCGACCACCTTCAGCGTCTGCGTGCCGCTGGGCCCGCCAACCTGCAGCCCCCCGACGTACACGTACGCCGAGCTGCTCGGTTCGAGCGTCACGGTGTAAGTGCCTTTTTCGGTGATGCAGGCGACTTCGGAGGAGGTGGGGGCTTTGCCGGTGCTCCAGTCCGAGCCGGTGTTCCAGTTGCCCGATTTGGCCATCCATGTGTCACCGCACGTCGCGGCGAGGGCGCTGGGCGCGCCGACCATCAGCAGGGCCGTCAGCAGCGCGCACACGGCGGCGAGCGCGATGGGCAGCGAGCGCGCCTTCCGCGAGCGACCCCGGCGTCCGCTCGCCGAGCAGAGCCCTCGCCCATGCGTGCTCCCGGCCGTCCCTAGCACTGGCCAACCCCCCCTGGTGCGCCGCGGCGCATATCTGTTGGAAACAGGCCCCCGCCGACCCACCGGTCACGCTGCGGGAGCCCCGCGACGAGAACTCCTATCAGGAGCGGCTACCCAGGTCAATCCTTCCAACCAGCGAAACAGGAGATCCGCCATACGAATCGTCGATGGCCAGCCTGCATGGGCTTATGGCATCGTCGCCGGGCGGAGCCCAGTGCTCGCCCGCTCAGGACCCGCGCGGCGCCCTGTCGATGTCGCGGTGGTCGACGGTGACATCGAGGTCGGGATGGTGGCGGTAGCGCTCGGACAGGCGCTCTGCGATCGCGACCGAGCGGTGGCGCCCGCCGGTGCAGCCGATCGCGACCATCAGGTGCGCCTTGCCCTCGGCGACATACTGGGGCAGCAGGAAGTCGAGCAAGGGGTCGAGCCGCTCGTAGAGCTCCTGCAGGCGACCGTCGCGAGCGATGTACTCGACGACCGCGCCGTCCAGCCCTGTCAGCTCGCGCAGGTCGGCCTCGTAGTGGGGGTTGGGCAGGAAGCGGACGTCGAACACGAGATCCTCGTCGCGGGGCGGCCCGTGCTTGAAGCCGAAGCTCATGAACGTCACCGCCAGCCTGCCCGCGGTCTCGCGCGGCAGGAACTCCTCGGCGATCTTTTCCCGCAGCATCGACGCCGACATGCCGGTGGTGTCGATCACCAGGTCGGCCCGCTCGCGCAGCGGCTCCAGCAGCTCGCGCTCGGCGGCGACGCCCGCCGCGACGCTTCCCTCGGGCGCCAGCGGGTGGCGGCGGCGGGTCTCCTTGTAGCGCGTCACCAGCGTCTGCTCGGAGGCCTCCAGGAACAGCACGTTGTGATTCAGGCCGAGCCCGTCCAGGTCGTCGACGACCGCGCGCAGACCCTCGAAGTAGACGCCTCCCCTGACGTCGGAGACGACCGCGGCGCGCTCCACCTTGGTGCCCTTGTGCACGACCAGCTCGACCAGCGAGCGGATCATCTCGGGCGGCAGGTTGTCCACGCAGAAGTAGCCCGCGTCCTCGAAGACGTTCATCGCCGTCGACTTGCCCGCGCCGGAGAAGCCGGTGATCACGACGAGGTCCTCCAGGCGAGAGTCCAGGGCAGGCTTATCCGATCTGCCGCCGGCGGCTCGAAGCGGTCGCAGGGGCCTGATGACGGCCATCGGGGATCAATTCTGCCGCTCCGGGCGGACAAGGGGTGAAGATGTTGCTCTCCCTCAGCCCGCGCGATGCAGGTGCCCGTGGAGGTCCCGCGCCACCTTGGCCGGCAGGCCGGGCACCGATTGCAGTTCCTCCCGCGAGGCGGCCACGACCGCCTCGGGAGATCCGAAATGGGCCAGCAGGGCCCGCTTGCGCGCCGGTCCGACTCCGGGAAGCTCGTCGAGCAGCGAGCTGGTCATCGCCCGGTCGCGCCTGCCGCGATGGTGGGTGATGGCGAAGCGGTGCGCCTCGTCGCGGACCCGCTGCAGCAGCTGGAGCTCGGGGGTGGAGTGGTCCAGCACGAGCGGCGCCGAGCGTCCCGGCTGGAAGACCTCCTCGATCCGCTTGGCCAGCGATATCACGGCGACGCCGCGGTCGCGAAAGCCGCGCAGCGGTCCCAGGCCCGCGGCGAGCTGACCCTTGCCGCCGTCGATCACGACGAGGTTTGGAAGCGCGGCGAAGCTGGGGTCGTAGGCGGGATCGTGGGGAGAGATGTCGGCCTGGCGTTCCCATTGCGCGTAACGCCGTTCCAGCACCTCAGCCATCGAGGCGAAGTCGTCGGGAGCGCCCTCGGTCGAGCGGATCTTGAAGCGGCGGTAGTCCGACTTCTTCGGCGCCCCGCCCTCGAAGACGACCATCGAGGCGACGGTGTGGGTGCCGCCGAGGTTAGAGATGTCGAAGCACTCGATCCTGACGGGCGGCGCGTCGAGCCCAAGGGCCAGCTGCAGCCCCTCGAGCGCCTCCACCCGCCCCTGACGCCGGCGCTCCGAGCGCAGCTTGTCCTGGTCGAGCGCGAGGCGGGCGTTTCGCTCGGCCAGCTCGAGGATGCGGCGCTTCTCGCCGCGCTCGGCGGCCCGTAGCTCGACCGGTCCCTCGCGGCGACTGGCGAGCGCGTCGGCCAGCGCGGGACGCTCGCCGACCTCGCGCTGGACGACCAGCAGCGCCGGGATCGAGATCTGTCCCCCGTAGTACTGCAGCATGAACTCCTCCGCCACCTCTCCCAGGTCGCGCTCGGTCTCGTTCGAGAGGTAGAAGGACTGACGGTCCGACAGCACGCCGTCGCGGACCTGGAAGACCTGACCGTTGGCCTCGCGGCCGTCCAGCGCGACCGCGACCGCGTCGAAGGTCCCCATCGACTCGCCCGTGACGCGGCGGCGCTCCAGCAGCGAGCGGACCGCCTGCAGCCGGTTGCGCTCGATCGTGGCCTGCTCGAACTCCTCACCGGCCGCGGCGGCGCGCATGCGCGCTTCGAGGTCGCGCTCGATCGCGGAGAAGCGGCCGGAGAGGAAGTCGCTCACACCGTCGATCGCGGCCCGGTACTCCTCGCGACTGACATAGCCGACGCAGGGCGCGCCACATCGCTTGATGTAGTAGTCGAGGCAGGGGCTGCCACTGCGCCGGCCCGGCTCGGGCCCGGTGCAGGAGCGGAACATGAAGACCTTGGCCAGCACCTCGAGCGTCGAGCGCACCCGCTTCGCGTTCGAGTAGGGGCCGAAGTAGACGCGCCCGGGACGGTGGCGCTCACGGGTGAAGTAGACCCGCGGATAGGCCTCGTCGAGGGAGATCCCGATGAAGGGGTAGGACTTGTCGTCACGCAGCCGGATGTTGAAGCGCGGCCTGTACTGCTTGATGAAGCTCTGCTCGGCGAGCAGGGCCTCGGCCTCGGTCGCGACGACGACGCACTCGACGTGCTCGACCGCCGCGATCATCTCGGCATGGCCCGGGCTGCTGCGCACCAGCGCCTTGGAGAAATGCGAGGCGACGCGTTTGCGCACGGACTTCGCCTTGCCCACGTAGATGACCCGCCCGGCCGCGTCCCTGAACAGGTAGACCCCGGGCTGGTCGGGCAGCCCACGGCGCTGCTCGGCGAGCCCGGCGGAGGGCGCCGCGGTGTCGTCCTGCTGAGGATCCGTGCCTGTTGCTGCCACGCCCCGAGGATAGGAGCCCGACCGATCTCCTCAGGAGTAGCTGCGGGAGTGGCGGTAGACCTCCAGCAGCGCGTACAGGACCAGTCCGACCAGCACGAACCAGGCGAGCTCGCCCAGGCCGGTCTGCCACATCCTGGACCGCGCCATGTAGCAGAACAGGGCGAGCGCGATCCCGCCGTAGAGCAGCCCGCGGTGGCGATCTCCCAGCGCAGTCAGCCGGAACTGGTTTTCGCGATACAGCCGCAGGCCCAGGAAGGCGATGGCGAGCCCGAAGACCGCCCACAGCGCCGCTTCGAAGGCCGACGCGACCCGGCCCCCGCCGGGGACGAAGTAGACGGCCGCCCCGATCGCGACCACGATCGCGACGTTCCGTGCCGTACGCCATTCCATGCCCTGAGTCTAGGGCAGGAAGCTCAGTCGATCAGCTGCTCCAGCTGCTCGTAGGCCGCCTCGACGGCTCGCCGCGCAGCGGTGTGACGGGCCTCCGACTTGGCCGCCTCGTAACGGCTCGCCCAGGCCGCCGGGTCGGCCAGCTCCTGTTCGAGTCCGGCCAGCGCCGCCTCGGCCTCCTCGACAGCCTGCTCGGCCCGCTGCTGGGCGCTGAGGCGGTTCTTCGAGGGACCCTTGGGCTTGGCCCGGCCTTTCCCGGCGGCGCCTGCTCGCCCCTCCCCGCTGTCTCCGCCCCCGCCGCTGCCGCTGCCGTCAGACGGTGTGCCGCCGGCGCCGTTGGAGCGGCGAGCCGCCGCCACGGGTGCGGGTGCGATCCCCCGAGCGCCGGCGTGCGCCGGGCCGCGCTCCTCCCGTAGCCGCACGTACTCGGCCCAGCCCCCCTGGTAGCTGCGCAAGGTCCCGTCCTCGACGGCGACCGTGCGGCTGCCGACCGCGTCGAGCAGCGCGCGGTCGTGGGAGACGAGCAGGATCGCCCCGGGAAAGGCGCGCAGGGCATCCTCGAGCGCCTCGCGGCTCTCGATGTCGAGATGGTTGGTCGGCTCGTCCAGGATCAGCACGTTCGGGGGTTCGCGGTCGGCCCCGACCAGCACGGCCAGGGAGAGGCGGCGTCGCTCGCCTCCGGACAATCCGATCAGTGGCTTGTCGACCTCCTCGCCGGAGAACAGGAAGCGACCGAGCAGCGCGCGCGCCTTGTTCGGGGTCAGCCCGGTCGCGCGCTGGGCTGCCTCGAGCACGGTCTGCTCGGGCGAGCCTCCCGCGCCCAGCTCCTCGGCGTGCTGGGAGAGGAAGCCGAGCTTCACGTTGTGTCCGGTGCTGAGTTTCCCGGCGGCCAGCTCGCGACGCCCGGCCAGAGTCTCGATCAGCGTCGTCTTGCCCGTGCCGTTGGGCCCGACCAGCGACACGTGCTCACCCCGCTCGAGCCACAGCTCGGCACGGTCCAGCAGCACGAGAGGCTCGGAGTCCGGTCCGCCGCCGATCTCGACGCGGCCGTCGTCGAGCTCGAAGATCACGCGGCCCGAGCGCTGCGGTCTGGAGAAGGCGAATTCGAGGCTGCGCGCCTCCTTGGGGTCACGCTCGATCCGCTCGATCTTCGCCAGCTGCTTGACCCGTGACTGGGCCTGGCGGGCCTTGGTCGCCTTGTAGCGGAACCGCTCGATGAAACGCTCCATCCGCTCGATCTCGGCCTGCTGACGCTCGATCGCGCGGCCCAGCGCGATCTCGCGGGCGGCCTGCTCACGCCGCCACTGGTGCCAGCTCCCGGGGAAGAAGCGGGCCCGCGTCGGCGCGCTGCCGTACAGCTCCAGCACAGCGGTCCCGACGGCCTCCAGGAACCAGCGGTCGTGCGCGACCAGCACGACGGCCGCGTCGAGCTCGGTCAGGGTCTGCTCGAGCCATTCGAGCGACTCGAGGTCGAGATGGTTGGTGGGCTCGTCCAGCAGGAGCACGTCGGCGCCCGTCGCAAGCGCGCGAGCCAGCGAGGCGCGGGTCAGCTGCCCGCCTGAGAAGGTGTCCAGCGAGCGCTCCAGGTCGGCGTCGCGAAAGCCCAGGCCGTGGGCCATCGCGGCTGCCCGGGCGCGCCACAGGTAGCCGCCGCGCGCCTCGAACCGAGCCTGGGCGTCCGAATAGCGCGCCAGGGTCGCCTCGTCGTCCTGCCCGGCCGCCATGCGGCTCTCCAGCTCGGCCAGCTCGGCCTCGATCTGCAGCTCCTCCGCGCAGCCCGACAGCAGGTAGTCGCTCAGCGCCATGCTGCGCTCCCGCGGCGGGCGCTGGTCGTGCAGCGCGATCCGGACGCCCTTCGCGATCGACAGCTCGCCGCGGTCGATCGAGGTCTCGCCGGCGAGCATCCGCAGCAGGGTGGTCTTGCCCGCGCCGTTGCGACCCGCGATCGTGATCCGTTCGCGGCGCTCGAGCTTGAACGAGACACCTCGCAGCAGGGTCTCGCCGGCGATGTCCTTGTGCAGGTCGGAGGCGGTCAGGAGAGCCATCGGCTGCTGATGGTAGGGCGCCCGGGGCCACCTTCTCGCCCCTGCCTGAGGTAGGATCGCGCCAGATGCGCCGCCTCCTTCTCACCAGGATCGTGCCCTTTGCCATGCTGCTCGTGCTGGTCCTCGCGCCTGCCGCACAGGCCGAAAACGATGGCCGCGGCTTCTACGGCGCGACCAACGACAAGGTGGTCACGAACTTCGGGTTCGCCGTGATCATCTTCTTCCCGACCTTCGTGTTCCTGATGAGCATGCTCCAGCGCCGCCTGGAAAAGCGCAAGGAAGCACGGGTGGCCGCCGAGAAGCAGCTCGGCAAAGTCGAGTGGCGCGGCGGCTGGTAGGCGCACGAGCAGGGCATGGCCGAGCCCGAACCGAGCGGGCGAGACGCGGTTCACTATGAGCGCCATCGCTCAGCCGCGCTGATCACGATCGATCGCCCACACCGCCGCAACGCGGTTGACGGGGCGACAGCCGAGGCCCTGCACGAGGCGTACCTGCGCTTCGAGGCCGACGAGCAGGCCCGCGTGCTGGTCCTGACGGGCGCCGGAGGCATCTCGTTCTGCGCCGGAGCGGATCTCAAGGCGACCGAGACGATGGCCGGCCGGCTGGGCAGCGCGGAGGGGCCGATGGGGTTCACGCGCCTGACCCCGTCGAAGCCGACGATCGCCGCGATCTCGGGCTTCTGCCTGGCCGGCGGGCTCGAGATCGCGCTCTGGTGCGACCTGCGGATCGCGACAGAGTCCTCGCGGCTGGGCTATCCCGAGCGTCGCTGGGGCGTGCCGCTGATCGACGGCGGCACGCAGCGGCTGCCGCGCATCGTCGGGCTGGGCCGCGCCCTCGATCTGATCCTGACCGGGCGGATAATCGACGTGCAGGAGGCGTTGGCGATGGGGCTGGTGACCGAGGTGGTCGGCGAGGGCTGCCACCTCGAGCGGGCGCTGGAGCTGGCCGAGGGCATCGCCGGCTTTCCACAGCCGACGATGCTGGCCGACCGGCGCGCCGCGATCGAAGGACTGGGGATGCCCTTGACCCAGGCGCTCGAGCTGGAGGCGCGCTCGGGTCCGGAGGTGTTCGCCGAGGGCGCCCGCGGCGCCGCGCGGTTCGCGGCCGGAGAGGGACGGGGCGGCGCCGGGGCGGGTGCCTGACCGCGCTCGAGGACGGGCGCCGGCGGCCCGGGCGCGAATCTCGCCATCCTCGGGGCACCGCTCCGCTGTAGGCTCTCAGCGATGGCCTACTTCGTCACCGGAGCGACCGGCTTCATCGGGCGCCGCCTGATCGAGGGCCTGCTGGCGAACAGGCAGGGCGAGGTCTACGTGCTGGTGCGCGAGAGCAGCAAGGGCCGGCTGGACGATCTGCTCGAGCGCTGGGCCGCCGTCGCGGGTGCTTCGGCCGCCACGAGGGTCAAGCCGGTCGTCGGTGACCTGCGCCGGCCGCTGCTGGGGATCGAGAGCGAGCAGGTCGCCGAGCTGCGGGGCAAGATCGACCACTTCTTCCACCTCGCGGCCGTCTACGACATGACCGCGCCGGCCGAGCGCAACACCGCCGTCAACGTGGGCGGCACGACGCACGCGGTCGAACTGGCCCGCGCGCTCGACGCGAGGCACCTGCACCACGTCTCCTCGATCGCCGTCGCCGGCCAGTACCACGGCGTGTTCGACGAGACGATGTTCGACGAGGGCCAGCGCCTGCCCTCGCCCTACCACCGCACCAAGTTCGAGTCCGAGCGGATCGTGCGCGAGCAGCCCTACGTGCCCTGGCGGGTCTACCGCCCCGGGATCGTGGTGGGCGACTCCAAGACGGGCGAGATGGACAAGATCGACGGGCCCTACTACTTCTTCAAAGCGATCCAGCGACTCCGCCGCCTCGTCCCGGAATGGGTGCCGCTGGTCGGCCTGGACCTGGGATACACGAACGTCGTCCCTGTCGACTGGGTGGCTGCCGCGCTCGAACACATCGCCCACGAGCCCGACCTGGACGGCCAGGCCTTCCACCTGACCGACCCGCGCCCGCAACGGGTCGACGACCTGATCAACGAGCTGGCCACCGCGGCCCATGCTCCCCGCTTCGCCGTCAGCATCGACAAACGGCTGACCGATCCGCTGCCCCGCTGGCCGCTCGCGCTGGCGGCGGCGCTGCCGCCGTTCAAGCAGGCCGGCAACCTGGCGCTGCGCGAGCTGGGGATCCCGCGCCAGGTGCTCGGGCACATGGAGCTGGTGCCCCGCTTCGACAGCCACGAAACAGCTCGCGCCCTGGCCGGCTCGCCGCTGGAGACGCCACCGTCGCTGCACGACTACGCCCCGCGGCTGTGGGACTACTGGGAGCGCGAGATGGAGCCCGACCAGGGCCGCGGCCGCACCCTCACGGAGGCGCTGGGGGGACGCCACGTGATGATCACCGGCGCCTCGTCGGGGATCGGGCGCTCGACCGCCCTGAAGGTCGCCGCTGCGGGCGGCGTTCCGCTGCTGGTGGCCCGCAACGTCGACAAGCTCGAGGAGGTGCGTGCGGAGATCGTGGCGGCCGGGGGCACGGCCTACGTGTACGCAGCCGACATCTCCGACATCGAGTCGATCGAAGGGCTGCTCGAGCGTGTCCTGGCCGACCACCGCAACGTCGACATGCTCGTGAACAACGCGGGTCGTTCGATCAGGCGCTCGATCGCGCTCAGCTACAACCGCTTCCACGACTTCGAACGCACGATCCAGCTCAACTACTTCGGAGCGGTCAAGCTGATCATCGGGCTGCTGCCCCACATGCGCGAGCGCGGGTCCGGGCACATCGTCAACGTGTCCTCGATCGGCGTGCAGACGAACCCGCCGCGCTTCTCCGCCTACGTCGCCTCGAAGGCGGCGCTTGACGCTTTCACCCGGGTCGTCGCCTCCGAGGTGATCGGCGACGGGGTCACGTTCACGACGATCCACATGCCGCTCGTGCGCACCCCGATGATCGCGCCGACCAAGATGTACGACGCGTTCCCCACGCTCAGCCCGGAGGAGGCCGCCGACATGATCTGCGAGGCGCTGCGCGGGCGCCCCAAGGAGATGGGCACGAGGCTGGGTAAGTTCGGCGAAGTCGCCTACAGCCTCTCCCCCAGCATGGTCGACCGACTGCTGCACCTGGCCTACCGCGTGTTCCCCGATTCGGCGGCGGCGAAAGGCGACGTCGACGTCGAGGAGCACGTGTCTTTCGAGCAGATCGCGATGGCGACCCTGACCAGGGGCGTGCACTGGTAGCAGCAGCGCCCCGGCAGCACCCGCCCGCTCGCCCCCTCCCGCCTGAGATGATCGGGCTGTGACCGAACCCGGCCCGGCCATAGAGGTCTGCTCGCTGCGCAAGCGCTACGGCGAGTTCGAGGCCCTGCGCGGGATCGACATAACCGTCAGCCGCGGCGAGGTGTTCGGCCTGCTCGGACCGAACGGCGCGCGCAAGACGACGACGGTGGAGATCCTCGAGGGCTACCGCAGCCGCACGGACGGCGAGGTCTCGGTGCTGGGACACGACCCGGCACGACGCTCGATCGAGCTGCGCCGCCAGATCGGCATCGTGCTGCAGTCGGGCGGCATCTACAGCCACATCACGCCGCGCGAGGCGCTGGCGCACTGGGCGCGCTTCTACCCCCACCCCCGTGACGTCGACGAGGTGCTCGACCTGTCAGGGCTGGCTGCCAGCGCAGACGTGCGCAGCCGCAAGCTCTCTGGTGGCCAGCTGCGCAGGCTCGACTTCGCGCTCGCCCTGGTCGGCGACCCGGATCTGATCTTCCTGGACGAGCCGACCACCGGCTTCGATCCGGAGGCGCGCCGGGCCGCCTGGGAGACGATCCGCTCGCTGCGCGAGCTGGGCAAGACGATCCTGCTGACGACGCACTACCTGGACGAGGCGCAGGAGCTGGCCGACAGGGTTGCGATCGTCAAGGACGGTCGCATCCTCGCGATCGGCCCGCCCCGCGAGCTCGGCGTGAACGGGTCGCCCGGAGCGGAGCGCTACCGGGTCGCCTACCGTGACGACGGGGGCGAGCTGATCGAGCGCCAGACCGAGGACCCGACCGCGCTGCTGCACGAGCTGACCGGCCAGGCGCTGGCCGAGGGGCGGCGCCTGGAGGAGCTGTCGGTCGGGCGACCCTCGCTCGAGGACGTCTACCTGGAGCTGACCGCCGATGGCTGAGACGCTCGCCCTGGGCTGGCGCCAGTACCGCTTGGAGCGCCGCATGTTCTGGCGCAACCCCAGCGCCGCCTTCTTCAACTTCGCGCTGCCGCTGCTGTTCCTCGTGGCGGGCGGCGCGATCCTCAGCGGCAGCCAGCACGACCTCAACCGCCTGGTGCCCGCGATCGCGGGCATGGCGGTGATGGCGACGACGTTCACCGCCCTGGCCTACAACATCGTGTTCCTGCGCGAGCGCGGCGTGCTCAAGCGGATCCGTGGCACGCCGCTGCCAACGCTGTCCTACTTCGGCGGCCTCGCTGCCAACGCCTTCACCAACGCCGCGCTGCAGATCGGGATCGTGATCGTCGCGGGCCGCGTCTTCTTCGGGATCGGCTGGCCCCAGCACTGGGGCGAGCTGATCGTGTTCGTGCTCGCCGGGGTGATCTGCCTTGCAGCGCTGGGGGTCGCCTTCGCCCACGTGATCCCCAACTTCGAGTCGACGGCCGCGTACGTGAACGCCGTCTTCCTGCCGGTCGTGTTCGTGTCCTTCTACGTCTTCGACTCGAGCAGCGCGCCAGGGTTCCTGCGCAGCATCGCCGAAGGGCTGCCGCTCAAGCCGCTGATCGCTGGGCTCTCGGGCGCGATGGTCACGGGCAAGGGGCTGTCCAGCAACCTCGACGCGCTGGCCGTGATCGGGCTGTGGGGGGTGCTCGGCCTGTTCCTGGCCGTCCGAGGCTTCTCCTGGGAGGGCTCGACCAGGTGACATCGGCAGGGGGGGCCGGTTCGTGAGGCGGCTGGCCGACGGGCTGTGGATGCTGCGCGGCTGGCCGCGCAACGCGATCAACGTGTATGTCGCCGGCGACGTGCTGATCGACGCCGCGACGAAGCGGGCCGAGCGCCGGATCATGCGCCAGGTCGCGAGCGTCCCCCTGAGCGCGCACTCCCTCACTCATGCCCATCCCGACCACCAGGGCTCGAGCCATGCCGTCTGCCGCCGTCTGGGTATCCCACTGTGGTGCGGGCGGGACGACGTGCCCGCGATGGAGACACCGGGCGGGATCTCCAGCTCACAGGCGCCCGGCTGGCTGAACGCGCTCCAGCAGCGCTTCTGGACCGGCCCCCCTCACCCCGTCTCGCGCGCCTTGGCCGAGGGCGACGAGGTGGCCGACTTCACCGTGCTGGAGGCCCCCGGTCACTCCCCCGGGCACCTCGCCTACTGGCGGGAGTCCGATCGCGTGCTGATCCTGGGAGACGTACTCAACAACGTCAATGTCCGCACCGGGGCGCCCGGCCTGCACGAGCCGCCGGCGGTCTTCACCGCGGACCCGCCCCGCAACCGACGCTCCGCCCGCCGGCTTGCCGCTCTGCGCCCGCTCCTGACCTGCTTCGGCCACGGCGCCCCGCTGCGCGACCCCGGACGGCTCGCCGACTTCGTCGAGCGCCTGCCTGAATGACAGCGGCGGTCGAGTCGAGCATCTTCGTGGCCGCCGGTGAGCGGGTGGTGCCGACCGCGCTCGCCCGCGGCCCCTGGGACCCGCGGGCGCTGCACGGCGGCGCTCCGGCGGCGCTGATCACGGCGGCGCTCGAGCGCCACGAGCCACAGCCGGGCACCCAGCTGGCGCGGCTCGGGTTCGAGCTGCTGCGGCCGATCCCGTTTGCGCCGCTGCGCCTCTCGACCTACACGCTCAGGCCCGGGCGGCGGGTGCAGGAGCTGGCCGCCGAGCTGCATGCGGATCTGGGCGAGGAGGGCGAGCAGCTGATCTGCCGCGCCAGCGCGCTTCGCGTACGCGAGGTGCCGGCCGGGCTTCCGGACCTGCCCGAGGGGGCGCTGGCGCGGTCCAGCATGCCCGGCCCCGATCAGGGCAGGCCGGTGCGCTTCGGGCTGGCCGAGGACGACGGCGTCAGCTTCGCGGCGAGCGCGATGGAGATGCGCTGGCTCGACGACCCCCGAGAGCTGGGACCGGCCCGGGTGTGGATGCGGCTGGGACCGCCGCTGCTCCCCGACCAGGAGCCCTCCCCGCTGGCCCGGCTGGCCGCCACTGCGGACTTCGGCAACGGCATCAGCGCCTCGCTGCCCTTTGCGAGCTTCCTGTTCATCAACGCCGATCTGCAGATCCACCTGCACCGGCCGCCGCGGGGAGAGTGGATCGGGATCGAGGCACGCACGTTGGTGCACAGCGGCGGCACCGGGCTCGCCGAGAGCGTCCTGCACGACCTGGACGGCCCGGTCGGCCGGGGCTTCCAGGCGCTGGTGGTCGCGCCGCGCTGACGCGACTACTGTGATGGGCATGAGCCCAATCGACCCGTCGCTCAGGATCCGCCAGGTGCGCCTGGCCGTGTCGGACCTGGACAGCAGCGTCGACTTCTACGGGCGTGTGATGGGGCTCGGCCTGATCGAGCGCGACGCGAACCGCGCGCTGCTGGGGGCCGACCCGTCCGATCCCGCTCTCGAGCTGACGGCGCTCGAGGACCCGGTGCCCGCGCCGCGCCGCAGCACCGGGCTGTTCCACGTCGCCTGGCTGCACCCGTCGCGAGCGGCGCTGGCCGACACGGTGCGTCGCATCGCCTCGGCGCAGTGGCCGTTGGAGGGAGCGTCCGACCATGGCGTCTCTGAGGCGCTCTATCTGAGCGACCCCGACGGCCTGGGAATCGAGATCTACGCCGACCGGCCCCGCGAGCGGTGGGAGCGGGGAGCCGACGGCAAGGGCGTGAACATGGTCACCCTGCCGCTTGACCTGGAAGCCCTGATGTCCAGCTCATCCGGGCAGCCCGTCCCGACTATGCCTGCCGGAACCGGCATCGGCCACGTCCACCTGAAGGTCGGCGATGTCGAGCGCGCCGAGGCGTTCTACTCGGGGCTCGGCTTCCAGGAGCAGGCGCGTATGCCCTCGGCCGCCTTCGTCTCGGCCGGCGGCTACCACCACCACGTGGGCCTGAACTCGTGGCAGAGCGCAGGCGGCGCGCCGGCGCCCGAGGAGTCGCCCGGTCTGCGTCTGGTCGCCTTCGAGCTGAGCGATCAGGCGGCGCTCGCCGCGCTGGCCGACGCGGCGCGGCCGCTCGACGCGTCGGCCGGCCAGAGCGACGGCGCGCTCGAGCTGCGCGATCCTGACGGGCAGCAGCTGCGCTTCACGGCGCGTGAGAGCTGAGCCCAGCCCGCTCAGGCGCTGACCGCGCTCAGCCGCTCGAGCTCGGACACGGAGAGCTCGAGCGCAACCGATTCCAGCAGCTCGGCCAGCTGCTCGGGCGTGGTCGCGCTGGCGATTGGCGCGACGACGGTCGGCTGGGCCCGCAGCCAGGCCAGCGCCACAGCCGCCACGCTGCTCGCGTGGGCGGCGGCGATCTCGTCGAGGGCGTCTCGAGCACCGCGAGGCCGCGCTCGTTCAGGTAGAGGTCGCGCACGCCTCCGGCCCGCGGGCTGTCGACGTCCTGGCCGCCGGGGCGGTACTTGCCCGTCAGGAAACCGCGCGCCAGCCCGAAGTAGGGCAGGCAGGCCAGGCCATGGCGCTCACAGACCTCCTGCAGGGGCCCCTCGAAGCTGTCGCGATCCATCAGGTTGTAGAGAGGTTGGAGGGCTGCATAGGAGGCCAGCCCGGCCTGCCCCCGAGCGATCTCGAGCGCCTCCTCCAGCCGCTCTGCGCTGTAGTTGGAGGCCCCCGCGTAGCGGATCCTGCCCTCCGCGATCAAGCCGCCGAACGCGCCCAGGGTCTCCGCGAGCGGCGTCTCTGGGTCGTCCTGATGGGCGTAGTAGAGGTCGATCTGCTCGATGCCCAGCCGCTGCAGGGACGCTGCGGCGCCGCTGCGGATCGTCTCGGCCGAAAGCCCCCGCAGATCCGGTGACATGCCGACCTTGGTGGCGATCACCAGCTCGTCGCGGTTGCCTCTCGCCGCGATCCAGCGCCCGATGATGGACTCCGAGGAACCGGCTCCGTCCGGGCCGCGGCGGCCATAGACGTCGGCCGTATCGATGAAGTTGCCGCCTGCCACGCGGTAGGCGTCGAGCACGGCGAAGGAGCCGGGCTCGTCGAGCGTCCAGCCGAACACGTTCCCGCCCAGGCA
This sequence comes from Solirubrobacteraceae bacterium, assembly GCA_052145475.1. GTDB lineage: Bacteria > Actinomycetota > Thermoleophilia > Solirubrobacterales > Solirubrobacteraceae > Palsa-744. The sequence goes on from JBKQOO010000195.1 coordinate 27,777, forward strand.
GAGGGGGAACACGTCGAGGTCGGTGTCGCCGAGGCGAGCGATGTCTGCAGGCTACCCGCTCGGCGTCGTCGGCATTCGGACCGGCGGGCGAGGAATCGCCGGATTTTAAGCCGCGCTTCATCCGGGGGGGCGACGGTGTGAGAGAGGAGGCGCACCCCATCGGAAGGAGATCTCCATGGCCCGAATCATCGTCACGGCCGACACGGCTGCGACGCGCTCTCGATCGACGGAGGCCGACCTCGAGCCCGTGCTGCTCGACGAGCTGGTCAGCTCGATCCATCTCTGCGACGGGCACGCTGCCGAGCAGCTGATCGAGCGTCTCGCCTGGGCTGTCACGGAAGCCGAGGACGCAGAACGCGCCCAGCTGTCGGTGAGCGCCCACTAGCCCCACCGTCCGGATGGAGCCGGCGGTCGCTTCCCCGGCGGCCGCCGACCGGGCGGGGAGTTGGTTCTGATCAGATGGCGGGGGAAGCCGAGCCGGCCCTGAAGCGGGCCGGTCGCCTCAGAACGGCTCGCCCCGCACCTCGACCGGACCGTCCGGCCAACGGGCGCCCGGTGCCAGCGGCCGCCACATCGCTCCCAGCGGCATCACGATGCGCCCCTCGGGCTGAGCCGCCGACACGGGCGCGGCGATCGAGCGGAAGTCGAATCGCTCATAGAGCCCAGCCAGCTCGCTGCGGCAGAACAGCATCGCGTACTCGGGGCCGAGCCCTTCCGCGACCCGCAGGATCTCCGCCACGACCAGGCGCGCGAGCCCCTGGCCCCTCGCCGACAGCTTGACGATCACGCCGCCGATGCCGACCACGGGGAAGCTCTCGCCCTCGACCGAGACCTCGGCTTGCAGGGCGCCTGCCAGGGCCAGCAGCTCGCCGTCGGCGCCGCGTACACCGACGTGGCGGTCCTTCTCGGCCCATGACAGGCCTTCCGCGATCCCACCCCAGGGCTGATGCTCGCCCGCCTGCAGCGAATCCCATTCACCGACCCCCACTCCCTGCAGCTCGATCGCCTGCACCGTCGCCACTCTAGTGAGCGCGTCCTCAGCGCCTGCGACCCATCGCGAAACTCTGGATCGGCGGGGCGGCGGCGCGCATGCTCGAGCCGACCTCGGCGCCGTCGGCTTCCTCGGCGGCGGCCGGCGCGGGCAGGTTGGCGGCCGGCAGGCGGTGCACCGTCGCGCCGGCACGCTGCCCCTCCTGAAGCTCCCCGTCCAGGAACCGCTCGAGCGCCGCGAGCTCGCGAACGAGCAGGTTGATCACCGGTCGGATCTCCTCACCGTCAGGATTGTCGCTGGGCGGCGCGATCCTGTTCGCTCCGTTCCAGAGAGCCTGGGGCGATCCCTCCTGGTGGCGCTCCAGGCGGCCCCGCGCCAGCAGCAGCGGCTCGGCCCGGGCGAGGTGGCGGTGGCGTTCGTAGACGTCCCTGGACACGATCAGGTTGGCTGTCCCGTACTCGTCCTCGAACAGCAGGAACATCGTGCCGTTGGCCGTCCCGGGCTGCTGCCTTGCGATCACCAGGCCCGCCAGGGCGACCTCGCAGCCGGAGGGCAGCCGGGCGAGCTGGGCGGTGGTGGCGAGCCTGTGCACGTTCAGCCGCTCCCGCAGGACCGCCATCGCGTGATCGCCGATCGTCACCCCGCTGGTCGAGTAGTCGGCGATCAGGCGCTGCCAGCGTCCCAGCCTGCGCAGTCCGGGTGCCGCGGGCAGCTCCAGCGGCAGCGCCAGCTGGGCAGCCGTCCCGGATGGGGCCTCCTGGCTCGCCCCGAGCGTCACTGCCGGCGCGGCCATCCCCAGCTGCCACAGCGCCGAGCGCCGGTCGCGGCCTTCGGCCTCGCCGCGACGGGACGCCCTTCGCGGCGAGGAGTCGAGCAGACCGTCGCAGGCACCCGACCAGGCCAGCTGTTCGAGCGTCACCCGCCTGCACCCCGAGCGGGCGGCGACCTCGCCGATCGTGCCGAAGCGGCCTCCCCGCCCACGCTCTGCCACCAGCTCCCGCATCTCGGCCTCGCCGACGTCCTTGATGTAACCGAGCCCCAGGCGCACTGCGCCGTTCTGGACGGCGCACAGCACCTCGGATGCGTTGACGTCCAGCCCAAGCACGGCGATGCCACGGTTCTGCGCCTCGTGGATCAGGCTGTCGGGGGCATAGAAGCCCATCGGCTGCTCGTTCAGGAGCGCGCACAGGAACTCCGGGCCGTGATGGACCCGCAGCCAGGTCGACTGGTAGGCGAGCAGGCCGAAGGCGGCGCTGTGAGCCTTGGGGAAGCCGAAGCCGGCGAAGCCCTCGACCATCTTCCAGACCCGCTCCGCCGTCGGCAGATCCGCGCCGGAGTGGCGTATGGCCCCCTCCAGGAAGCGTTCGCGGTGGCGCCGCAGCATCTCCCCGGAGCGCTTGCGGCTCATCGCCCGGCGCAGTCCGTCCGCTTCGCCCGGCGCGAAGCCGGCGAAGGCTTCGGCCACCTGCATCACCTGATCCTGGAAGATGATCGTGCCGAGCGTCTCTCTCAGCACGGGCTCCAGCGAGGGGTGGTCGTAGGGAATCTCGTAGTCGGGGTTCTCGCGCAGGCGCTGGAGACGCTGGATGTAGGGGTTGATCGCCCCACCCTGGATCGGGCCGGGCCGCACGATCGCCACCTGGATGGTCAGGTCCTCGAGGTTCCGCGGACGGGTCCGTAGCAGCGACTGCATCTGGGCGCGGCTCTCGATCTGGAAGACGCCGACCGTGTCGGCCGCGCGGATCGCCCTGAACGTCTCCTGATCGTCGAAGGGGATCCGCGAGAGGTCGACCCTCTTCCCCTTGGTGCGTGCGATCTCCTCCACACAGCGCTCGACCGCGGAGAGCATCCCGAGGCCCAGCAGGTCGATCTTCAGGAATCCCGCGTCCGCGCAGGAGTCCTTGTCCCACTGGACCATCTGCCGGCCCTCCATCGCGGCCGGGACCACGGGGCAGCAGTCGATCAGGGGCCGTGTCGCGATGATCATCCCGCCCGAGTGCTGGGAGAGGTGGCGCGGCAGACCCTGAGCCTCCTCCACGAGCCGCGCCAGCCAGCTCCAGCGCTCCGATCTCCGATCGCGGACGCCCACGCCGTCCACCCGCTCCCCGCCGGCCGCGACGGCCGTGTCGACGTCGTGCTCGGAGCTCGACCCGAACCTGTCGGCGCCGCGGGCGATCCGCTCGATCTCCCCGGGAGGCAGGCCGAGCACCTTCCCCAGCTCGCGGACGGCGCCCCGCACGCGGAACGTGGGAAAGGCGGCGACCAGCGCCGCCCGATCGCGGCCGAAACGCTCGTGCACGCGCGGGATCAGCCGCTCGCGGATGTCCCGCGGGAAGTCCAGGTCGATATCGGGCAGCCCGTGCAGGTCCTCGTGCAGGAAGCGCCCCAGCGCCAGGCCGTTGGCGATCGGGTCGATGTGGGAGAGGCCGGTCAGGTAACAGACCAGCGAGGAGACCGAGGATCCCCGCCCCCGCCCAGGGGCCAGCAACGCCCGTACCGAGTCCGGGCCGCGCACCTCCAGAGCGACCTCGCGGGCCAGCTCGAGCATCTCGTGGTGAAGCAGGAAGAAACCGGCCAGCCCGAGCCGGTCGATCACCCTCAGCTCCTCCTCCAGGCGCGCCTGCGCCTCGCCGCGGGCGGCCCGTGCCTCGCGCGGGGCGCCGGGGCCATAGCGCTCGTGCAGGCGGCCCCGGCACAGCTCGATCAGCTGCCGGGAGGCATCCTGCTCCTCGGCCCCCGGATAGCGGTAGCCGAGGTCCCTGGTCAGATCGAATCTCAGCCGATCGGCCAGCCGCAGCGTCTCCTCCACCGCCTCGGGATGCTCGGCGAAGCGGTTGGCCATCGCCCGCGGCGCGCTCATCACATGGCTGCTGTTGCCCCGGCGCAGCGGCTCGGAGGCGTCCAGCGTCGTGCGATGGCGCAGGGCCACGAAGGCGTCCTGCAGCTCGACCCTGCTCGCCGCGTGAGCGTGGACGTCGCCGCTCGCCACGCATCTCACCCCCAGCCTCCTGGCCACCGCGGCGAACGCCCGGTTGCGGGCCCGGTCGTGGCGGGCGTAGGGCCGCTGCAGCTCCACGTAGAGGTTCTCCGTGCCGAACCCCTCCAGCAGCTTCCGGACCGTCCCCCGATCCCGCGGCTGGCCGATCACCGAGCGTTGTGCGCATCCGGTCAGGCAGACCAGGCCCTCGGCGTGCTCGACGAGGGCCTCCGGGCTGACCTGGGGCTCGCCCAGCTCGCGCCGGCCCGGCCCGTCGCGCGTGTGGGCATGGGCGATGGTGAGGATCCGGCAGAGGTTGCGCCACCCCTGCTCGTCGCGGACCAGCAGCGTGATGTGCGGGTTGGCCGCCTGCGGATCCCCTGCAAGGCCGCCGGGACCCCGGACGAAGCCGCCATCGTCCCGCCCCGCCAGGTCGATCTCGGCGCCATGGATGGCCCGCACGCCGTGCTCGGGCGCCGTCTGGGCCAGCTCCATCGAGCCGGAGACCGAGTTGTGATCGGTCAGCGCCAGCGCCGTGTGCCCCAGCTCGCCTGCCCGCGCCGCCAGCTCCTCGGGCAGCGAGACGCCGTCCAGGAAGGAGTAGGCCGAGTGGCAGTGCAGCTCCACATATGGCGGGGTGGAGCCTGACATCGTCAGGCTCCCTGCGTGAACCAGCGACCGGTGCACAGGTCGTGGAAGACGACGAGGTTGCGTCCCCGGGCCCCGATCAGCTCCCAGTAACGACGGCGCAGCGGCTCTGCGCTCCACCACCGGTCCTCCACCAGCCAGGACTCCCGCAGGGCCTCGATCGCTTCGCCGTCCACCTCGGCCGGGAGGCCCTCCCCCCAGCGAACCCGGGCCGGCCGGGGAGCGTTGAGCGCACGACTCATGACCAGTCCGGCACCGGCGCGAGCACAACCCGGCGCTCGGGAACACGGGAGTGGGGATCGACGCAGACGGGGCGCAGCGCGGCGTCCCTGCCGGCCACGGCCCGCACCTGCGCGACCGCCTCCCGCAGCCGCGCAGCGCGGGCTGCCCGGCCCTGGTCGAGCAGCGTTCCCTGCTCACCCTGGGGAGGGCCGAAGCGCTCCACGGCCAGCGCCAGCCCTCCCGCCGGCGCAGGCAGCATCAGCAGCCGCACCGACAGCGCCAGCCAGATCCGCTCCGGGTCGGACAGCGGCTCCCGGAAGACGACCTGCTCGTGCCAGCTGCCTCCCGAGACCAGCTGCGCCGAGAGCCCGACCGAGCGCAGCGTGCGCCCGCGCCGCTCGGGGCGGGCGAGCAGGCGGTTGACCAGCACCCCCAGGACCCGCTTCAGCGCGCTGCCGCTGCTGGCGTCCCCGACCTCCATCGCCTCCTCCAGGCGCTCCTGGGGACGGCGCACCCGCAGCGGTCCGTCCTCTCCACAGGCCAGCCGGTGGGCGAGCTCGCCGGGGCGACCGAAGCGGTCGGTGAGGGCGGAGCGGCCCAGCTTCACCAGCTCTCCCAGCGTCTGCACCCCCAGGCGGGTCAGCGGCGCCACCAGCATCGCCGCCTCCTCGCGGTAGCCCAGCAGGCCGATCGGGCGCCCTGCCAGCCAGCGCGTGGCCTCGGCGTCCTCCAGCACCAGCGCCCGCCGGGAGGGCGCCGCCAGGGCGGCGGCCAGCGAACAGAAGCGGGTCGGCCCCACCCCCACCCTCACTCCTCGAGCCAGCGCGCGGCGGGCCTGGGCGATCGTCGCCTCCTGCGTGCCGTGGATGCCCCGCAGCCCGTCCGTCTCGAAGTAGGCCAGCCCGGGGCGGGCCGGCTCGACCTCGGCGCCGATCGACTCCAGCGCTTCGACCGCCTGCAGCCAGATCTCGGCCACCCTCACGGGGTTCCCCGGCACCAGCACCAGGTCCGGGCAGCGGGCCAGCGCCTCGCCCAGCAGCATCCCCCGCGCGACTCCATGGGCTTCCGCGGGTCCCGAGACCTCCCCCACCCGGCCCGCAGCGGCGGCGCCGTCGGCGCCGGTCATGGGCGCCACGGCCAGTGCACTGCCACCCAGCGTCTGCCGGGCGATGCTCGATCCCTCGGTCGCCGCTACCAGCTCGAACCGGGGCAGATGCACGCAGGCGACCATACGAACATATGTTCGCATATGGCCACCCCGAGATCAATCCATCGTCAGGGGGCCCTCCGCCGAGCCGCTGAGGAACTGGCGCACGAAGTCGTTCTCCGAGGAGAACATCCGCTCGGCGTCGCCCGCTTCGACGATCCTGCCCCGCCACAGCACGGCGATGTATTCGCCGATCTGCCGGGCCGAGGCGATGTTGTGGGTGACGACGATGTAGGTGCCTTTGTAGATCGCGTGCATCTCCTGGATCAGTTCGCACAGCAACGCGGTGCGCACCGGATCCAGGCCCGAGTCGGGCTCGTCGAAGATCACGACGTCCGGCTCCATCACGAGCGCACGGGCGAAGCCGGCGCGCTTGCGCATGCCACCCGACAGCTGCGAGGGCGCGTCGTCCATCGCCTCGCCCAGTCCGACGTCGCGCAGGCGCTGGGTGACCCGCTCGGCGATCGCGGCCTCGGTCATGTCGGTGTGCTGGCGCAGCGGGAATGCGACGTTGTCGAACACCGACATCGAGCCGAACAGGGCCCCGTCCTGGAACAGCACGCCGATCTTGCGCCGCAGCTCCAGCAGCTCGTGCATCGTCAGCTTGGAGACCGACTGGCCTTTCACGAGGACCTCGCCCGAGTCGGGGAACATCAGGCCGATGATGTGCTTGATCAGCACGCTCTTGCCCGTGCCCGATGGCCCCAGCACGACCGTGATCGTGTCCTCCGGGAAGGCGACGTTGAGCCCGTTCAGAACCGGCACGCCGCCGAGACGCTTGACGACGTCCGTGCAGCGAATCGACCAGTCTCCCGTCTTGCCGGCGAGTTCGAGGTCGCTGGAGTGGTACTCGAACTCCTCGCCGGTCTTGTCGAAGTCGGCTGTCTCGGGGAAGTCGGTCGTCTCGTCGAAGTCGTCTGTCGTCTCGTGCTCGTTGTGCATCATTTTCCTTCGTATACGACGTGGGGGAACTGGCTGCTCTTGCCATTGAAGCTGTTCGGCCCCTGCTGCCTACAGGGCGGTGCCGGCACTTCGTTCGGCCTGCCCGGCGCGGCCGTGTTGCCTTCGGGCTTGATGCCCGCCGGGGTTTCGGGCTTGTTGGCGACCTTGAAGCGGATGATCTGTTCGATCAGTTCGTTCGGGGTCACTTCGTTGCCCGGGCCGTTGACCGACGGCGTCCCGTTCGCGCAGCCGCTCGCGCTGAACACGGGCAGGCCTGTCGCCAGTTCAGTGTAGATCCCCGGCAGCGGGTAGGCGTTCGAGCGGTCCGTGCCGATTTTTTCGGGATACAGGGCGAGGCTCTCGGGACTCAGCGTGGCCAGCGTGGTGAGCAGGTGCTGCTTGGGGCCTTCACCTTCCAGATCGCTGTTTTTGGCCTGGAACTGGGAGGCCGAGGTGAGGTTCGCGAAGAACGCCTGCACCTCGCGCGCGTAGGTCCCGGTGTAGGCCAGGAACGGCTCCAGGTTGTGGAGCACGGGCCGCAGGTTTTCGAGCACCGGTTCGGTCAGGGTCAGCGACTTGGACAGGTCGGGGAGGCCCGTGTTGGCAGCCGTCGTCAGCGGGCCCAGCGAGGTCAGGAACCTGTTGAACTGCGGCGCGAACGGCTTGGCTGCCGCGAGCAGCGCGGACAGCTGGCGCTCGGCCGGGCGGAATTCTTCGAGGAAGGGGCTGGCCGTGATCTGGAAGTGGTCGATTTCCTTCAGCGCCACCTGCGAGTTGTGCTCGAAGGCCGGCAGCGCTTCAAACGCTTCGGCGAAGGCCTGGCTGCCTTCGGCAGCCGCGTGGAAGGTGTGTTCGCCGTTGACGATCAGGCCTTCCAGCTGGTGGTCGCGGCTGGCCAGCGCGTTGAACACGACGCCGGTGTTGTGCACCAGCGCCCGCAGCGCTCCTTCCTGCGAGGCGAGGATCCCGACCAGCTGGTTGGCGTGTTCGACGAACGGTTCGAGCTGGGCGAAGGAGGTGTTGATCTGTTCGCCCCTTCCGTCAATCCCGACCGCGACCGATTGCTGCCAGATCTTGAAGTCGGCCCGGGTCTTCGGGTCGAAGGCGGAGAGGATGTCGTCGAGCGTGACCGACGGTTCGATCTGGTTGTCGGCCAGCTGACCGTTGTCGGGCAGGTAGGGCCCGGTCCCGCTCTCGGGTATCAGCTGGATGTAGGTCTCGCCCAGCAGCGTCTTCTGACGAATGATCGCGTGCATGTCGGCGCGGACCGGCGCGTACTTGCCCATGATTTCCATCGTCGCGATCGTGCGGCCTTCCGGCCCCTTCTTGACCGAGATCACGTGACCGACGTCGACCCCGCTGATGCGCACTTCCGACTGTTCGGCCAGCGCCAGCACCCGTGGGAAGGCCGCCGTCATCCGGTAGCCCTTCGCTTTCAGCGGCAGCGGACCGCCGAAGGACTCCCACAGGAACATCAGCAGCCCGAAGCAGCTGAGCACGAACAGGACGATCACGAATATGTTGCCCAGCGTCGGCGCGCGCTTCTGCATCAGCCCTTGCCTCCCTGCGCCGCCGCGTGGGCGCGCGCCGCACTCGAGGCCTTTGCCGCGCTGCGCGCCTTCTCGCCGAACGGGGCCGCGCTGAGGCCCGGGAACAGAGTCCCGCTCTTGCCGCCCGAGCGTCCCCGCTCGCTACGCCCCGCGCCCGTGCCCCCGCCGCTGACGCTGCCGCCTTTCGGTATCAGACCGGTGCTTTCGCATTCCGCTTTGGTCGGCGGCTTGAGCAGGCCGATCAGCAGCGCGACCGTTTCGTTCACTTCGGCGACGCCGTTGAGGATCGGCAGGATGCCGCAGTTGAAGTAGATCAGGCTGCGGCCGATCGTCCCGTTGCCGTCGGAGTTGGCGACCACGCTGTTGAGGTCGTGGTTGGCCCAGGCCAGGAAGAAGTCGAAGCCCGCCTTCTTCTTGCCCGGGTTGTAGCCGAGCTCGTTGAAGAATTCGTTGATCACGGAGAAGCTGCTGGCGAGTTTCGGGAAGGCTTCGCCGATCGCCTTCGTGGACGGGCCCAGTTCCTGGACCGTCGGCAGGATTTCGCGGGCGAAGGGACGGATTTCGTTCTTGATGATCGGTGTCGTCTTGAGCGCAAGTTCTTTGGTGGCGTGCTGAGCCGGGGCCAGGGCTTTCGCGAATGGGTTGAGCTTGGTCAGCGCGGGCCCGACCTGTTCCGAGGCGACCCCGAGCTTGCCCAGCGCTTTGCCCGTCTTGGACAGCGCGCCCGGGAGCAGGTGCAGCGTGCTTTCCAGGTTGGTGTCCTCCTTGGCGAAGGTTTCGAACACCGCGTTGGATGAGTCGACGAGTTCGGCCAGCTGCTTGTCCTTGCCGCCCAGCGCTTCCATCAGCAGCCGGAAGTTGTGGATGGAGCGGCTGATGTTGGCGTTGCGCTTGGACAGTTCGCGCTGGATTTCATCGCCGTAGCGGGCGGCCGGCTCGAAGCGCTTGAGCGCCGCCGACAGCGCCCGGCCGTTGTGGTCCAGGCCTTCGCCCGCGCCCGCCAGCAGCTCCTGCAGGTAGGCCCTCGTTTCGGCGTCCAGGCCGGCCAGGAATTCGTCGAAGTTGACGTTCGGCGCGGTCTGGGAGAGCGGTACCACTTCGCCGCTCTGCAGCCTGCCCGCGGCGGGCGTTCCCGGGTTGACCTCGACGGTGATGTCCTGCAGCTGGGTCTTGGGACGCAGCAGCAGCGTCGCGTTGTGGTAGAAGCGGGCGTACTTCGGGTTGACTTTCATGGTCACCACCGCGATGCCTTCGTGCAGGTCGACGCTGGCCACTTCTCCGACCTTGGCGCCGGCGATCGTCACCGCCTGGCCCTGGCCGGGCGTGACCGCCTGCGCGGTCTGGAACTCGGCCTTCAGCGTGTAGTAGTTGTGACCCAGCACCGGCACCCAGCTGGGCAGCTTGAGGTTCTCGTGGGCCAGGATGTAGCCGCCGACTGCCACCGCGATCACGACCATCGTGATGACCGCGATGAACGCCGTGCGGTAGCGCTCGATCTGGCCGCGAACGCCGAGCGCGCCTCCGTGGCTGTCGCTGGGCGGCATCATTTGCTCCCGTCGGCCGGCCCGTTGGACAGCGGCCCGTTGAATTCCGGCAGGGTCTGGGTGGCGCACGGCACGAGCGGCTCATAGGGCGGCTCTTCGGACGGGAAGGCCGGGCGCGTGCCCAGCGGCTGCAGCGGCGAGCGCGACAGCAGCTTTTTGCCCTGCAGTTTCGCGCCCAGCACACCGGTCGGCCGGGAGACGAGGGTCGCGCCGCTGTTGCCGACCAGGAACTTGGTGAAGGGGCCGTTGCCGTCGAAGGCCTGGCCGATGCCCGACAGCCCGACCGTGCTGTACCAGAACTCCTTGTAGTTTTCGACGCCCGAGCTGCTCGTCCCGTCCTGCAGCTTGGCGTTGCCCGTCGGGTAGATGATCTTCGTCAGGCACTTGTTGAACGCTTCCGTCTGCTTGTAGACGGGGATCTGTTCGGCGCTCAGCTTCGCCAGCGAGGGCGCCGCTTCATCGAGGGCCGCGGCGATCCCGCCGAGCTCGTTCGGCGCCAGCGAGGCCTTCACCTGCGCGATCCACGGCAGCGTCGCCTTGACCGTTTCGGGCGTCGCTTCGACCCCCGGCAGGATGTCTTTCGCGAAGGTCTTGGTCGGGCCGAAGGACGATTCCAGCCCGGCGAGGCCCTGGTCGATGCTGCGCAGTGAGCTCGGCAGCACGGCGACCGTCCGGCTGAGGCTCGCGGACTGGTTTGCGAAGGCGGAGAAGAACGTGTTGAAGTTGACGATCAGTTCGCCCAACTGCTGCTCGTGCACGTTCAGCGCCCCCGTCACTTTCCCGATCGAGGCGATCAGCTTCGACAGGTCGTGCTGTTCGGTACCGGTCAGCGCCTGGTTGATGATCGCGCCCCCCCGCAGGGCCGGCGGGGCGATGTGGTAGGTCCGGTTGATCGCTTCGGCTGCGTTGAGCCCGCGCACCGACGGCTCCTGTTCGGCGTCTTCGGCGGCTTCTGGCTTGCGCGTCAGCGCTTCGCCGTAGTAGATGAGGAAGTTCTGCAGGTTCGTTCGCGTGTCGGTGTTGAGCGCGTCGAGCACCTGGTCGAGCTGGACCGGATCCGAGGTCTGAGTGATCGGGATCGTGTGCCCCGAGGAGACCGTCGCCGCTGACGGACTGCCCGGCTGCAGTTCGACGAACCAGTTGCCTTCGAGGAAGATCCGGGGCCTGATCTTGAGCGTCGCGTCGGAGTGGATCGGCAGGCCCTTCGATTCGATTTCCATCGACACCAGGCCGGTGTTGCCCTGGCGCTCGATCTTCGTGACCTTGCCGACGTCGACGCCCGCGATCCGGACGGGCGACTTCGACTTGATGTTCACGGCGCTCGCGAAGTCGGCTTTCAGCTCGAAGCCGTGTTTGAACGGGATCGCCTTGGTGAAGCCGAAGTACACCGCGACGGCGATCACCAGCAGCAGCACGACGGCGAAGCGAATCGGGCTGCCCCGGTTCAGCTCGGAGACCGGGATCCGGTCGCGGCGGCGCAGGCTGAAGCGGCTCATGTGCCCTTCCCCTTGGTGTTGATGCCGAGCGCCTTGAGCGTGGAAGACGGATACGTTTCGCCGAACAGGTCGACTTTGCGGGTCGTCATTTCGGTGCCGCTGCGCACGTCGGCGGCAGGCACCGGGCCGATCACGGCCTGACCCGGGATGAAGCTGTTGTTCCCCGCTTCGCAGACCTGGCGCTGGCCAGGCGCGCTGACGTTCGGGTACGGGTTGGTGTGCAGGTGGTTGTTGTCGATGATCGTCGTGCTGCCCGTGACGTGTTCGGTCGAGCCGCCGTTCGCCGGCGCCGAGGACGGGTAGCCCTCGTTGTTGGGGCCGCCCGGCGCGATCAGGAAGCCGGCCCGGGCCAGGGTGCCCACGCCGATGTTCTCCGACTCGAGGCTGGCCACGTTGCGGAAGGCGAGCGTCCAGTAGTTGCACTTGGCCTGCTCCGGCGCCAGCTGGGAGAGCACCGGGTTGCCGACTTCGAGCGTCTGGGTGAAGTCTTCGAAGGCCAGGGTCACGACCGGGTTCTGCCCGAATTTGGCCAGCGCTTCGGAGGATTCCTGGAGCTTCGAGTTCAGTGACGTAGCGGCGGCGAGATTGACCGCTCCTTCCTTGAAGGCGTGGCCGAGGGGCGGAGCGACGGTGATCAGGTCGGCTGCGCTGGGTCGCAGCAGGTGCATGAACTCGGTCGCGTTTTCGATCAGCGGCGCCTGGTGGGGCAACGAGTAGGTCGCCTGTTTGAGTGAGGCCGGACCGCCCCTCGTCGCCGCTTCGAGCGACGGTGTCACTTTTGCGAAGGCGGTGAAGAACGTATCGAGGTCGGTATAGTACGCGGCCTGCTCCTCGGCCACCGGCGCCGCCTGCGAGGAGGCCCGGTCGAGCGCGATGAACAGCTCGCGCAGGCCGGTCTGCGGCGCGGCGAGGTTGTGCAGCACCGGGATCGCGCGGTTGACCAGCGGCCGAAGCGTGGCGATCGTGTTGTTCAGGCCGAGCCCGCGCCCGGCCAGGCCGTCGCCGAAGTTGTTCGTGTTGATCTTGATCGCCGTTCGCGTTTTCTGGTCGAACATGTTGAACAGTTCGTCGATGTTCACCGGTTCACGCGTCTGGCTGGTCGGAATCGTCCCCCCTGCGCTCAGCCCCTGCGAGGACGTGCCCCTTTCCAGTTCCAGGTACTTCAGGCCGATCGCCGAGACGGATTGGACGATGGCGCGGGAGTCGACCGGGAGCTTTTCGACGCTCTTTTCCAGCTTCAGGCTCGCGATCGCCGTCAGGCGCCCGGTCTTCGGGTCCTGGTAGGGCGTCATCGAGCTGACGATGCCCACGCGGGTGCCCGCGATCTTCACTTGGTTGGATGGCTGCAGCCCCGACGCCTCGGGCAGGGCGACCTTGATGTTGTAGGTCGGCACGAAGGGCAGCCCGTTGTTCGCGTTGTATGAGAGGAACACGGCAACCACGACGATCAGCGTCGTGACGGCCCCGATCAGCAGCGGGCTGGCGGCCAGCGAGTTTCGGCGGCGGTCCATCAGGGCGTCTCCGCGGGGTCGCAGCTCAGCAGTTCGCCGTCGGTGAACGGCGAGGAGCCGTCGGCCGCCGGCTGCGTGGCCCCGCCGGGACAGCGCCGCAGCTGGTTTGCTTTCAGCGGGGCGAGCGCCGCCTGCGGGCTGCTGGCGGGGGTCAGCGTGTCGTTGGCGCCGAGCGTGAAGCTCGGGAACACCGGGCTGACCCTGGCGTAGCCACCCGTCGCGTCGTAATAGGCGCCGGACTGGCCGAACGTGCGCAGCGTGCCGACCAGGTCGGGGGAGTACGGGCCGAGGAAGGCGGTGACCGGAGCGGATTCCTTCTCGCCCGTGACGATCGCCGGCGAGGCGGTGGTCAGCTGCTTGTAGAGCGCGGGCAGGATCTTGACCAGATCGGTCAGGTCGTTGTTCGGTCCGGGGCGACTGATGGCGTTGGCGAAGTTGGTGACGACCGGGGTCGCCGTCGTGACGAGCGGACGCAGCTGACTGAACAGTTCGGTCAGCGGCACGCTGGTGGGTTTCGACGCGATCACGAGCTTTTCAAGCGCCTGGAAGGTGGAGGGCAGCTGGGCGAAGGTGCGGTTGCCCTGCTGCAGCGTTTTCGGCAGCTGTTTCAAGCCGGCCGCGAAGTTGCTCTGCTGGTCGCCGATCGCGGTGAACGTCGTGTTGGCGTGTTCGATCAGTTCACTCAGCTGCGGCGCGCGCGCGCCGATCGTCGTGACCGCCTTGGCGGTTTCGATCAGGAAGTGGGTGAAGACCGGCTGGTCGCGGACCAGCTCCGCGAAGAAGTGGTCAGAGGCCGACAGGAACGGGCCGAAGTATTCGGTCGACTCGCCCAGCGCCCTCCCCGCCCCCACGTACTGTTCGGCGTTGCCCTGGATGAACTCGGAAAGGCCCTTCCGCGTCTTCGGGTTGAGCGCGTTGAACAGCTGGTCGAGGTCGGTGACTTCGCGGGTCTGGCTGGCGGGGAGAGTCGCGCCGTCGGGCAGCTTGGCCGCGTTGTTCGGTCCGGGCGAGAGCTGGATGTAGCGGTTGGCAACGCTCGACAGCGAGGGCACCCGCACCTGGGCGACGGTCCCGGCGTGCAGCGGCGCAAGCGAGCTGTTGACGTGGATCGTCACCTTCGCTTTGTAGCTGGGCGTCAGTTCGAGGTTGGTGACGCTGCCCACCGGCACGCCGCCGACCTGCACCTGGTCGCCCCGGACGAGCGAGTCGCCTTCGGCGAAGATCAGGTGGTAGGTCGCACCGCCGCTCCCGCCGAACAGCAGCACGGCGATGATCAGCACGACCAGGGCGAGCGCCCCGACGGCCACGATGCGCCCGGTGCTGGAGCGCGGCCCCCCCACACCCGGCCTCCCGCCCGGACGCTCGGGGGGTGGCGGCGGCGGGGCGGCCGGAGGGCTGGGAGGGCTAGTGGTCGCCACCGGCTTCCTTTCCTCCAGGCGCCGTCGCCGGGTCGGGGATCGCCGCCGAGGAGGGCTTGGCAGACACGTTCGGGTCGGGGATCTCGCCGAGGCGGGCGATCAGCCTCGTCCACTCGGACGGAGCCAGCGCGGAGGCGTACAGGCCCGCGATGCGTGCGAGGCCGGAGCTCGGGGTCGCGAACACGACACGGATCGCCGACCGCGCGCTCGGGCTCGTGACCGCGCCGGCGGCTCCCGGGTAGCTCATCTCGCTGACGATTCGCCTCGGCCGCGAGAGGCCCTGCAGCATCAGGAGCTTGCGTACCATCGTGTCGGCGACGGTGCCGGGCCCCTGGTGGCCGGCGACCGCCACCCCGTTGACCGCCGTGATCGCGACCGACTCGCTGCTCGCGCCGGCCGCCGCGTTCGAGGCCTGTGCAAGCGGGGTCGACGGCGAGCAGGCCAGTCCCGAGACGGTCGGCTTCAGCCCCGACACGGACAGGTACTCGAGCGCCGCCAGCACGCGCTTGTCGACGCGCCCGGCCGTGATGTCCTGGCGGCCGCAGCGGCTGAGCCCTATCCCGTTGTCGCGCAGCACCTGCGGCTCGAGCTGCTGCTTTGACTCGAGCAGCACCTGGCCGACCGTCGGCGAGGTGGCCAGGAACGGGTTCTCGCCCTTCGAGCGGAACACCGAGCTGTTCTCGAGCGCGACCCAGCCGTCGAGCACGGGCTTGGGATCGATCAGCGGCGCACCGGGGCCGGCCGGGCGGATCTGGAAGACGATGTGCGGGGGTTCGGCTGCCGTCGCCGAGCCGGCGCCGACATGGCCCAGCACGGTGCCCGCGATCACCTGCACGCCCGGGCGCAGCGGGTGCAGGTAGACCTCGCTCGATCCTTCGCTGAAGGCCTGGACGTGCGGAGCGACCGTCTGCGGCGTGCTCGGCTGCCGCGGCGCCGGTGGCGGCGTGCTCGGCGCCGATTCGAGGCCCGCGGCGGCCCCGAGCGCCAGGCCCGACACCGCCGCGCCCTCGGAGATCGGCGAGCGCGGCTGCACCCCCGCCGTCGCCGGGCCGCTGGGGGCAGGTTCGCTGCTCGAGCTGCGCCGCTCGATCTGCGGGCTGAGTCGCGAGTCGACCCGCGGCTCGATCACCGGGTAGACCGAGGAGACGTCGCCGAGCTCGGCGTATGTGTAGGTGTTGCCGTAGGCGTCGCGCAGCGAGATGAACCGTCCGAGCGAGGGCGAGCTGCCGACCTGGATGATTTCACCGTCCTGGACGGCGATCACCGGCGCCCCGCTCGCGGCGTAGATGGCGGTGCCGACCAGCGTCCGGGTGGCGCCCCCGGGGCCTTGAACACTTGGGAAGCCGTCGGCGAAGTGCGCTGCCGCATGCACCGGGAAGCGGGCCTCGGTGAGGCCTGTGATGGCTCCCAGCAGTTCCGAAGGCGTGCCCCCGAGCAGCTGCGCGCGCAACATCACCGAGCTGACGTACGCCTGCGAGTGGTTGTAGGAGTAGATCGCCGCGCGGATGTCCGATTCGCCTCCGGCCGCCCGCAGGTAGCGAGCCGCCGCGAAGATCGCGTCGGCCGGGTTGTAGGGGTCCCTGTACCCGTCGCCGTTCGCGTCTACGCCGTACTGTTCCCAGGAGGAGGGCAGGAACTGCATCCAGCCCTCGGCGCCGGCACTCGAGACGCTCAGGTCGCGCCCGTAGTCGGTCTCGACCTCGTTGATCGCGGCCAGGACCTGCCACGGGATTCCGTAGGCGGCGCCGGCCGCCTGGAAGATCGGCAGCAGGAACGGCGGGATCTGGAAGTCTTCGATGAAGAAGTTCGGCACGCCGGCGATCGAGCCCTGCAGCGCCAGCGGCAACGACGGCGTCAGCGCGGAGGGCGCGACCGCGCGGCGAGTGGAGCGCAGCGGGGAGTTGGCTGCTTCGCCTTCCGTGCCGCCGGACTTTCCGGTCGTGCTCGGGCCCGGGCTCGGGCGGGCGCTGTGGCTGGGGGCGGGCGGGCCGGGGCTGCTGCTCTGCTGGACCTGTCCCTGCACCTGCGGGGCCGCTTCGGCCGGGGCGCCGGTCGCCGGGGCTTCGCCGGGCGGCTGCGGAGCCGGTGTCGTTTCGGCCGGCGGCGCTTCGACCGCGGTGGTCGTCACGCTGGGCGGAGGCGCGATCGTCGTTTCGGCTTCGGCCGCCGACGCCGCGGCGGCCGGAAGCGCGAGCATCAGCGCCGCGATCGCGCCGGCGGGCAGCAGGAACCGTCGGGCTTCGCTCACCATCGCCTCAGTTCCCCAGCAGGTAGTTGAGGAGCATGC
>JBKQOO010000196.1:0-32471 GCA_052145475.1 Solirubrobacteraceae bacterium
GGCCGGCAACGCCGTGATGGCGCTGGTCGGGGGACGCGAGGTGCATCCGATCAACGTGCGCGTGGGCGGCTTCTACCGAGCCCCCGCTCACGTCGAGCTGCGCACGCTGGTCGACCCGTTGGAGCGCGCGCGCGAGACGGCGCTCGCGACCGTGAGCTGGGCGGCGACGCTGGAGTTTCCCGAAGTCGAATGCGCACCGGAGCTGCTCGCGCTGTCCGAGCCGGGCGACTACCCGATCGACCGCGGCCGCATCCTCTCAGACCGCGGCCTGGACATCGCCCCGGCCGAGTTCGACGCGCACATCGTCGAGGAGCACGTCGAGCACTCGAATGCGCTGCACGCTCGCATCCGCGAGCGCGGCACCTATCTGACGGGGCCGCTCGCGCGCTACGCGCTCTCCTCCGCACAGCTGCGTCCGCTGGCCCGCGACGCCGCGCGCGAGGTCGGCCTGGGGCCGGTCTGCCGCAACCCCTTCCAGAGCATCGTCGTGCGCGCGGTCGAGCTGGTGCAGGCGTGCGACGAGGCGCTCGCGATCATCGATGGCTACGAGCAGCCGGACGCCCCCGCCGTCGAGGTCACCCCGCGACGCGCCGTGGGGCACGGCGCCACGGAGGCTCCCCGCGGCCTGCTCTACCACCGCTATGAGATCGACGAGGACGGCACGATCCTCGACGCCAGGATCGTGCCGCCCACCTCGCAGAACCAGCTCGCGATCGAGGAGGACCTGCGCGCGGTCGTCGAAGCCGGCCTCGACCTACCCGACGAGCAGCTCTCGCTGCGGTGCGAGCAGGCGATCCGCAACCACGACCCGTGCATCTCCTGCGCCACCCACTTCCTGAAGCTGACCGTCGACCGTGGCTGAGGCGCCGGCGGCGGTCGTCGTCCTGGGGATCGGAAACGCGCTGCGGGGAGACGACGCGGCGGGCCTGCAGGTGGCGCGCCGCGTGCGCTCGCTGCTGGAGTCCGCGCCCGCGCCCCCGGGGCCCCAGATCGCCGTGCTCGAGCACGAACGCGAGCCGCTCGGCCTGATCGATCGCTGGCAGGGCTGCTCCGCAGCGGTCCTGATCGATGCGATCCGCTCCGGCGCGGCGCCGGGCACCACCCACCGAATCGACGTCTCCGCCACGCCGATACCCGCGCCGCTGGGCAGCTCCTCCTCCACTCATGCCGTCGGGCTCGGCGAGGCGATCGAGCTCGCGCGCGCGCTCGGCCGGCTGCCCGCGACCATTGTCGTCTACGGCGTCGAGGGCGCCAGCTTCGACAGCGGCAGCGCGCTGTCCGGCCCGGTGGGAGCGGCCGTCCCCGCGCTCGCCGAGGCTGTCGCTCGAGAGGCGATCCGCGCCGCCGCCACCGCCGCCTGACCGTAGGAGATCGCGGCGTCGTTCGGCGGCAGCTCGCGTGGCACGAGCACGCGCAGACCGCTCGCGTGCAGCCCCGCGGTGCAGCGCTCGAGCAGCAGCCGGTTCTGAAAGACACCGCCGCCCAGCACCGCCACCTCCACGCGCTCGCGCCGCGCCAGCAGCGTCAGCGCGTCGACGGTCGCCTCGGCCAGCGCGTTGTGGAAGCGGGCGCTGACGAGCGCCGGCGACGCCCCCGCGTCGAGGTCCGCGACGATCGCACGCACCGTCTCGCGCGCGTCGAGACGCACCATCTCCCCGGCGAGCGCCGGCAGCGGATAAGAGCGCCGCTCGTCGAGTCGTGCCACCGCTTCCAGGTCGGCCGCCGCGCGTCCCTCTTCGCGCCCGCTGAGGCGCAGGCCGCAGAGCGCCGCCACCGCGTCGAACAGGCGACCCACGCTGGTGGTCACGGGCGAGCTCGTCCCGCCCCGCGCCATCGCCGCCACCTGCTCCCAGCGCCGCCGCCCGACCTGCCGGGCGAGCCGCACCGCCGGCCGCGCGCCACCGTCGCCCGCCGCCACCACCCACGAACATGCCATCCGCCACGGCTCGCGCGCAGCGACGTCCCCGCCGGGAAGCCGCACCGGCTGCAGATGCCCGACGCGACGGGCCTCCGCGATGCCTCCCGCGAGCAGCTCGCCGCCCCACACCGTGCCGTCCCCGCCGAACCCGGCGCCGTCGTAGATCGCGCCGACCGCGCACCCGCTCTCGCCGTGCTCGGCCAGCACCGCGGCGAGGTGCGCGTGGTGGTGCTGCACCGCGATCAGCTCCACGTCCTCGCACGCCAGCGCATAGCCCGTCGAGAGGTAGTCGGGGTGCAGGTCGTGGACCACGACCTGCGGCGCGACCGCGAACAGCGCCTGCAGGTGGGCGATGCCCTCGCGGTAGCTGCGCAACGTCTCCCAGCTCCTCAGGTCGCCGACGTGTGGGCCGACCCACGCACGCTCGCCCTTGGCCACGCAGAACGTGCTCTTCAGCTCGGCACCGCATGCGAGCAGCGGCGCCACCGGCCTGGGCAGCTGCAGGCTCCGCGGGACATGGCCGCGGGAGCGCCTCAGCAGCAACGGCCGCGCGCTCGCCCCCAGCGAACGTACGACCGAGTCGTCAGCGCGCGCGTGGATCGCGCGGTCGTTGACGAGAAGGCCGTCGACGAGCGGCCCCAGCCGCGCCAGCGCGTCGTCGTCCTGGAAGGCGATCGGCTCCTCGCTGACGTTCCCGCTCGTCATGACCAGCGCCGTGCCCACGTCCATCAGCAGCAGCTGGTGAAGCGGCGTCGAGGGCAGCATCACGCCGAGGTCCGGCGAGCGAGGCGCGACCGATTCGGCGACCGGCGCCCCCGGGCGACGGCGGGCGATCACGATCGGGCGCTCGATCCCGCGCGCAAGCGCCAGCTCGGCCGGCGCGAGCGCAACCAGCCCACCGAGGGCGTCCGCGTCCAGCGCCATCAGCGCGAACGGCTTCTCCTCGCGGCGCTTGCGCCGGCGCAGCTCGCCCACGGCGCGCTCGTCATCGGCGCGGCAGGCAAGGTGGTAGCCGCCGGCGCCCTTGACCGCGACGATGCCGCCGGCGGCGAGCATCGCGGCCGCGGCCGCGACCGCGTCGCCCGCGGGCATCTCCCGCCCCGTTCCATCGATCAGCCGCGCCTTCGGGCCGCAGGCCTGGCAGGCGTTCGGCTGGGCGTGGAAGCGGCGACCGGCCGGATCCTCGTACTCGGCGCGGCAGGCGGCGCACATCGCGAAGGCGGCCATCGTCGTGCGCTCGCGGTCGTACGGCACAGCGCGCACGATCGTGAAGCGCGGCCCGCAGTTCGTGCAGTTGATGAACGGGTAGCGGTGGCGGCGATCGCCCGGATCGAGCAGCTCCGTGAGGCACTCCTCGCACGGCGCGACGTCGGCCGACACCAATGCCCCCGCCGCTCCCCGCCCGCTGCTGTGCAGGATGCGAAAGCCGCGCTCGCCCGTCGCCCGCAGCGGCTGCGTGCGCACCCGCTCGATCCGTGCCAGCGGCGGCGCGCGCTCGGCGAGCGCCTCCAGGAACCGCTCGAGCGCGGCGCCCTCGCCCTCGACCTCCAGCAGCGCCCCGCGGGCGTCGTTGCGCACCCACCCGGCGAGCTCGTGCTCACGCGCCAGCCGGTGTACGAAGGGACGAAAGCCGACGCCCTGCACGACGCCCTCCACGCTCGCGCGCACTCGAGTGCGCGCATTCGTCATCGGCCGATCCGCGGGCTCACGCCGGCAGCGCCTCCCGCCGTGCGACCCCAGCGAGCCAGCCCGCGAGCTCGTCCACGCCCTCGCCCGTGCGGGCGCTCACGAGCATGTGCGCCGCTCCCGGGTTGACGCGATCGAGGTTGCCGAGGAAGTCCTCCAGCGAGAAGTCGAGGTGGGGCAGGAGGTCGATCTTGTTGACGACCACCAGCTCGCAGGCGCGGAACATCAGCGGGTACTTCAACGGCTTGTCCTCGCCCTCGGTCACCGAGGAGACCATCGCGCGGGCGTCCTCGCCGACGCGGAACTCGGCCGGGCACACGAGGTTGCCGACGTTCTCGACCACCAGCAGGTCGATCTCGTCGAGGGCGATCGCGGGCAGAGCCGAGCGGACCATGTTCGCGTCCAGGTGGCACTCGCCGCCGAAGCCCGGGTCGGTGTTCAGCTGCGTCACCGGCACGTGCAGCAGCGACAGGCGCTCGGCATCCAGCGAGCCCTGCACGTCGCCCTCGAGCACGCCCGCGCGCACCCCGTGCTCGGCGGCGAGCAGCCCGTCGCCGAGCACGCGCTCGAGGAGCGAGGTCTTGCCCGCGCCGGGCGCGCTCATCAGGTTCACCACGCGCACCCCCGCGCGGTCGAAATCCTCGCGATTGGCGCGCGCGATCGTCGCGTTCGCGTCGAGCACGTCCTCCGCCACCCTCACCTTGGTGCGATGCACGGCTCCTCCTCGACCTCGATCGACTCCACCAGCAGCTCCTCGCCGCCGATCACGCGCGCCCGCCCGCCGCCGCAGCGCGGACAGCGAAATGACGGCTCCTCGAGCTCCCACTCGTGCCCGCATGAGCAGCGCAGCCGGGCCGGCGTCGCCCGCTGGCGCAGGCGCGCCCCGTCACACGGCGTTCCGCGCGCGAGGATCTCGAAATGGAAGGCGAGCGAGGCCGGCACCACCTGGCGGAGCGCCCCCACGGTCACGTCGACGCTCCTCACCCGCCGCCCGTCCGCGTGCGTGACGGCCGCGTCGAGTACGGCGCGCGCGAGCGCCAGCTCGTGCATCAGCAGATCCTTGGCAGCGGGTCGCCCGCGAGCAGGTCCATCACCCGCCGCCCACCGAACGCCGTGTCCACGAGCACCATCCCCTCCGGCTCGGTCGCGATCTCGCCGATCTCTGCCGCCTGCTCGCAGCCGGGCACCGCGCGCAGCGCCCCGAGCGCCGCCTGCGCAGACTCCGGCGCGACGAACGCCACCAGCCGCCCCTCGTTGGCGACGTACAGAGGATCGATCCCCAGCAGCTCGGCCGCGGCCGCCACCGCCGGTTCGACGGGCACCGCGGTCTCGCGGATCAGCGCTGCCACCAGGGAGGCGCGCGCAAGCTCGTTCAGAGCCGACGCCACGCCCCCGCGCGTCGCGTCGCGCATGCAGTGCACGTCCGCGCCGGCCACGTCCAGGAGCGCGTCCACCGCCGGCCACAGCGACGCCGTGTCCGAGACGATCGGCGCCTCGAGCTCGAAACGCTCGCGCGCGAGCATCACCGCCATGCCGTGCGCGCCGACCGGACCCGAGACCAGCACGCGATCGCCCGGCGCAAGCGCGGCCGGCGACAACCGAGCGCGCTGATCGACCAAACCCACGCCGGTCGTGCACATGTACATGCCGTCGGCGTGGCCGTGCTCGACGACCTTCGTGTCGCCCGCGATCACCTGTACCCCCGCGCGCGACGCCGCCGCCGCGACCGCCTCCAGCTCCGCGCGCAGCTCGCCCGCATCCAGGCCCTCCTCCAGCACCAGCGACAGGGTCAGCGCGAGCGGCCGCGCGCCCGACACCGCCAGGTCGTTGACGGTGCCGTTCACCGCCAGCTCGCCGATCGAGCCGCCCGGGAAGCGGATCGGGCTGACGACGAAGCTGTCCGTGCTCATCGCGAGGGTGTCCGCGCCCAGCTGGAGTGTGCCGGCGTCCGCCAGCGGCGCGAGCGCCTCGTCTCCGAGGGCCGGCAGCAGCAGCCCCTCGATCAGCGACTGCGAGGACTTGCCCCCGGCGCCGTGCGCCATCGTGATGCGCTCGTCTCGGAAGCGGGCCGGCCGCGAGCGCGTCGACTGCACGATCTCGCGCATCCGCGCCTCGCGCGTGGCGCCGCCCACCTTGCTACACCGCCGCCTCGCGCTCGCGCGCGTAGCGGCCGTAGCTGTAGTACGCCGCGCACGCCCCCTCGGGCGAGACCATGCAAGCGCCGATCGCCCGCTCGGGGGTGCATGCGGTGCCGAACACCCGGCACTGCCACGGCTTGATCACGCCCTTCAGCACCTCGCCGCACTGACACTCGCGCGGATCCGCGACCCCCACGCCCGGCAGCGCGAAGCGGCGCTCGGCGTCCAGCTCCGCGTACGCCTCCGAGATGCCCAGGGCGCTGTCAGGGATGCTGCCGAGCCCGCGCCACTCGAAATGCTCGCGCGTCGTGAACACCTCGCCCATCACCTCGCGCGCGCGCGCGTTGCCCTCCCATGAGACCACGCGCCGGTACTGCACCTCCACCTCGCGGCGGCCCTCGGCGAGCTGCACCAGCAGCATCTGGATCGACTGCAGCACGTCCAGCGGCTCGAACCCGGAGACCACGATCGGCTTCCCGTATTCGCGCGGGATGAACTCGAACGGGCGCGCGCCGATCACCGTCGCCACGTGTCCCGGGCCGACGAAGCCGTCGATCCGAAGGTCCGGTGAGTCCAGCAGCGCCCGCAGCGGCGGCTCGATCATGACGTGGTTGCACACGCACGAAAAGTTCGCAACCCTTCCCGCGCGGGCACGCTTGAGCGTGAGCGCGGTCGACGGCGCGGTCGTCTCGAAGCCGATCGCGAAGAACACCACCTCGCGGTCGCGATGCTCGGTGGCGATCCGCAATGCGTCCAGCGGCGAGTAGACGATGCGGACATCCGCTCCGCGCGCCTTCGCCTCCAGGAGGCTGCCGTGCGAACCGGGCACACGGAGCATGTCGCCGAAGCACGTCAGGATCACCTCCGGCCGCTGCGCGATCGCGACGGCGTCGTCGACGCGGCCCATCGGCAGCACGCAGACGGGGCAGCCCGGCCCGTGCACGAGCTCCACGCCATCGGGAAGCAGCTCCTCGAGGCCGTAGCGGTAGATCGCATGGGTGTGCCCGCCGCACACCTCCATCAGCTTGTACGGGTCGCCCGGCCGGGTCAGCGGGGACAGCTCCGCCGCCACGGCCCGACCGAGGTCGCCGTCGCGGAACTCGTGTGCGAACCTCACGCCTGCCCTCCCGCGCGCGGGTAACTCCCCGCAGGCTCCCGCTGCAGGGCAGCCCCGGCGTGGACCAGCAGGACCTCGCCGGGTGCGACGTTCTCGACGAGACCCAACTCGACGGTTTCGTTGCGCCCGTCGGCGTCGTCGCACACCGCCAGCGCGGCGGACGCGTCCACGTTGAGCACCCGCATCGGCACGGCCACGTCTCCGCAGGTGATGCAGGCGGGCGCCCGAACGCGGTAATGCTCTGCGCTCATTGGCCGCCCGCGCTCAGCTCTCCGAGCGCCTGGTCGTACTCATCGCCCATCTGGCGAAGCAGCTCGAGCGTGGCATACGCCTCGCGCTCGTCGATCTTCGACAGCGCGAAGCCCACATGGATCAGCACCCAGTCGCCCGCCTGCGCCGCCGCGCCGTCGCCGAGCAATGCGACGTTGACCGTGCGCCGGACGCCGGCGATGTCGACCCGCGCGAGCTGGTCGGCCTCGTCGAGCACCTCCACTACTTGGCCGGGTATGGCCAGACACACGCTCGCGGATCTCCTCCGTCGGGGAGAAGTGGTTTAGCACTTCGTGGCGATCACCGGCACGGAGGCACGGCCGGCTCCGGCGCGGCCCGGACCTATTTCTTCGTGCCCGACCCGTCGAGGGTGCGGGCGGCGCTGTCGATCACGTTGCGGATGAACTCGTATTGCGTCTGTACCAGCCGGTCGGCCATCTCCATGGCGGAGTCGACGATCTCCTTGCGCCTGGTCGGCCCCTCGCCGTGCGGGAGCGCCGGCACTGACCGGTCGACCGTGTCGACGAACGTTCGCACCGCGTCGATCGCCGCGCGCTGGCCGGTCTCGACCGACTTGACCACATCCTCGGAGAACCGTGCGGTCGGGCGCACCGCTGCGCGCGACCTACCCGCCGCTGTGCTGCGTTGCCGCTGAGGCGCTTTGGCCTTCGCAACCGTCTTGCGCTGTGTCTTGGTCTCAGCCATCTCGGTCTCCTCTTCAGAGTCGCTTGTCCCGGTGACATCACGCTACGCGCGGTGGCGAGCCTGGCGCCAGAGAAGGAAGCCACATGGCGACTACGGAGAACCCGCGGCGTGTCGCGGCGCGGGCTTGCCGACGCCTGAGGCCGAGCGCGCTGCGCTAGCCCGCGCCGCGTGCGACGCGTCGGGTGCCGGCGGCACCAGCCGGATTCGACCTCGCAAAACGACCACCTGCCGCGGATAGGAACGCGATCAGCGCATCGTTGGTCTCCTTGGCGCGCTCGATCTGGGGCACGTGTCCACAGTCGAGCTCGACATGGCGCGCCCGTGGAAGGGCGTCCGCCACGTGGCGAGCGAAGGCGAGCGGCACGAGCCTGTCGCGGCGACCCCACACGAACAGGGCGTCCGCTTGCAGCGTGGGCAGCCGCGTCCAAAAGCCCTCCTCGCCGTGCGGCTCCTCGAGGTAGATCTGACGGGCTGCCGCGTAGAACGCGGCACGGCCCGCCGGCGTGAGGTAGGCGCGCAGGAACTCGTCGACCCCGGCGGCGGTCCAGCCGTCCTTGGCACTCGGGATCAGGCGGTGCACGATCGCTTCGACCACCGGTCGCGGCGCCAGCTGCACCAGTCCGAGCTCCGGTCGCGTGAGGCGCAGCAGCCCGCGCCCAGGACGCTCGCGGCGCCAAGCGAGCGAGGGCGCCAGCAGCGCGAGCCGGCGTACGCGCTCGGGATGGCGCAGGCCCATCTCCAGCGCGATGCGCCCGCCGAGGCTGTTGCCGATCACGTGCACACGCTCGAGCGTGAGCGCGTCGAGCAATTCGATGCCGGCGCCGGCGAAGAAACGCGCGTCGTAGGCGGCGCCGATCGGCTTGTCCGAGTCGCCGAAGCCGGGGAGGTCGACAGCGATCACGCGAAAGTCGGAAGCGAGCGCCGCGACCGTCGGCAGGAACGAGCCCTTGGTGCCGCCAAGGCCATGCAGGGCGAGCACCGCTGGACCCGTGCCGGCTTCGACCGTGGACAGCCGCGCGCCGGGCGTCTGCACCGTGCGGAAGCGCAGGCGCCCGGGCCCGGTCGCGCCACTCGTGGCGGCCAGGAAGCCGACGCCGGCGTGCAGGTTGTGGCGTATCGACAGGCGCCCGCGCTGGTAGGCGTCCATCCCGCTGCGCACGTCCGCGGCGATCTGATCCCAGGTCTGCGAGTCGGCGCTGAGTAGCGCGTCGGCGCGACCGTCGGCAGGCGCGATCGTGGCGGCGTCGTCGGCCAGTACCACATCCCAGTCCTCGCCATCGCTGCTGGCGAGCCGGATCCGGGTCTCGCGCCGGCGGGCGTCGAACACGGCCGGCTCATACCGATCGACGAGCGTCGCGACGAAGCTTGACGGCGTTGACATCGGAGCCCCGAGATTAGTCCGTCACCGGTCGCTCGCATCAGTAGTTCTCGATGGCCAGTCCACGGCAAAACCCACATGTGCCGTCCGGCGCGAGGCGCTACCCCGTGAAGATGCAGTTGGAGGGATCCTCCGCGATGCTGTGCTCCGCCGATGATCTGCCGGCCGCACTGCAAGATCGCGACCCGCGCTACATCAGCCGCTGGCTCCCGTACACGTGGCCGCTGATCGCCTCCTGGTTCCGTCCCGAGGTGCGCGGCCTCGAGCGCATCCCGGAGCGCGGTCCGGTGCTGCTCGTAGGCAACCACTCGGGCGGCAACATCGCGCCGGACACCCTCGTTTTCACACTGGCCTTCTATCGGCGCTTCGGCGTCGAGCGCCTGTTCTTCCAGCTGGCACACCACCTCGTGGTGAAAGCGCCGTGGCTGTCGCAGCTGCGAAAGTACGGCACGATCGAGGCGACCTGGGTCAATGCCGAGGACGCCCTGGGGGTCGGCGCAGCCGTGCTCATCTATCCGGGCGGAGACTGGGAGACGCACCGGCCATCGTGGCACGGGCACCGCATCGAGTTCGCCGGCCGGGAGGGCTTCGTGCGGTTGGCGCTCGCCGCGCGCGTGCCGATCATTCCCGTCGTCTCGATCGGCGGTCAGGAGACGGCGCTCTTCCTCACCCGCGGGGAGCGCCTCGCGCACGCGCTGCAGCTCGACCGGCGATTCCGCCTCAAGGTCTTCCCCGTCTCGCTGGCGCTGCCCTGGGGCCTCGACGTCGGCGACTTCTTCGGGCACATCGCACTACCGGCCAAGATCACCGTTCAAGTGCTGGAGCCGATCGATGTGCGTGCACGGTTTGGCGCCGAGCCCGATGCCGACGCGGTCTACGAGACGATCACGGGCACGATGCAACGGACGCTCGACGAGCTGGCCGCCGAGCGACGCTGGCCGCTGATCGGTTGAGCCGGCATGCGCTGCGGCTACCACGCAGGCAAGCGCGTAGCGTACGCGGATGCGCGCTGCACCTCGCCGGCATTATCTTCGCTCGAGATGCCTGCGATCAGGCGAGCAAGCACATGAGCACACAGCGGATGAGCCCCGCCGACGCCGCGTGGCTGCACATGGGTCAACCGACCAACCTGATGGTCGTGAACGCGATGCTGCTGCTCGACGGCCCGGTCGACCGCGAGCGATTCAAGCAGGCGATCCGCGATCGCCTGCTTGCTCGCTTCCCGCGCTTTCGCCAGCGGGTCCTCGAGCCGAGCTTCGGCGTGGGCCGCCCGACGTGGGAGGACGACCCCGCCTTCGACCTCGACCTGCACATCCATCGCGCGGCGCTTCCGGCGCCGGGCGACGTGTATGCGTTGCGAGCTCTCGCCGGCGAGCTCGTGGTCGTGCCGCTCGACCCGGCCAAGCCGCTCTGGGACATGTATCTGCTCGACGGCTACTGCGGGTCGCGCACGGCGCTGGTCGTTCGCATCCACCACTGCATCGCCGACGGGGTCGCGCTGGCCCGGGTGCTCCTGTCGCTCACCGACGAGCCGCCCGGCGGTGAGGCCTCTCCGGCGGCCGGCGTGGCGAGCGAACGCGCGCCGGGCGGTGCGGACACGGTGGTCGCGCATGCGCTCGACCGCGCCGTGCGCGAGGGGTTCGAGCTGGTTTCCCATCCGATCTCCGGGACGCGTGCGGCCGTTGACGTCGCCGCGGCCAACGCACGTGCCCTCGCGAAGCTGCTGCTGACGGGGCCCGACGCTGACACGGTGTTGAAGGGCACGCCGGACGTTGCCCGGCGGCTGACGTGGTGTGCGCCGGTGGGGCTGGCGGACATCAAGTCGCTCGGCCACGCGAGCGACACCACCGTCAACGACGTGGTTGTCGCGGCGATCGCGGGCGCTCTGCGCGACTACCTCGCGCACCGCGAAAGCGCCGTCGCGGAGATCCGGGCGATCGTCCCTGTCAATCTGAGGCCGAGCGACGAGCCGCTCGGCGCGGAGCTCGGGAACCGCTTCGGTCTTGTCGAGCTCACACTCCCGACCGGTGTGACCGGCCCGAGCCACCGCCTCGCGGAGGTGCACCGCCGCATGGCCGCGATCAAGCGCTCGCCCGAGGCGCCGCTCTACTACCACCTGCTCGAGCTGGGCGGCCTGACCCCCGCCGGACTCGAGCGCCGCGTGGTGGACCTGACCTCGGGGGCAGAGAGCGTGGTTATCACGAACGTGCCGGGACCGAGCGAGACGGTCTATCTGACCGGCGTGGAGGTCAGCGACATCGTCGCGTGGGTGCCGACCGGTGGCACTATCGGCATCGGCGTGAGCATCGTCAGTTACGCCGGCGCCATCACCGTTGGTTTGCAGACGGCGGCGAGCATCGTTCCGGATCCCGAGCGGCTGGTCAGCGCCTTCGCGCGAGAGATGCACAGCCTGCTGCGGCTCCGGCCGGGCGCGCGCCGGCGCGCGGCCAGGGTCCAGGCGTCGAGGTGAGGGGCGATGATGGGTGCCCACCAGCGCCGCTCGCGCGCCGGCGATCGCTGAGGTGAACCAGACGATGGCCAGGCTCGATGGCAGCGGATGAGCCCGCCGTTGCGCTGTTCGCACCCCATCCGCTGCTGACCGTCACGATCGAGGCGGAGAGTCCGGAGCGGTCGAGCATCCATTTCCACGCCGGCGGACAGGGAGTGTGGGTGGCCGCGACGGCTCGCTGCCTCGGCGCGAAGCCGATCCTCTGCGGGCTGCTGGGGGGCGAGCCGGGCGAGCTGCTGCGGGCGCTGCTGGTACAGAGCGTGGGCACGGAGACCCATCTCGTGAGCACGGCGAGCGCGAGCGGGTGCTACGTGGTCGACCGCCGGCAGGGCAAGCGCGAGCTCGTAGCGATCACCCTGAGCGACCCACCCAGCAGGCACGAGCTAGACGAGCTGTGCTCGCTGGCGATCTCCCACGGGACGGACTGCGGGTGGCTGATCGTGACAAACCCGATGCCGGCGGACTCGCTGCCGCTCGAGGTCTACGGCGACGTCGTCGCGGATGCCAGGGCCGGTGGGGCGAGAACGCTCGTCGATCTGTCCTCGCCGCGGCTGGACTCGGCGCTGCAGGGTGAGCCCGACCTGGTGAAGATCAACGATTGGGAGCTGGCGGAGTTCGTACGCGGACCCGTGTCGAAGCCGGAGGAGCTGCTGGCTGCCGCGCACAGGCTGCGCGACGCCGGCGCGCGGCGGGTGATCGTCACGCGCGGCGCTCTGCCCGCGCTCGTGCTCGACGGCGAGCAGGCGTTGGAGCTCGCCCCGCCCCCCTTCGAACGCGGGTTCCGCGAGGGCTGCGGCGATGCGATGCTCGGCGCGCTCGCCGCCGGCTGGGCGACGGACGACGATCTGCACGGCGCGCTCGTTCAAGGCGCGGCGGCCGGCGCCGCCAACTTTCTGCGCCGCGGCATCGGCCGCGCCTCCCGCGAGGTCGTCGCTGAGCTGGCCTGTGCAGTGACGCTCGGACCGTGGCCGCTCTGAGCGAGCGCGGCTCGATCGACTGAACCGCGGCGCTCCCGGGCCGCGCCGGGCCTCTCAGCCTCCGACGGACGGAGGCACAACCGGGCCGCCGAGCAGAACCGCCGCGGGCCCCTCCTCAACGCTCCACGCGGCGAGCTCGGGAAAGCCGCGGTCGCGCAACCCCTCCGCGCCGGCGCTGAGCTTCATCGGGCGCCCGCCGTGAGACGAGTGGGCGTCGCTCGCGAGCAGGTGAACCAGCCCGTCTCGAGCCAGCCTCGCCATCAGCTCGGCCGTGCCCCGATCGCCGGCTGCGAGGAACTCGGCCGTCCACTGCAGCAGGCAGCCACGCTCGCGCAAGCCGTGCAGCGTCGACTCGAACTCCGCGCCGGCGTGGCGCTCGGGATGTGCGACGACCGCCCTTACGCCGCGGGTGGCGAGCCGGTCCACGAGCGCTGCGAACTCGGATGTGATCGGCCCGGGCGCGGGCTCCAGCAGGATCCAGTCGCCGCCGCCGAGGCAGATCGCGCGCAGGTGCCCGTCGCTGAGCGAGTCCGCGACCAGAGCCGAGACCTCGCCACCGGGAGCGACGCGCAGCTCGATCCCCGCATCGTCGAGCGCATGCTGCAGCTCCTGGATTCGCACGGGCAGCTCCTCGATCCGAACGTCGTGGTCGCCGCGCACATGCGGCGTGGCGCAGGCGACGGAGATGCCGTCGCGCGCGGCGACCCGCGCCATCGCGAGGCTGTCCGCGAGGTCCAGCGACCCGTCGTCGAGGCCCGGCAGGATGTGGGTGTGCAGATCGATCAACTCAGGTGTGACCGCGTCGCGAGCTACTTCATGCGCTGAGGCGCCCGAACACCGGGCCGGCCGGCGAGCACCGGATCCATCAGCCGCCGCTCGCTCAGCAGCTCGATTGCGCCGGACTCCGACATCTCCCGGCTCCGCTCGCCGCCTCGAGGGCCAGGGCGCGATCCACGCGCGGCAGTTTACCCCGGAGCGATCTTCGCTATTGCCGCGATCTCGCGACACATGCTGATGAGGATCCTCCCGGGGTCGGTGAGGAGGCGGGTGTGCGCGAGCGTCCCGATCGTGGCGACGCCGCTCTGGCTGAGGATGCTCACGCTCCCGTGTCGGCAGCCATCTGCAGCCGGCGGTACACCGTCGCGGCGCGGCGGCATCGGCTAGGCTCGAAGCGGCCGGAGGCCTGGCGACGGAGGTTGCGATGGCAAAGCTTGGCGGTAGCGCCAGCGTCGAGATCGACGCGCCGCTCGAGGCGGTCTGGGCGGTCGTGGAGGACGTGCTGAGCGCTCCGGAGTGGCAAGGGGGACTCGATGCGATGAGCGCCCTGGAGCACGACGAGTCCGGACGCCCGACGCTGGTGGAGACCGAGAACGACATCAGGATCACGCGAATCACGGCACGGGTCCGTTTCCGCTACGACGCACCCACTCAACTGAGATGGACACAGGAGAAGGGCGACCTGAAGTCCGTGGAGGGGGCGTGGGAACTCGAGGACCTCGGCGGCGGGAGGACGCGGGCGACCTATCGGCTGGACGCCGATCCGGGGCGGGTGCTCGGGCTCGTGATCCGGGGGCCGGTCGAGGCGGCGACGAGGGCGCTGTTCGTCAACGGGCGACCGGGAGAGCTGCAGCGGCGAGTGCAGGGGTGAGCGGCCGAGGATTCCAGCGTCTCCGCGAAACCCGGGTCAGACCACCAGTAGGTGATGGGCGCGCTACGCACAGAGAGCGCGTCAGATCTCGAGCAGCGGATCCTCGGCCGCAGCCGCGCGCAGGCGCGCGGCGGTGTCGGAGCGCAGCTCGCGCTTGGTGCGTGCGTAGACCTCGGGCGGGAAGGCAGCCAGGCCGGTGGCCAGCTCCAGCGCGCGCGGCAGGACCTCGTCGGGCTCGGCCAGCTCGTCGAACACCCCGAGATGCAGGCACTCGCCGGCGCTCGAGAGCTCGGCGCCCAGTGCCAGCCTGCGCGTGGCGTGCGGGGCGAGCTCCGCTCTGACGACCCCGATCGCCGCCTGCGGATAGGCGATCCCGACTTGGACCTCGGTCAGTCCGTAGCGCCCCGAGCTGGAGGCGACGCGCAGGTCGGTGCAGAGAGCCAACACCAGGCCGCCCGCGACCGCATGGCCCGTGATCGCGCCGACGACCGGGAATGGAAGCTCGTACACCCCGAGCGCCATCGCGTTGATCGCCGCGACCAAGCGACGGCGATCCTCGGGGCCATACGTCGGCTCGAGCTTGAGATCGACCCCGGCGGAGAAGAATCCAGCGCGCCCCGCGAGCACGAGGGCGCGCGGCGGTTCGTCGGCGAGGCGCTGCACGGACGCGACGATCTCCTCCAGCAGGGCGAGGTCCATCGCATTGGCAGGCGGGCGATCGACAGTCAGCAGGGCGACCCCGTTGGTCTGGGCGCGCGTTGAGGTGTGGCCCATCGGCGCAGCCTAGCCTGCTCGAGCATCGACCTGCAGGAGCGGTCACTTCGCGATCGTGAAGCCTCAGGCGAGCAACTTGGCCTTCGCCTGCTCGAACTCCTGGTCGGTCAGCTTGCCCCGGTCGTGCAGTTCGGCCAGTTTCGCGAGCTCTTCCACCCCAGTAGCCGATGAGCCCCCGCTCGCCTCGAAGCGCTGGAAGGCTTCAGACTGGGCGCGGTCCTGTTCGTGATGTTCGTGCATCGTGTGGCCGCGAACGATCAGGTAGACCAGCACCCCTATGTATGGGACGACGATGATGAAGATGACCCACAGCGCCTTGCCCCAGTTGGACAGATCGCTGCTGCGGAATATGTCGAAGACGACGCCGATCGCGATCCAGATCCATAGGAACAGGATCGCGAACTCGAGGACCGTGAGGAGCGCGTCTCCGAAGGTGTAGGTCGAGGATGCGAGGACACCGATCACGTCGCCACGAGCCTACTCGATCCCGCGGCGGCGCAGAGCTCGTCGGCTCCCTGGCCGGAGGCGTGACGCACGAGATCCACCCACACCACCGTGTCGACCTCGACTTCTTCCTGGTTCGTCTGGACGCACTCCCGCGCGGCTACAAGTCTTCTTCTTCTTCCTCTTCCTCTTCCTCGGCCTCGAGCTCGGCCTCGAGCGCAACGATGGCGATCCCGAGCGCCTCGGTGATGTTCACGGCGGCAGACATCGTGCGCGGCGTGCCGACGATCGGCGCGACGGCGACCAGGATGTCTTGAACCTGCTCGACTGTGACGCCGGCCTCCGCCGCAGGGCCAACGTGCAGGAGATACGAGGCGGCGGGCGCACCGACGGCCACGAGGGCGGCGATTCGCGCGGTGAGGAGCGAGTTCTCGTCCAGTCCGGTGCGCGCAACCGACTCGGCGGTCATCGCGGCGAGCGTTTCGAGGACGGGGCTTTCCGAGTCAGACATCTTGGGCCTTTCCGGTTGCTTTGCGGTGAGACGAACTGTCGCACACGATGTTCAGGGTCGCATCACCCCGATCAGCTGAAGGCAGCCGCGAGGCCGACCGTCGCGCCCCAGGAGGCCTGCACCGCGGTGTCCGGGCGGCCTTTGGGCCTCCAGGGCTCGCGGCGGAGCTCATCCGCGCCCGCGCTGCGGGCGCCGATCGAGCGCGAGCAGGCTCTTGGCGACGCTCGTGGCGCTTGGCTTGACGCCGCGACGGGCCTCCCCGTAGGATCACAGCGAGGAGGGTCTGCCGGGGGAGCAGGGGTTCCGCATTGCCGTGACCGGTCGAGGAAGGGCCGGGAGAGAGATAAGTCACCTAGGAGGGGAGATTCCATGTTCAAGCGCATCAGGGTCCTCGTGCCCGGAGCGTTCGCGGCGCTGTTGGCCGTGCTGAGCTTTGCAAGCGTCGCACAGGCCGCCAAGAGCACGCTGTGGGTGGCCTCCGGCGCCGCCAACACCGGAAGCGGCAGCAGCTGCAGCGAACCGGGCTACGGCAACATCCAAGCGGCGATCCACACGGCCGCCAAGGGCGACACGATCGAGGTCTGCCCGGGCACGTACAGCGAACAGCTGACGATCACCCGCCCGCTGACCGTCGTACCGGCAAACGGCGCCGGCACCGTCACTGTCGCGCTCCCCGCGAGCCCGGCCGAATCGGCCACCAGCTGCGACGCGGCCGGTGCAGCCGAAGGCGGCGGCACGCCCGAGGATGAGATCTCGATCTGCACCACGGGCAAGGTCGCGATCAGCGACATCACCGTGGAAGCGAAGTGGCCGGCGGGGACCTGCGACGACAACATCTACGGCATTCTGGTCGGCGGTGGTGCGACGCTGAACGCCAGCGGCGTGGACATCGACGCCGCGGGGGCCGACCCCATCAACGGCTGTCAGGGTGGCGTCGGCATCGAGGTGGGGATGGCGTGGACGCATCCCGCGGAGGTTGGTCACGCGACGCTGCGTGACGATCAGATCAGCGGCTACCAGAAGAACGGCATCACCGTGGACGGGGCCGGCTCGAGCGCAAAGATCACCCACGCCCTCGTCGTCGGGGCGAGCGGGGAAATCCTCGACGGCATCGTCCTGGGCAGGGAAGCCACTAAAGAAATCGCCCAGAACGGCATCCAGATCAGCAACGGCGCACTCGGCCAGATCAAGGCCTCGACGATCGTGGGAACGAATGCGATGCGTCGAGCTGCGGCGAAAACCCGCTCACCGAATACCAGGCGACCGGGGTGCTGTTCTACGGCGCCGCCAGCAGCTCGAGCCTCGTGAGCTCACACGTGTACCAGAACAACGTCGGTGTGTACTTCGACTCCCAGAGCCCCACCCAGCCTGGCTCGCCGGAAGTGAAGATCTACAAAGACTTCATCAACCCCGGCTACGAGGGCATAGTGCTCGACCAAGGCGACGCTTCGATCGAAAAGACCGAGGTGGCCGGCTTGGGCAAAGCGGACATCGCCATCCTGCAGTACGAAGGGCAGTCCTACGCGCCCAACTCGAGCGCCACCGACGACGTCCTCGCGGACGCGAAGCTCGCCCCGATCGCCGTCTACTCCGACCGCGCGCCCGGCGACAAGCCCGGCAACCTCACGGTCTCGAAGGGCGAAGTCGGGAGCGGGAGCGCCGGACACGTGTTCGACGAAAGCAGCAACTACACCGTCACGCTCCTCGAAGAGAAAGAACACTGAGCAGGGAGGTACTCGCGGCGGCACGGGCGGCACGCGCCCGTGCCGCCGCGAGACCGACACCGAGCCGGGCGAGGTCGGCGCCAAGGAGACCTCGCCTGCGCTCGGAGTCCGGGGTCCATTCCGGTCTCCACCGCTAAAGGCGCGATTCGAGCAAGCCGAAACTCTTCGGTGTGTGGGGTTACAAGTCGAGGAAGTCGCGGCGGGTCGCCGGCGCAGGGTCAGCCGAGCGCGGCGTGGCCGTCGCCCGACAGCCGATCCTCGACCGGCATGGGAGCCTGCTCGCCTACGAGCTGCTGTTCCGGGAACCGAACAGCGAGACCGCCGGAGTCCTCGACGACAGGGCGGCGACCTCGACTGTCATTCTCGACGGGCTCTTCGACGTCGGCCTGTCCGACCTCGTCGGCGACAACGTCGCCTATGTGAACGTCTCACGCGACTTTCTGCTGAGCCTGCGCCCGCCGCCGTTGCCGGCCCGGCGCGTCGTGCTCGAGCTGCTCGAGGATCAGATCGTCGACGGAGCGCTGCTGGCCGTGCTCGAGGAGCTCGTTGCAGAAGGCTTCACGATCGCACTTGACGACTTCCGGTTCACGCCGGCCACAGAACAGCTGATCCGGTTTGCGAACATCGTCAAGGTCGACGTGCTCGAGCACACGGATCGGGCCCTCGAGCATCTCGTCTCGCACCTGAGGGCGGACTACGACGGTCTGACCCTGATCGCCGAGAAGGTCGAGACGCGCGCAGAGTGGGTGCGCTGCAGCATGCTCGGCTTCGAGGCGTTCCAGGGCTACTTCTTCGCGCGGCCCTCACGCTTGCAGCGGTCGCGCCTGCCCACGCAGGGTCTCGGTTCGCTGAGCACGATGGTCGAGCTCAGCGCGACCGAGGACTTCGACGAGCTCAATCGCATCATCACGCGCGACGCCGGTCTGAGCATGCGCCTGTTGCGATACGCGAACTCGGCATACGTCTCGCTGCCCCGGCGCGTCGGCTCGGTCCAGGAGGGGCTCGCCTGGCTCGGCAGCGGGACTGTACGCCGCTTCGCCATGATGGTGGCGCTCGCGAGCGTTCACGATGTCCCCAACGAGCTCCTCGTCACCGCGCTGGCGCGCGCTCGCATGTGTCAACTGCTTTCCGGTGCGGGAGACAGCGCAGCCGCGGATTCGTACTTCACCGTAGGGTTGTTCTCCGTCGCAGACGCGCTTGCCGATTCACCGATGGAGCTTGTGATCGAGCAACTGCCCTTCCGTTATGACATCGCCGACGCTCTGCTCTACCGCAGCGGCAAGCTCGGTGACCTTCTCGAGGGAGTCATCGCCTACCAGCGCGGCGATTTCGACGCGGCCCACGAGCTGGTCGCCTCTCACCCCGATGTCGAGCGGGTCTACCGCGAGGCGATCACCTGGTCTGACCAGAGCATCGCCGCGCTCGCGTGAGTGATCGCCCATCGCCGGCCCGCTGGCTGAGACACGGCGCCTTGCCGCTAGGCTCGGTCGATGCCACCGCGCCCAGACGATCGGCCCGCCGCGGGAAAGCTCCCGACCGGCCGCCTCGCCCGGACCGCCCGGGTCGGCGGCCTGGTGACCGGGCAGAGCCTGCGCTGGGCGGGGATGCGTACGGCGAACCGAGTGCGCAGGCCCGAGCGCGTCGCCGCGGCTGAAAGCGAGCGAAGGTCGGCGCTCGTCGAACAGCTCGTCGAGCAGCTCGGTCAGATGCGGGGCGCGGCGATGAAGGTCGGCCAGATGATCTCCATGGTCGAGCTCGACGGGCTCCCCCGGGAGGAGCGGGATGAGCTGCAGCGCCGCCTTGCCGCACTCCGCGACGACGTCCCGCCCGTCAAGTTCGCGGAGCTCGAGAAGCTCATCCGGCGGGAGCTCGGTGGTCCGATCGGACGTGTCTTCAGCGAGTTCGACGAGCAGGCCTTTGCCGCGGCCTCGATCGGCCAGGTCCATCGTGCAACCACGGTTGACGGCGACGAGGTGGCTGTGAAGGTTCAGTATCCCGGGGTCGCTGAGGCGGTGGAGACGGACCTGCGCAACGCCATGCTGCTCGTACCGCTCCTGCATCGGCTCGCCCCCGGGCTCGACGGGAAGGCGCTCGCGGTGGAGATGCGCGAGCGGATATCCGAGGAGCTCGACTATGAGCTCGAGGCCCAGAACCAGCGCCGCATCTGGCGTCTCGTGCGCGGACATCCGTTCGCGCGCGTTCCCCGTGTCCGCACCGACCTCTCGACCCGGCGTGTGCTCGTGTCGGAATACGTCGAGGGGGAGGGCTTCGAGTCCGTGCGGAGATCCGATGAGGCGCAGCGCGACCGGTACGCAGAGATCGTCTTCCGCCTGCACTTCGGGCTGCTCTACCGCGACCGGATAGCCCTCGGAGATCCTCATCCCGGCAACTACCTGCTCTGTCGCGACGGCCGGGTCTGCTTCCTGGACTTCGGCCTCCTGCGCACGGTCTCTGCGTCCCGCCTGTCATACGAGCGGGCGATCGCGCTGGCCGTGCGCGAACGCGACGCGGCAGCCCTGAAGGCGGCCCTCATCGCAGGCGGCTACCTTCCCTCCGCCCGGGCGGACGCCGTCGACGCTGAGTTCGCACTTGGGCTGATGAGAATGGCGACTGGCTGGTACGCCGTGCCGGGCGAGCGTCGGTTCGCGGGCGACTCCGCGCGCAGAGGAAGTGATCGCGAGGCCCCGGACGCCGACGAGCGTGCCGCGATACGCGGGCAGATCAATCAGCTGACACTTCCGCCCGAGGCGATCCTCATCCGGCGGATGCACGCGGTCGTCGCCGTCGTCCTCGGACAGCTGCGCGCCGGCGCGGACTGGGGGGCGATCGCGGCGGAGTACCTGCACGCTGCAGAGCCCTCCACGAACCTGGGGCGGGCGGAGGCCGAGTTCCTCTCGCTCTCGGGTCCTATCGGGCGGGCGCGCCGGCCCGCGTGAGCCCAGCCGGGCCGTGTCGATCCGCCGGGCGAGGCCGGCGTCTGACGCAGCGCGCCAGGTCGAGGCTCTGCGCGAGGATGCCGTCGTGAGCGACCCGGCGAACGCAATCGAGGTCCAGGAGCTGGTGAGGGAGTTCCGTAAGGGCCCCCGCGCCGTCGACGGCATCGACCTGTCGGTGCCGCCGGGCGAGATCTATGGCTTCCTCGGGCCCAACGGAGCGGGCAAGTCCACCACGGTGCTGATGCTCACCACGCTGCTGCCGCCGACCAGCGGGCGCGCGTCGGTGGGAGGCTTTGACATCGTGCGCCAAAGCTCCCAGGTGCGCGCGACGATCGGCGCAGCCCTCCAGGAAGCCGCCCTCGACCCGATCCTCACAGGCCGAGAGCACCTGAACCTCCAGGCAACGCTCCAGGGGATCCCTTCGCGCCGGCGCAAGGCGCGCACCGACGAGCTGCTCGAGCGCGTTGGCCTCACCGAGGCCGCCGATCGCCGCGTCGGCGGCTACTCGGGTGGGATGAAGCGGCGCCTGGACCTCGCCCTTGCGCTCGTCCACGAACCCAGGATCCTGTTCCTCGACGAGCCCACGACCGGCCTGGATCCCCAGAGCCGCGCTTCCCTCTGGGAAGAGGTGGCGCGGCTCGCCCACGACGAGGGCATGACCGTGTTCCTCACCACGCAGTACCTCGAGGAGGCCGACGCGCTCGCCGACCGGATCGGGATCATCGACAGCGGCAGGATCGTCGCCGAAGGCACCCCCGCGCAGCTGAAGGCCGAAATCGGCAGCCCGAGCGTCGAGGTCATACCCCTTGACCCGGCAGCGGGCGAGCGTCTCGCCGAGGTCCTCAGCCGCTACGGGGAGCCCAAACGTGGCGGACGGGCCAGCGTGACCGTGCACCTCCCCGGCGGCGAGTCGGAGCTCGCGGAGATCATCCGACTGCTCGACAGCCACGATGTGCGGATCGAGAGCCTTCAGCTTCACCAGCCCTCCCTGGACGACGTCTTCCTCGAGAAGACCGGCCGCAAGCTCGAGGGAGCCGGGTGAGCCCTGGTGCGTGAACCCTCGCTGCTCGAACAGGTCATGGCTGTCGCCCGGCGCTCAGCCACCGACGCGTTTCGCCAGCGCGCGCTCCTGTTCTTCCCCATGCTCTTCCCCCTGATCCTGTTCGCGATCAACGGCAGCGCGATCAGCAGGCTCACCGAGATTCCGGGCTTCCCGACCACCAACTACAGGGCCTTCCTGCTCGCCATGCCCTTCATCCAGGGCGCGATGTTCGTCTCCATCAACGCCGGCACGAGCCTGGCGCGCGATGTCGAAACGGGATTCCTCAACCGACTTGCGCTGACGCCGCTGCGAAGCGAGGCGATGCTCGTGGGGCAGCTCGGAGGGGCGTTCGTGCTCGGCTGCGTGCAGGCGGTCGTCTACCTCCTCGTTGGTCTGGCGGTCGGTGTCGGCTTCGCAAGCGGCCTCGGCGGGGTGTTCGTGCTGCTCGCCCTGTCGATTTCGATCTCGTTCGCCTTTGCCTGCCTGGGCGGGCTGCTCGCGCTGCGCCTCGGCAGCGGCGAAGCAATCCAGGGGATCTTCCCGCTGCTGTTCGTGACGCTCTTCCTGAGCTCGGCGACCATCCCGCGCAACCTGATCAAAGCCGAATGGTTCCGCGATGTCGCCACCTACAACCCGGTCTCCTACCTCATCGAGGGGATGCGCAGCCTGGTGATCCAGGGGTGGAACGCGCAGGCGCTGGAGCTCGCGTTCGGCTTCGCGCTCGCGCTCGCGCTGATTTCGCTCACGCTCGCGCGACCTGCGATGAGGTCGAGGCTCGCACGAGCATGAGGCGCTTCCTGTATGTGGCCCGCGGTGTCGCCTGGTGTTCTATTCACAACACGATCGTCAACCCGGCGATCATCGTCCCCTCGATCATCTTCCCCCTCTTCTTCCTGGTCGCCTTCGCCGGCGGGCTCTCGCGCATCAGCGACGTACCGAACTTCGACTACAAGCCTGGCTACACCTCGTTCCAGTTCACCTTCGTCTTCCTCCAATCCGCCGCCTTCGGGGGTGTCTTCACGGGATTCGCCGTCGCGCGCGACTTCCAATCCGGGTTCGCCCGCAGGCTGCTGCTCGCCGCGCCCCGCCGCAGCGGGATCATCGCTGGATACGCCGTCGGCGCCCTGGTGCGCTGGCTGATCGTCGGCACGGTCGTCACGATCGCCGGCCTGATCGCAGGGATGAGGGTCGAAGGCAACGCAACCGAGCTCGTAGGCCTCTTCGGCCTGGGCCTGGGCATGAACTTCGCGGCCGCGCTCTGGTCGATCGCGATCGCCATGTTCCTGCGCACCGAGCAGGCCGGCCCGCTCATCCAGATGCCGGTCTTCGTCGCTCTCTTTCTCGCTCCCGTCTACGTGCCGTTGTCGCTGCTCACCGGCTGGGTGCACGCGGTGTCAGCGGTCAACCCAATCACCGCCGTCATCGAGGCGGGACGGGGATTGCTGGCGGGCTCGCCCGTGAATGTCGCGCTCTCCTTCGGACTGCTCGCGGGAGCCGCCGCGGTACTCGCAGGCTTCGCCCGGCGAGGCCTCGCCTCAGCTGAACGCGCCGGCTGAGACGGACATCGGGGGCGCTCAACCGGCCACGTTGGTCAGCGCCTCGCGCGCGTCGGCGACCTCGCGCAAGATGCCGCCCGCGCCGAGGCGCGCGGCCTCCACCGGCGGCACCCCGTAGTAGTCGCCGTCGTCGAACTTCGCCTCGCCGAAGCTGACACCGATTCGCACGCCGAGCGGCTCATCGTCGCGCCGGTTGTAAACCTCGGTCAACTGTTGTATCTCGATCGCGCAACTGTCCGTCGCGAGACTCACCCGCGCCCCGCCCACGCCTACGCGAGAGACTGCTCCCGCGCTCCTGACCGATCCCTGCCGCAGGGGCTCACCAGGGCCGCGTACACCGGACTCGTCTGACATCTGGAATTACGCCCGACGTGCAGAGGCACACGATCGGAGGTACGCTCCACAGGGATGTTCTGGAAGCGTGAGGGTGCACACGCGAGAGCTCGGGGGGACGAGCGGCAGATGACGCCGCCGCAGGAGCCTCCTGCCGTCGACCTCCAGGTTGAGGAGTCCTCGGCAGAAGAGCGGATTGGCAGCGCAGATGGAACTCCGGGACAAGAGACGCTCACCCTGAACACGACGTGTACGTGTGGGCACATGCGCCGGGACCATCAGGGGCTGCGCATGGAGGTCGCCGGACCCTGTCTGGAGTGCGGCTGCGGGGAGTTCAGACGGGCAAGCAGGGCACCCGAGTCAAACGACCACATCATCGAGAGGATCCGCGCGGGGCTCGATCAGGTTGAGCACCTGCAGGAGATCGTGGCCGGGTTGCACCCGCAGGCCGGCGACGAAGTGCTCAACCGGGAGGAATGGCTCGCTCTCCAGCGGGATTTTTGCGGCGAGGAGCTTGTGCACTCCACCCACCTCGAGGTGGAGTGGAACGGCGGTGACGATCGCGAGTTTGCGGGGCGTGATTCCATCGGGGCTGAGTGCTCGCCGACCTCCCCGCGGCTGCTGATCCGTCACTGTCGGCGCGTGATGATCGTCTCGATCGAGCGGGTGCAGCTCTACGTCGGGGTGCAGGAGGCGATGCTTGTCCTCGCCTTGGGGACTCGCCCGGTCGAGCGCTGGAGGGTGCTGTGGAGGGGCAGGCTCGACTTGCTGGCTCAGGCGACCGGTGGGCCCAACGAACGCGTGCGTACACCGCCTACAAGCGCAGAGCTGCGTGCGATCGCCGACAACAACGGAGCCCGGCGTGTCGACATACGTGCGGTTCCCGACAACAACGGAGCCCGGCATGGGTCACCTCCGGAGTCGGTCTGATTGCGCGGACCCTATTCGAGCAGGCGCCTGATTCAGCGTCGCCATGACCTTGCGATCACGGGATCGCGAGGGGCGGCTGCTGCAGTGGGCCGGTGCCGGCGTCCGCGGCGGCGATTGCGGCGGCGGCGTCTTCGGGTGTCATGAACCCGGCTGCCACCTCGGCGTTCGCCGCCGTCGTGAACTTCGATGCATAGGTTGCGGTCGTGGGGTACAGGGACTTCAGAGTGGACTGGCTGAAATCGGTGAAGTACCCGGAAAGCAGGCACAGGCCCTGGTCGCGTAGCGCTTCATTGGTGATGCCGCCGCTCTCGAGTGATTCGAAGGCTCCCTCCAGCTCGCCGAGCAGGGACACCGGGTTGAGGCTCTCTTCGCTCACGTTCGCAAAGTTCAGCGCCGAGTAGTTCTCCGCCGGCACCTGCGCCTCCGGCATCCGGATGCCGCCTTCGCCGACGCCGTACCTGTTCTTGTTGACGAGATCGTAAGCGCCGAAGAACAAGGGAATCGTGGAGATCTGGCTGCCATGCGCCGGCTGCACCCCGTTCGTCACCCAGTTCTGAAGGGCCGCCATCGCGGCGTCCTCGACCTCGAACAACGGCATGTTGTCGGGTTGGTTGTGACCGTCAAGCGACGTCCCCGTCCCCTCGATCGGCGTGCCCAGCACGCACGAGGGTGCTTGGACAGTTGGATCCTCGCGAGCAAGTGTCTCGGTCTCATACGAGGCCTCGTGGGCATCGATGTGCGCGGCGCCCGTGACCTCCCACGTGCGGAGGTCGTTGTTGTCCGGCTGGCGAGCCGCGGCTGCATCGAGCTCTTCGATGTCGCCCTGGGTGTTGAGCTGGATGAACGGCGTCGCGTTGTCGGTGCGGATGAGAGCCGGGAAGGGCGACGACGCGACCAGCCCTTCGCCGATCGGTGCGGCCGTGACCGCCCGGCCGACGACGAGGAAGCCGTTGAAGGCGTGCGTCAGCGGCTGGATCGCATTGACGTACGTGTCAAGGCGGAAGGCCGACTGGGAGTCGCCGGTGGCGATCAGCTCCTTTGGCGTCAAACCGCCCAGTAGCGTCGCGCTGTCCGACTTCACGGCTTCCGCGGCCTGGGTGAAGATTTGGTAGGACTCGCCGTCGTTGCTGTCCCCCAGCGCGCCGTAGCGTGTCGGATCCCAGCTCGCCAGGTCTTTCATGCCCGGCCTCTGCGCCGTCACGCCGACATAGGCATAGCCCTTGTCGATCAGCTCGCTGTAGAGCTGCGCCCAGACCGGGTCCTGGTCGCCGCCCGTCGTGTCGTTCAGCCACTCGAACACGACGGTGCCGTTGAACTTCGCCGGGTCGGTCGGGTAGCGCACGAGCAGCCGCGTGGTGTAGGGCACGTTCGTCTGCGCGGGGGAGACGGCCCATTTGCCATTCGAGGACCAGAGGCCGCTCTGCTTGTAGACCGTGGCACCGCCCGACATCGTGAACTCGCGCTGCGCATAGCCCACTTCGCTCAGGTTGATGAACGGCGCACCCGGCACCGCGGGCGTTTCCGGGACGGCGTCGTATGGGTAGCCGTGCGATCCGCTGCCCGCCGCGATTTCTGTCGCCGTCGGGAGCGCTGCCGCGCTCGAGGCGGCCGCCGCGCCGACGGCGAGGAACACAGCGGCTGCGACGGTCGAAGCGACCGCAGCTCTCTTCATCCAGTGCGACGCCCGACTCGCCACGGCTCTCCTCCTTGCCTCGTCAGGACTGCGCCAGCAAGATGAATGCAACGTACAGCATCAGACGTTGCAATGCAACATGTCGGTGCGATCGTTGCGAAGCGCGGCGGACTCCGCTCAGCCCCGCGCCCGTGGTCTTCTCCTGCGATTCTTGACTGCGTGAGCACGGTCGCGCGACCTCGAGCTGCGGATGCCCTGCGTCTCGGTCGACGACGGTTCCTGGCGCCCGAGCGGATCGATATGGGTGTGCTGGCCGACGAGCTGGGCGTCAACCGCGTCACGCTCTACCGCTGGTTCGGCTCGCGTGACGACTTCATCGTCGAGGTCGTCTGGTCGCTTGCCCTGCGCACCTTCGACTACGTCGAGCAGGAGGTCGATGCCCGCGGCGCCGAGCGTATCGTCGCCGTCATCACCGGCTTTCTCGACACCATCATCACGAACCCGGGGATGCGGCGTTGGCTGAGCGAAGACGGCGAGCACGCGATGCGTCTGCTGACCGGCCGCCGTACGGATTTCCAGCAGCGCCTCATCGGCGCGATACAGAGCCGGCTCGAGGAGGAGGCGA
Source organism: Solirubrobacteraceae bacterium (assembly GCA_052145475.1). Classification (GTDB taxonomy): domain Bacteria; phylum Actinomycetota; class Thermoleophilia; order Solirubrobacterales; family Solirubrobacteraceae; genus Palsa-744. The sequence continues at coordinate 26,855 of JBKQOO010000196.1, forward strand.
ACGCCTCGCGGCTCGAGCTGCCCGTTGATCTGCATGAGCTCGCATATGTGATCGTGCGCCTGATCGAGTCCTACACCTATCTCGATCTCATCACGGGAGAAGCGCCCGAGGCACGCCGCGCCGAGCCGATCCTGCGGATGCTGCTCCGCGTCGAAGCGTAGCCCGAGCAGTGTGTACACTGCCGTCAACCCGACGGCTCGCGCGGCACCGGGGGGCGGGCCAGGGTGAGGGAGAAGAGGCTTTGCAGCACGGGTCCTGAGGGAGGCGATCGTGGGGCGGCAAGGAGGCAGCACCTGGCGGCGGCTCGCGCTGTGCTTGGCGGCGAGCGCGTTGGTGATCGGCGCGGGCGCGGCGACACCAGCCGGCGCCGGTGCCGAGCAGAGCGCGACGGCCAGCCTCGAGGGATTGGCGGAACTGAGCCCCGGCACGCACAGCCCGCGTGAGCGACACGAGAGCAAGCGCGCGCGCAAGGGAATCGCGCTCACTCCGTCCGCCACCGAAGCCCACTGGGCCTGCCCGGAAGAATCGTGCGAAGAGATCATCGACCCCTCTCCCGAACCGGTCGTCGTCGGCGGCGTGAAGCGCTTTCGGCTGCCGGCCGGCGGCCCGCTCCTGGAAGGAAGTGGCGAAATGGGCGGGTTCGACCCGCAGGACCTGCAATCGGCGTACAAGATCCCCACCAGCGGCGGTGAAACGCAGACGATCGCGCTGGTCGACGCCTACGGGTACCCGACCGCCGAAGAAGACCTCGCCAAGTACCGCGAACGCTACGGCCTGCCGCCGTGCACGAAAGCCAACGGCTGCTTCAAAAAGGTCAACCAGGAAGGCGAAGAAGGCCACTACCCGCCGGACAAGCAAGGCTGGGAAACGGAGAGCGCGCTCGACATCGAGATGGCTTCCGCCGCCTGTCCGCACTGTCACATCATGCTCGCCGAGGCCAACAGCGCCTTCGGCGAAGACCTGCGCGAGACCGTCGACACGGCGGCCCGCCTGGGGGCGACCGAGATCTCCAACAGCTATGGCAGCTTCGAACAGTTCTGCGGCGAAGAATGCGAAGCGGAAGCGCCCTCCTACGATCACCCGGGCGTCCTCATCACCGCCTCCGCCGGTGACGGCGGCTACGACAACTACGAGCGCGGCGGGGACTCGCCCAACTTTCCCGCGGATCTGCCGAGCGTGGTGGCCGTTGGCGGAACGGTTCTGCGTCGCGCCGACAATGCGCGCGGATGGACCGAGGAAGTGTGGTCCGGAGGGGGAAGTGGCTGCGCGAAGCTGTGGCCGAAGTCGATCTGGCAGACCGACACCGGCTGCTCGATGCGCATGAGCGACGACGTCGCCGCCGTGGCCGCGTGTGAATCGCCCGTCTCCACCTACGCCACAGGCCAGAAGGGCTGGGAAGACGTGTGCGGCACCAGCGTGAGCTCGCCGCTCGTCTCCGGCATCGAGGCGCACGCCACCGAATACTCGCGTTCCCTCCCCGGCGCCGATGCGTTCTATCAGGACCCCGAAGCGCTGTTCGACGTCGCCGCCGGGAGCAACGGCACGTGTACGCCTCCGGCCACCGACAGCTACTACTGCCACGCCGAGGTCGGCTACGACGGGCCCACCGGCAACGGCTCGCCTGACGGGCCGCTCGAGCTCACCAGCGCACCCGCACCAATCGCTGCGACGAGCCCCGCCAGCGGCGTCGCAAATGGTGAAGCGACGCTCAACGGGAAGGTCGACCCGCAGGGCCTCGAAGCCACCTACCACTTCGAATACGGCACCACGACCGCCTACGGCACGAGCTTGCCGGTTCCCGACGCCTCCGCCGGATCCGGCCGCACCGCCGTAGCGGTCAGCGCGTCGATCAGCGGCCTGCAGGCGGACACCACCTACCACTACCGCCTCGTCGCAACCAACACCAACGGCACGAGCTACAGCAGCGATGGCGCGTTCCGCACGGCGCTTCCCGCCGTGACCTCGGTCGCCAGCGACTTCGGCCCGACCGACGGCGGCGCGAGCGTCACCATCACCGGTGAGAACTTCACCGGCGCGACCGCCGTGCATTTCGGCTCGCGCGAAGCGGAGTACTTCACGCTGAACTCGGCCGAATCGATCACGGCCTTCACGCCGCAGGGGGCCGGCACGGTCGACGTCACCGTCACCACGCCGGCCGGCACCAGCGAAACCAGCACACAGGACCGCTACGCGTACGACACCGTCGGGCCGGTGCTGTCGTGGGGCTACAACGACGGCCTGCTCGGCGACGGTGCCATCTCCCAGAGCGGGGTCCCCGTCGAAGTCAGCGAACTGCCCGAAGCTGTCGATCTCGCCGCCGGGGGCACGCAGAGCCTGGCGCTGATGCCGAACGGCACGGTCATGGCGTGGGGCGAAAACACCCTCGGGTCGGTCGGCAACGGAACGGAGCACTCGATCGACGTGCCCGCCCAGGTCTGTGCAGCGGCCACGAAGCCGCAAGATGCAGAAGCTGAGTGTCCGCATGGGCCCTTCTTGCAGGAAGTCACACAGGTTGCCGCCGGCTCGTTCAACAGCCTCGCGCTGCTGAAGAACGGCACCGTCGTCGCCTGGGGCGGCAACGGCCGTGGACAACTCGGCATCGACAGCGAAAGTGAGAGCTCGGACGTCCCCGTGCCGGTCTGCGCCGCCAAGGAATCTCCGTGCAGCCCCGCCAATTACCTCAAAGAAGTCGTGTCGATCGCGGCCGGCGAGCGTTTCAGCCTGGCGCTGCTGAAGAACGGCACCGTGATGGCCTGGGGCGAAAACAACGAAGGCGAGCTCGCCACCGGGAAGGACACCGGCCCCGAAACGTGCCTCTCGAAGACGATCCACTGCAGCAAGGTGCCGCGCGCGATCACCGGCCTCAGCGACGTCACCGCGATCGCGGCCGGCTCCTATCACGTCCTGGCGCTGCGCAGCGACGGTGGGGTCCTTGCATGGGGCTCGGACGGCGAAGGCGAACTCGGCGATGGCGCGACCGAACAGTCCGACACGCCCACCGCGGTGTGTGCCGCCGGAGAACTCCACCCCTGCACTCACGACCTGTCCGGCGTACGCGCGATCGCAGCCGACCTCTACACGAGCGCGGCGCTGCTGGAAGACGGGCATGTCGTCGACTGGGGCAGCAACTACCACGGTCAGCTCGGCGACGGCTCCCTCAGCGGGCCGGAAACGTGCGGCAGCGAAAGCTGCAGCCGCAGTCCCGTGGCCGTCAGCGGCCTGAGCGACGTGAGCGCGCTCACAAGCGGCGCGGAAAACACCGAGAACACGGTGGTCACCGACGCCGGGGAAATCCTCACGTGGGGCGGCGACAGCTACGGGCAGCTCGGCGACGGCCTGTTCACGTCGAGCGACGTGCCCGTCAGGGTGTGCCCCGCCTTCGCGAGCGCGCCGTGCCCGGACGGCCCCTACCTGAGCGGAGAAGTTCTCGCCATCTCAGCCGGCGGGCTGCACAACCTCGTGAGCCTGCGGACGGCGCTCTCGGCCATCACCGGCGTCAGCCCGAACCGCGGACCCGGGGCCGGCGGGACGAAGGTGACGATCCAGGGACACGGCCTCGGCGACGTCACGGCCGTGCACTTCGGCGCAAACGCCGCGAGCTCGTTCGAAATCCTCTCCGACAGCGAACTGACCGCCACCTCGCCGTCCGGCAGCGGCGTCGTGGACATCACGGTCACGACCCCCGAAGGTGCGAGCCACGTCAGCCAGGCCGACCAGTTCACCTACGAAGCCTCGAGCGTCACAGGCGTGAGTCCCGCCACCGGGCCCGCCGCGGGTGGAACGCGGGTCACGATCACCGGCGCCAGACTGAGCGGGGCGAGCGCCGTGGACTTCGGCGCGACAGCGGCCAGCGAATACGAAGTGCGCTCGCCCAGCGAAATCGTCGCCGTCGCGCCCCCCGGCAGCGGCGTGGCGAACATCACGATCACGACCCCCGAAGGCACGAGCGCGGTTACTCCGGCCGACCAGTTCGTCTACCAGTCAGCACCTGTCGTCGTCACCGAACCCGCCGGCGCGGTGCGCCTGTCCTCGGCGACCCTCGAGGCCAGCGTCGATCCCGAAGGCGCGATCGTCACCAGCTGCCGCTTCGAATACGGCACGAGCACCGAATACGGATCGAGCGCGCCGTGCCTGACCGGGCCAGGCTCCGGTTCGAGCCCGGTCCCGGTCAGCGCGCAGCTGACCGAGCTCAGCGCGGCCACCAGCTACCACTTCAGGATCGTCGCTACGAACGCCCAAGGGACCAGCTACGGCGCCGACCTGACCTTCGCGACGCCCGCCTCCGAATTTCCTGAAGTTGGACGCTGCCTGAAGCTCAAGAAGCCAACCGGCACCTTCACCAACTCGAGCTGCACCACCGCGGGCGCGGGCAAGGACGAATGGCAGCGCGGAGCAGGTCAGCACAACCACTTCACCGGCGTGATCAGCAGCGTGTCGTTCGCCTCCCGCGGCAAGGGCCCATTCCCGGTCCTGCAGTGCGGCGAAAGCCGGCTCTCCGGCGAATACACGGGCACCCAGGGCGCCTCGCTGCAACTGACCCTCTCCGGCTGCCACAGCCAGCTCGCGAACGCGAGCTGCCAAAGCGAAGGCGCCGAAGCGGGGATCATCACGGCATCACTCCACGCCCAGCTCGGACTGATCCCCGGCACCAAGAAGGCCTCGCTCGGCTGGCAGCTGCAGCCGGCGTCGGGGAACGACCTCCTGAGCTTCATCTGTGGCAGCTACGAAGTGGCGATCGCCGGCTCGGTGATCGGCCCCGTGAGCAAGGTCGACAAGATGGCCAGCGTGTTCTCGCTGGCGTTCGCCACCAACAAGGAAGGAGAACAGGAACCGACGAGCTTCGCCGGTGGCTCGCCGGACAGACTCGAGCTGATCGTCGGCAAAGAAGAGCTCGGCCTCACCCTCACAGCGAGCGCGACCCTCGACGGGGAAGAACCGCTCGAGCTCAAAGCGATCTCCTGAACGCCACGGGCACGCGGGCTGGGGCGAGCGACTACGCTGCGGTTTGGCACTTCGGCGCGTTAAACAGACAACGCAACGGGAGGAAGAGCGCATGCCCAGGATCGCTACGACCGACGGCACGGAGATCTTCTACAAGGACTGGGGTTCGGGCCAGCCGATCGTCTTCAGCCACGGCTGGCCGCTCTCGGCCGACGACTGGGACACCCAGATGCTGTTCTTCCTACAGAACGGCTACCGGGTCGTCGCCCATGACCGGCGCGGGCACGGACGCTCGACACAGACCAGCATCGGTCCCGACATGGACCACTACGCCGACGACCTGGCCGCGGTGACTGCCCATCTCGATCTCCAGGACGCGATCCACGTCGGGCACTCCACCGGCGGCGGGGAGGTCGTGCGCTACATCGCCCGACACGGTGAGAGCCGTGTGGCAAGAGCAGTGCTGATCAGCTCGGTGCCGCCACTCATGGTCAAGACGGACGCCAACCCCAAAGGTCTGCCGAAAAGCGTGTTCGACGGCCTCCAGGCCGAACTTGCCGCCAACAGGTCCGTGTTCTACCGGGCCCTTCCGTCGGGGCCGTTCTACGGCTTCAACCGGCCCGGCGTGCAACCCGTGGAGGCGATCATCGACAACTGGTGGCGCCAGGGAATGATG
>JBKQOO010000197.1:0-7497 GCA_052145475.1 Solirubrobacteraceae bacterium
TACGGGGGTCGGGATCGGGTCTAGGCTGCCCGCGATGGCCAGTCGACCGGCTCGTCGAGGGTCTGGCCGAGGAGCTTCGCAGGCCGCCCGTTGGCCGTCGCCGGGCCAACCTCGCCAGTCCGGCGGCTTCCCAGTCGCGGACAGACAGGTCTGTATAGTTCGTAGTCAGACCTGTATGTCCTCTGCCGACCGCCAATCTCCCACTTCGCGCCGTCGGGCGGGGGCATCTGGAGTGGCCGAAGACGACCGCGCCAGGCGCCTGGAGAGCGCCGAGCGCGGGCTCGCCGTGATGCTGGCCGTCTCCCATGCGCTGACGGGATGGGAGCGCTTCGAGGACGGCAGCGAGCTGCTGCTCCGCGAGATCGCGATCGCGCTCGGCCAGGCGGCCGGGATCCTTTGGCTGCCCGAGGCGGGGATGCTGGTTCCACGCGCGTTTGGGAGCCCGCGCCGCGGCGACGGCGTCGCGTTGTGGGGAGCGCTGGCTGCGCTCCGGCTGGCCCCGGGCAGAGGCCTGCCGGGCCGTGCCTGGGAACAGGGCGCGCCGGTCCGCCACGATGGCGATGGGCCGCAGGATTCCGCACTCGAGCCCACGGCGGTCGCCGGCGCGCTGCGCGCCTCGCTGGCGCTTCCGGCGCTCGCGGGCGAGGAGGTGCTCGGCGTGATCGAGCTCTACGGGGCGCCCCAGGAGAAGCTCGGCAACGGCCTGACGGACGTGTTGAGCGCGGCCGGCCGGCAGCTCGGGATCTTCTTCTCGCGCCGTCGCGGCGAGCTGAACCTCTCGCCGCTCACTCCCAGGGAGCTCGAGGTGCTGACGTTGATGGCGCGCGGGCTCACCGTCCGCCGAGCCGCCGAGGAGCTGTCGATCAGCCCCGCAACCGTGAAGACGCACCTCGAGCACATCTACTCGAAGCTGGGGGTCTGCGAGCGAACATCGGCGGTCGCACAGGCGCTGCGCTCCGGGCTGATCGAGTAGGGCGGGCCTGAGGATTCAGCTGCCGAGGTGAGCGCCGCCCGCCACGAGGGGCTCGAGGACCCAGCATCGCTGCGGGCCGGTGCGCCCGTCGCGCACCGCATAGACTTCGGCGGCCACCGATGGCCGACACGGCCCGCCTCGAGGACGGGCCCCCGGAGGATCGAGATGCTCGATCTCGCCAAGTGAGCGGGCAACAGACCCTGATCGTGCGGGCCGCGACCGCTGCGGACGGCGCCGCCTGTGCGGCGGTCTATGCCCCGTATGTGACCGAGACGGCGATCACGTTCGAGCTCGAACCGCCGTCGGCCGCCGAGATGGCCAGGCGCATCACGGCCTGCGTGGCCAGCCACGCCTGGGTGGTGGCCGAGGAGGCTGACCGGGTCGTGGGCTACGCCTACGGTGCTCCGCTCCATTCCCGGCCCGCCTACCGGTGGTCGTGTGAGGTGAGCGTCTACGTCGAGCAGGGACGCCGGCGTACCGGCACCGGGCGAGCACTGTACGAGGCGCTGCTGGCGAGGCTGTCCGAGCGCGGCTACCGCATGGCCGTGGCGGGCATGACGCTGCCGAACCCGGCCAGCGTCGCGCTGCACACGGCGATGGGCTTCGAGCCGGTGGGGGTCTACAGGCGGATCGGCTACAAGCACGGGTCCTGGCACGACGTTGCCTGGACCCAGCGCCCACTCGGGGACGCCGCCGAGCCGCCGCCCGAGCCGCGCTGAGGCGAGGGGCCGGGATCCTGCCCCCGCTCTCCACTCCGGCCCGACGCTACGACGCGGTGGTCGTCGGCGGCGGGCACAACGGTCTCGTCGCGGCCGCCTACCTCGCTCGCGCGGGCAGATCGTGCCTGGTGCTCGAGCGGCGCCGGCGGCTCGGCGGGGCCGCGGTCTCGGAGCGGCTGTTTCCCGGCTTCGACGCGCAGGTCTCCAGCTACGCCTACCTGATCAGCCTGCTGCCGGCGCGGATCGTGCAGGAGCTGTCGCTGCCGGTGAGACTGACGCCACGCGCGGTCTCCTCCTACACCCCCGATCCAAGGGCGGCGGCACGTCACGGGCTGCTTGTCGCGGAGGGCGACCCGGCTGCGACCAGGAGCTCCTTCCGAGCTGTGACAGGGGGCACGGCCGACCGCGCCGCCTGGCAGGCTCTCCACGCGACCACCCGCCGGCTGGCCGCGACCGTGTTCCCGTCGCTGACCGAGCCGCTCCGGTCCCGCGAGCAGATGCGCCGGGCCGTCGGCCAGCCCGCCTGGGAGGCGCTGTTCGAGCGGCCGCTGGGAGAGCTGCTGGAGCGGATCTTCGCCGACGAGCTGGTGGCGGGGGTCGCGCTGACCGATGCGCTGATCGGCACCTTCACGCAGGCGCACGACGCCGATCTGCGCCAGAACCGCTGCTACCTCTACCACGTGATCGGACGGGGCACGGGGGAGTGGCAGGTCCCGGTCGGCGGGATGGGCGCCGTCACCGACGCCCTCGCTGCAGCCGCGCTGCGCGAAGGCGCGCAGCTTGCCTGCGGCCAGGACGTGCTCGCGCTGGCGCCGGACGGAGACGAGCTCGAGGTCGTGTTCTGTGACGGCGCCACCGAGCGCCGGGTGACGGCCCGGCACGTGCTCTGCGCCGTGGCCCCGGTCGAGCTGGCCCGACTGCGGGGGCAGGCCGACCTCGCCGCCGTCCCGGAGGGCTCGCAGCTCAAGGTGAACATGCTGCTCTCCCGCCTGCCCCGGTTGCGGGACCCGTCGATCTCGCCTGCGCGGGCCTTCAGCGGAACCTTCCACATCAACCAGACCGCGTCCCAGCTGCAGCGCGCCTTCGAGCAGGCGTCAGGCGGCAGGATGCCGGAGCTGCCGCCCTGCGAGGCCTACTGCCATTCGCTCAGCGACCCGTCGATCCTGGGGCCTGAGCTGCGGGCGGCCGGGGCGCAGACCCTGACGGTCTTCGCCCTGCACATGCCGGCGCGGTTGTTCAGGGCCGACCCGGCCGGCACGAGGGCGGCCGGGCTCGAGGCGACGCTGGCCTCGCTCGACAGCGTCCTGGCCGAGCCGATCGCCGACTGCCTGTTGCGCGGGCCCGACGGAAGCCCCTGCCTGCAGGCGCACTCGCCCCCGGACCTGCAGCGGGAGCTGAGAATGCCCGGCGGGCACATCTTCCACCGCGACTTGTCCTGGCCCTTCGCCGAGCGCGAGGACGAGGTGGGCAGTTGGGGGGTGGAGACAGACCACCCCGCGATCCTGATGTGCGGCGCAGGCGCTCGTCGCGGCGGCGGGGTCAGCGGGATCCCCGGTCGCAACGCCGCGATGGCGGTGCTGTCCCCCTGAGGCGAGAGCTGGGGGATGACGGCCCGTGCTCAGAGCACCAGCTGCGTGCAGGTGAAGCTGGCCGCCAGGCGCTCGCCCTTTGACACCTGGACCTGCCACACCTGCGTGCGCGAGCCGACGTGCAGCGGCTCGCCCACCGCGGTCAGCTCGTCGCCGTCCCCGGCAGCGGTGATCACGTTGATCTTCAGCTCGACCGTCGTGAAGCCGCGCCCCTCGGGGAGGTGCCGGAGGGTGCCCCACGCCGCGACCGTGTCGGCGAAGGCGACCCAGGCGCCGCCGTGGACGTAGCCCATCGGGTGTAGGTGGCGACGGTCCACGGCCATCCTGCCGAGCACCTCCTCGTCGGTGATCTCGGTCAGCTCGATGCCCAGGTCGCCCGGGAACGTTCCGGCCAGTCGCTCGACGCTCAGCGCCGGTGTTATCGCCTGGTTGGTCTGACTCACTGGCTGGCTCCTCTCTCACCGACGGATCGGTCTCGGCAGCGCCGGATCCTATGCGCCGCGCCGTCGCCGCGCCCTCACCAGCCGCCCGCCCCGATCCGCTCGCTCTCGCTCAGGAACCCCTCGAGCGCGTCGTTGTAGCCCGCCGCCGCTGGGATCGTGTGCCCGCGGCCCGCGATCACCCGGCGCCGCGCGCCGATCCGCTCGGCGACGGCATCGCAGACCGCCTCGAAGACCTCGGAGTGCCCGCCGGACAGGACGAGCTTGGCGAACGGCGCGTCCCTCAGACGCTGCCACGGCGGGTCGGCCTCCCAGGGGGGTCGTTCGGCCATCAGCAGACGCGCCCCCGCGAACAGCTCGTCGGGGAGTCGCTCGGGCGTGCTGCGGGTGACGCCCGCGCCGCCCCTGAACGCCAGCAGGAACTCCCGCGGGTCGAGCCGGTCCGCCTGCTCGTAGAGCAGGCGGCCTGCCGCGAGCTGACGGTCCACCGCGGGCAGGCCGGCCGCGACCGCCAGGCAGCCCGGCTCGGACAGGGTCAGCGAGCGCACCGCGCCGGGCCGCAGCGCGGCGGCGTAGATCGCGATCACGGCCCCGTAGGAGTGGCCGACCAGGTGGGCGCCACCGCCGAGCAGCGCGGCGATCAGCGGCGCCTCCAGCTCGAAGTCGCCTCGCCGCAGGGGCGGGCTGCCGCCGAACCCCGGCCGGTTGGGCATGCGCAGACTCCAGCGCTCCGCAAGCGCGAGCTGCGCTCGCCAGGTCGGTCCCGCGCCGACGACGCTCCCGTGGACCAGCACGACCGGTGGGCCCAGGCCGGCGCGCAGAACCTCGAGCGCGGTCGCGCCGGCGGGCTCCGGGCCGGCCGGCGGCTCCGCTCCGGGTCCGCTCCTCACGCGCCGATCCTACGCCGGTCGTCCCCGGGGGCATCGGATGCTCGCGGCTACGATCGCCTGCGGTGGCCCGCCAGCGACAAGCAGCGCCCCATGTGGGCCCCCTCGAGCGCACTCCCTCGGGCGTCCTGGTCGTGGGCGCGATCGCCTCGGTCCAGTTCGGCGCCGCGCTGGCCGCCACGCTGTTCGACCGCGTCGGTCCGGCCGGCACGGTGCTGCTGCGCCTCGCCTTCGGCTCGGTCGTGCTGCTCGCCGTCTGGAGGCCTCGGCTGCGCGGGCGCCCGCGGTCCGAGCTGCGCCAGGCTGCCGTGTTCGGTCTCGTGCTGGCCGCGATGAACCTGAGCTTCTACGAGGCCCTGCACCGCATCCCGCTGGGCATCGCCGTCGCGCTCGAGTTCGTGGGTCCGCTGACCGTCGCGCTGCTCGGCTCGCGGCGGCGGCTCGATCTGCTGTGGGTGGCGCTCGCGGCGCTGGGCATCCTCGCCCTGACCGGCCACGGCGGGCACGCTCTCGATGCGCTCGGTGTCGCCTTGGCCCTGCTCGCCGGCTGCTTCTGGGGCGCCTATATCCTGCTCAACGCTCGCTTGGGTCAGACCTTCGAGGGCGGCACGGGGCTCGCCCTGGCGATGTGTGTGGGAACCGTCGCCGTCGCCCCGCTCGGCCTCGTGGAAGGCGCAGGCAGCCTGCTGGGAGCCGAAGTCCTGCTGCTCGGCGCCGCCGTGGGGGTGCTGTCCTCGGCGATTCCGTACTCCTTCGAGGTCGAGGCGCTGCGGCGGATCGCGCCCGCCGTTTTCGGCGTCTTGATGAGCCTCGAGCCGGCGATCGCCGCGCTGGCCGGCCGGATCGTGCTGGGACAGCGCCTCGGCGGTCGTGCCCTGCTGGGGATCGCGCTGGTGATGATCGCCTCCGTGGGCGCGTCCAGGCGCGGCGTCGAGACCCCAGTCGCGCTGTAGCCGCCGTCCGGCGGCTACTCGAGCGGGGTCGTGTAGGCGCCGCTGAGGCCGCCGTCGACCAGGAAGCTCGAAGCGGTGATGAAGCTGGACTCGTCGCTGGCCAGGAACACGACGGCGTGCGCGATCTCCTCGGCCCGGGCGAAGCGCCCCATCGGCACGTGCACCAGCCTGCGGGCCGCCTGCTCGGGGTCCTTGGCGTAGAGCTCTTTGAGCAGGGGGGTGTCGACCGGGCCGGGGCACAGCGCGTTGACCCGCACGCCGCGGCGGGCGAACTCGACGCCGAGCTCGCGCGAGAGGGCCAGGACGCCTCCCTTCGAGGCGGTGTAGGAGATCTGCGAGGTGGCGGCTCCCATCACGGCCACGAAAGAGGCCGTGTTGATCACCGAGCCCCGCTGCGGCCCCTCGTTCTCCAGCAGGTGCGGGATCCCGTGCTTGCAGCAGAGGAAGATGCTGCGCAGGTTGACGGCCTGCACGCGCTCCCAGGCCTCCAGCGTCGTCTCCAGGACGGAGCCGTCATCGCCGGGGGAGATGCCGGCGTTGTTGAACAGCACGTCCAGGCGCCCGTACTGCGCCCGCGCCTGCCCGAGGACGCGCTCGACCTCCTGCTCACTGGTCAGGTCGGCCTGCAGCGCCAGGTCTCCCGGCGCGCCCGCCAGCACGTCGACGCCCACCACCGTCGCGCCCTCGGCCTGGAGCGCCTCGACGCTGGCTGCGCCGATCCCACCGCTGGCGCCGGTCACCACGCAAATGCGCCCCGCCAGCCTGCCCGTCGCGGCCATCATCCCTCCGTCGCGTAGAAGATCGTCTTGACCTCGGTGTAGGCGTCCAGCGCGTGCGGGCCCAGCTCGCGCCCGTAGCCGGACTGCTTGAACCCGCCGAACGGCGTGGTCACCCGCACCGAGCTGTTCGAGTTGATCGACAGCACGCCCGTGTCCACGGCCCGCGCGACCCGCAGCGCCCGCGCGCCGTCGCGGGTCCAGATCGAGCCGGACAGGCCGTAGATGGTGTCGTTGGCCAGCGCGATCGCCTGCTCCTCCTCGGCGAACGGGATCACGGCCACAATCGGCCCGAACACCTCCTCGCGCGCGACACGGTCGCCCGGGTCGACAGGCGCGAGCACGGTCGGCGCGAACCAGAAGCCCTTGCCCTCGGGTGCGCTGCCGCGGAAGGCGACCTCGACGTCGTCCTCGAGGAACGACGCCACAGCCTCGCGCTGCGCCGCCGAGATCAGTGGCCCCATCTGGGTGCTCTCCGCCAGCGGGTCGCCCACGCGCAGCGCGCCGACGGCCTCCTCCAGCCCCGCCATGAACCGATCCATCGCCTGCTCCTGGACGAGGATGCGCGAGCGGGCACAGCAGTCCTGGCCGGCGTTCCCGAACACGGCCAGCGGTGCCGCCGCCGCGGCTGTCTCGAGGTCGGCGTCGGCGAAGACGATGCTCGCCGACTTTCCCCCCAGCTCGAGCGTGACGCGCTTGATCGTGCCGGCTGCGCCCTGCGCGATCGAGCGTCCCACCTCCGTCGAGCCCGTGAAGGCGATCTTGGCGACGTCGGGGTGCTCCACCAGACGCTGCCCGCACGTGCGGCCGGGGCCGACGACGACGTTGACGACGCCCGGGGCCAGGCCAGCCTCGAGCGCCAGCTCGGCGAAGCGCAGCGCCGTCAGCGGCGTCAGCTCGGCCGGCTTCAGCACGACGGTGTTCCCGGCAGCCAGCGCCGGGGCGAGCTTCCAGGAGGCGATCGTCAGGGGGAAGTTCCAGGGGGTGATCAGCCCGACGACCCCGACCGGCTCGCGGACCGTGAAGGCCTGGCCGCCCGCGACCGGGATCGTGTCCCCGAGCAGCCGCTCCGGCGCGCCGGCGTAGTAGCGGAACGTGTCCACCACCATCTGCATCTCGCCGCGGGCATCGGCGATCGCCTTGCCGGCGTTGCGCGCCTC
>JBKQOO010000198.1:0-3189 GCA_052145475.1 Solirubrobacteraceae bacterium
GCGAGGTTAGCCCTCAGATGACCCCGTCCGGGATCGTGATCGTGATGTCCCGGCGCTTGTCGGCCGCCGTCGCCCCCTGGCGCTGGGCCCAGGCCGCCGGCGAGCGCATCCAGTCCGGGATGCCGGCGGGTACGTCGAACTCCGGGATCTCGACGCGATCGTTGGGCGCGAAAGCGTCGCCGTAGGGCACGAGCGGCCCGGAAACGTCGGGATGCGCGATAAGCGGGTGCAACCGGGCGAGCGCCTGGTTCCAGTTCTGGAGCATGGCGGCGATCGCCTGCTTGAGCTTGGCCGGGTCGCCGCCGGAACTGCTCTCCGGCTCGGTGGGGTGGGTGATGTGCTCATAGCCCGGGGAATGAGCTTGTCCGGCTGGTGTCACCTTCCACTTCTGCCAGGCGTCGTCGGCCAGTACACCGAGCGCCAGCACCGCCTCGATCTGGTTGCCGGCAAAGATGGCATCCAGCCAGCCGTTGCGGTACGTGACGATCGCCGCGTCGTCCTTATGCTGCTCGCCACCGGCCTGGCCATAGACCGAGTACAGGAACGTATTGACCAGTAGGTAGCTGTGGTCGAAGCCCAGCTTGGCCATCAGCCCCTGGGTGCGATGCCCCGCCTCGCCGACCAGGATCCGGCGCACCACGCTCTCCGACTGCGCCGGATCCTGACCGATGATGAGCAGGCGGGCGCTGCCGTCCAGGCGGCCCCGATGGAAGATCGGCCCCCATTCGACGCGGAATGCGGCCGGAGGGTACACGTCGGTGCCGGGATAATCCCCCACGAGGGAACTGAACGGTTCGCCGACCGGCCCTGGATCGAACATGTGAGTCATCGCGGCCCCTGACTCAACCAGACCTCCCAGACGAGCGCAAGGCCCGCTCGCCGGCGGATCGCGGGCATCTTCGTCAGGTACGGTCCTTACATGACCGTGGCCACGGGCCCGATCGATCCCGCCAGCAGTCCCAGCTGGGCCATTGCCGGGCGGGTGGTCACGATGGATCCGGCGTCGACCGTGGTGGCCGATGGCGCGGTCTGGATCAAGGACGCCACGATCGCAGCGATCACCAGCCGCGGCGACGCGACGCCGGCGGGCTTTGACGGGATCACTCCGGTCGAGACCAGAGGAACGATCTTCCCCGGCCTTATCGAGCTGCACAACCACATCGCCTACAACGTGCTGCCGCTCTGGCAGGTCCCGAAGAAGTACACCAACCGCGACACCTGGGGCAATTCCGCGGACTACCACCGCCTCGTGACCGCGCCGATGAAGACGCTCGGCGAGGCGACCGAGCTCCTGCCCGCCCTCGTCCGCTACGTCGAGACCAAGGCGCTGCTGGGCGGCGTGACGAGCACGCAGGGGATCGCGCTGTTCAGCGCCGCAGGCATCCGCCGCTACTACCGGGGCATCGTGCGCAACGTCGAGCAGACCGACGACCCGCTGCTCCCCGCAGCCGGCAGCCGCATCGCCGACGTCGACGCGAGCGATCCGCAGGCCTTCCTCACCGAAATCAAGAAGAAGACCTGCTTTCTCCTGCATCTCAGCGAGGGCACGGACGAACCCGCGCACAAGCACTTCGAGGCCCTCCAGCTCCCGGACGGGCAGTGGGCGATCGCGCCGTCGCTCGCCGGGATCCACTGCGCGGCCCTCCACCCCGCCGATTTTGGGGTGCTCGCGTCCCGCGGTGCGTCGATGGTGTGGTCGCCGCTCAGCAACCTCCTCCTCTACGGCCAGACCGCGGACGTGGCCGGCGCCAAGGCCGCCGGCAGCGCACTGACGCCGCTGAAGATCGGCCTCGGCTCTGACTGGTCGCCGACCGGCAGCAAGAACCTGTTCGGTGAGTTGAAGGTCGCCCGCGCCTACAGCCAGAGCAACGGGAACATCTTCGGCGACGAGGAGCTCGTCCGGCTGGCGACCAGCGCCGGGGCCGAGATCCTGGGATGGGAGAAGGTCGTCGGCTCGATCGAGGTGGACAAGCGGGCCGACCTCCTGGTCATCGCCGGTCAGGCGGACGGCGCGCCATACGCTCAGCTGTTTGCGGGCGACGAGCGCCAGGTCCAGTTGGTCGCGATCAACGGCACCCCCCGGTACGGCACCCAGGCGCTGATGGTCGCCGACGGGCCCGGTCTGGAGCTGCTCACCGTCGGTGGCGAGCAGCGCGTGCTTTACCTCAAACAGGAGACCGAGGATCCCGACGTCGCCGCCCTCAGCCTCGCCCAGGCCCGCAGCAAGCTCGCCGACGCGCTGCAGAACATCAAGGAGCTGCGGTTAGCGCAGGAGGCCGGCCACCCGCCGGAGACGCTGGCGGAGGCACCGCGGCTCGGCGCCGGTCAGCCTCGCCTGGCCCTGGATGAGTTCGAGCGCACCGACTTCACCCAGCGCCCGCACCTGCCCTTGGAGGGAATCGCGACGGGCCCGACCGACCGGCCGGCGGTCGCTGCCCCGCCGATCTCCTCGATCCTCTCGCCGATCACCCTGGACGCCCTCACCGTCGCCGACGACCCAGGCTTCCTGGACCGGGTGGCGGCGCAGGGCAACCTGCCCGCCGGCCTGGCGCCGGCACTGCGCGCGCTCTACCAGGGATGAGCCCCGCGGTCAGGCGACCGGTTCGGCCGGCAAACGCGTCGCTTCGAGTTGCGCGGATCAATTCCTGGACATGGTGCTTGGGGGGGACGCCCGGCAGCATCGGTCCCGATGGCACATTGCACCACTAAAACAATAAAGAAACACACGATGTGCCTGCGAGCTACCCAATTTCCTCGGCCTGCTGTGCAGGCACCCGGTACACCGTCGCCCGGCTCACGCGGAGCTCCTAAGGGTCGCGGGAGGGTCGGCGCGCAGGGGTGTCCATGGCCCCGGACCCCCTTGGCCGACCCCTGCGGTCGTTCCCATGCATGGGCCGGCTAGCCCTGGAGCACCGATCCCGAATTTTTGGGTCCATAACACCCGGGTGCACAAGCGCTGCAGTTGAAAGTTTCAGATCGAACTAACTCGGCGATACAAGGTGGGTGTACGTTGCGAATTCGCGCGCGGCTGCTTGCGAGCCCGACTGGAAAATTGACGAGGCCGAAAAATGCAGAAAGCCGGTCGAGCCAGCCGATTCAGGCCCGATCCACGCGTGGCTCTACTCCGCCGACAATGGTCGCCCAATCCACGCATGGCTCGACGCGCCGGGAAATCAAGCCCGCTTGAGG
>JBKQOO010000199.1:0-2868 GCA_052145475.1 Solirubrobacteraceae bacterium
CGCCGGAGCCGACGATGCGGACCACCTGGGCTCGCACACGCTCTACGGTGATGTCAAGTGACTCGAGCACACGCGCGGCCAAGCCCTCCTCCTCGCGCAGCAAGCCGAGCAAGATGTGCTCCGTGCCGATGTAGTTGTGCTTGAGCGTCCGCGCCTCCTCTTGGGCGAGGACGACCACCTGTCGTGCCCTTTCTGTGAACCGCTCGAACATAATGTGATTCCTTCCTGCCGGGGCGGTGCCCCAAGGGTCTTTTGGTGGTCCTTATGACGCCTAGAGGAGCAGTCTACCAACCGCTCACGCTGCTCTTACCGGGGTCATCGGCACTGCAGACCCCCTCCTTGATCGTAGAAAGGCGGGCTCGTATCCAACACCCGTCCAGATGGGGGATCTCGCGCTAAAGTCGCGGCGGCCGCGGCGGGTCAGTCGCGCATCACCGGGAACAGCACCACCTCGCGGATCGAGTCCCGCCCGGTCAGCAGCATCACCAGCCGGTCGATGCCCAGCCCGACGCCGCCGGTGGGCGGCATCCCCTGCTCGAGCGCCTGAACGAAGGTCTCGTCGTAGGGCTGGAACTCCTCCTCGCCCTCCGCGCCCAGGCGCTGCTGCAGGGCGAAGCGCTCGCGCTGGACGTCCGGGTCGATCAGCTCGCTGAACGCGTTGGCGATCTCGATTCCGCCGGCGAAGGCCTCCCAGCGCTCGACCAGCCCCGGGCGCGAGCGGTGCTCCCTGGCCAGCGGCGAAAGCTCGACGGGGTAGTCCAGCACGAAGGTCGGCTGCACCAGCGTCGGCTCGACGAACTTCGACAGCAGGTCGTCGGCCAGCTGCGGCCAGCTGAGCCCGCGCGTCGAGATCTCGAGGCCGCGCTCGGCGATCGCCGCGCGCAGCGGCTCGACGTCGCGGTGAGCCATCAGATCGATCCCCGTGGCCTGCTCGACCGCCTCGACGAAGCCGACCCGGCGCCACGGCGTCGAGAAATCGAGCTCGCCGACGTATTCGACGGCTCCCGCAGCCGCCGCGACCACCTGCTCCAGCCGCGCCGCCTCGTCCTCGTAGTCGGCGTAGGCCTCGTACCACTCGACCATCGTGAACTCGGGGTTGTGCTTGTGCGAGATCCCCTCGTTGCGAAAGTCCTTGCCCAGCTCGTAGACGCGCTCCAGGCCGCCGACGATGCACCTCTTCAGGTAGAGCTCGGTCGCGATCCGCATGTACAGGTCTCGGTCGAGTGCGTTGTGGTGGGTCGTGAAGGGGCGCGCCAGTGCGCCCCCGTAGAGCCCCTGCAGGATCGGCGTCTCGACCTCGATGAAGCCCTCGCCGTCCAGATAACCCCGCACCGCCGAAATGATCCGGGCCCGTTCGGCGAAGACCTGCCGGGTGGCCTCGTTGGCGATCAGGTCGAGCTCGCGACGGCGGTAGCGGGTCTCGACGTCGCTGAGGCCGTGGTGCTTGTCCGGCGGCGGCCGCAGCGCCTTGGCGAGCACCTCGAAGCGGTCGACGCGCAGCGTCAGCTCGCCGTGGCGGCTGCGCAGCACCGCCCCGTCGACGCCCAGCAGGTCGCCGAGGTCGAGCGAGGTGAGCCGCTCGAAGGCCTCCTCGCCGAGCACGTCGACGCGGGCGTGCAGCTGGATCTTGCCGGTGCGGTCGACCAGGTCGAGGAAGGCGGCCCGCCCGGCCCCGCGGCGCGCCGCGATCCGGCCGGCGACGCGGTGGGAGTCCTCTGTCTCCTCGCCCGGCTCGAGGTGCTCGTACGCGGTCAGGATCTCGGCGATCGGCTGGGCTCCCGAGAAGACGTACGGGAATGCGCCCGGATCGGACTCGCGCAGGCGCCGCGCCTTGGCGCGGCGCTCGGCGATCAGCTCGTCAAGGCCGTGCCTGCCCGCCTCGCCTTCGCCGGGGGGGCTGGGATCCGCGTCCCTTCCGCTCATCGCGGCGAGCCTACTCGAGGCCGACGTCGATCTTGGTGATCTTGAGCTTGCGGGCAGGGCCGCGGGGAACCTTGACGGCGACCGTCTCGTTGCGTTTGTGGCCGATCAGCGCACGGCCGACGGGGGACTCGTTCGAGAGCTTGTGCTCGAGCGGCTTGGCCTCGGCCGACCCGACGATCGTGTACTTGACCGACTTGCCCGTCTTCTCGTCCTTGACGTGGACGACCGAGCCGACCTGGACGACGTCGGTGGAGAGGTCCTTGGCCTGGATGACCGTCGCCATCCGCAGCTTCTCCTGGAGCTGGGCGATCCGGCTCTCGATCATCGCCTGCTCGTTCTTGGCGTCGTCGTACTCGGAGTTCTCGGAGATGTCTCCGAACTCCCTCGCCTCCTTGATGCGCTCTGCGACCTCGCGCCGCTTCTCGGTCGAGAGCAGCTCGAGCTCGTCCTTGAGCTTCTTCAGGCCTTCGGGGGTGAGGATGACGTCCTTCGGCAAGTGACCCTCAATCGCAGGTTGGTTGCCCGGTCGGCTGCAGACAAAACCCCGCCACCAGCGGGGATGTCGCCGAACTCGCGCGCCTCCTTGATGCGCTCGGCGACCTCGCGGCGCTTCTCGGTGGACAGCAGCTCGAGCTCGTCCTTGAGCTTCTGCAGGCCTTCTGGGGTGAGGATGACGTCCTTCGGCATGTGGGCGGGTGGGGCTCGGTTACGCGGTTGGTGATCCGGTCGCGGCACACAAAACCCCGCTGCGAGCGGGGATGTCGCCGGCCGGAGGCTTCGGCGAGCGCAGCAGTATAGCGGGGGCGAGCGCGGCTCCTCAGTGCTCAGACGGGCAGCGCCGAAGGCCGGCACGCGGCGCCCAGCAGCTGCCGCGCCTGCGCGAGCGTGGGCGCGCTCTGCAGCGATTCCTGCAGGTCCTTGGCGGCTCTCGCCTCGAGCGCCAGG
>JBKQOO010000200.1:0-6488 GCA_052145475.1 Solirubrobacteraceae bacterium
CCCTTCAGCTCCTCGATCCAATCCTGTGTGCTGGTTGCCATGGTCTGTCAGTCCTCCTTGGTGGGATTCGTCTCGGCGTCCTCGGTCTCGGCCGAGACGTCCGCCTGTTTGTCGTCTGCTTGCGCCGGCTCGTCCTGCTCGTCCTCCGCAAGGGAGGGCTCCGGCTCAGTCTGCTGCTCGCTCGCCGCCTCGGGCTCCGGCGCCGCCTCCGCGGCCGTCTCCGCCTCGGGCGCGGCGGCCGTCTCCGCCTCGGGCCCGGCGTCATCCTCGCCCGCGGGCTGCTCCTCGGCGCTCGCCTCGGCCGCGGTCGGCGGCTCGGCCGCAGCGGGTGCGGGGCCGGCCGGGATCTCCCCGGACTCCTTCTTCTGGTTGACCTGGCCGAGCGCGACGGCGAGCCCGCCCAGAAGCGCGTTGAGGGTCCGCACCAGCCCGCTGACAGGCGAGGCGACGACCCCGACCAGCTGCCCGTAGAGGACTTCGCGGGAGGGCAGGCGGGACAGCGAGCGGATCTGGTCCACCTCGAGCTCCTCGCCCCCCATCAGCCCGCCCTTGAAGGGCAGCAGCTGGGTGGCTTTGGCGTAGTCGGCGACGGCTTTCGCGGCCAACGCGACATCGCCGCGGACGAAGGTGAGCGCGGTCGGGCCGGTCAGGTGCGCCTTCAGCGACTCCGCGCCGACCTGGTCGGCAGCGCGCTCGGTCAGGGAGTTCTTGACGACCTTGAAGATCGCGTCGGCCTCGCGCAGGTTGCCGCGCAGCTCGGCGATCTGCGCGACGGTGATGCCGCGGTAGTCGACGGCGAAGATCGCCTCCGACTCGTCTATGTGAGTGGCGATCTCGGCGATCGCCACGGCCTTCTGGTCGCGATTCATTGGGGCTCCTGTCCCGGTCTTACGCTTCAGCCGCCGGGGGTCTCTGGTGGCCTGTTGGGAGAGCTGCCTAGGCGGCGATGTTCGCCGCAGGCGCCTCCTCGAGGATGTCACGGGTGCGGCTCGAGTCGACCTTCACGCCTGGACCCATGGTCGAGGCGAGGGTGATCGAGCGTAGATAGCGGCCTTTGGCGGCGGACGGCTTGGCGCGAACGAGCTCCTCGATCACGGCCGCGTAGTTCTCCAAGAGCTTGCGGTCCTCGAAGCTCGCCTTGCCGATCACCAGGTGCACGATCGCGGTGCGGTCGGTGCGGTACTCGACCTTGCCCGCCTTCGACTCCTGGACGGCCTTGGCGACATCCATCGTGACCGTGCCGACTTTCGGGTTCGGCATCTTGCCCGACGGTCCCAGGATCCGCCCGAGCTGGCCGACCACCGACATCATGTCCGGGGTCGCGATCGCCACGTCGAAGTCGTCGAAGCCGTCCTGGATCCGCTTGGCGAGGTCCTGGGCGCCGACGACGTCGGCACCGGCCTCTTCCGCCTCGCGGGCCTTGTCGCCCTGGGCGAACACCGCGACGGTCACATCCTTGCCGAGACCGTTGGGCAGCGCGATCGTGCCGCGCAGCTGCTCGTCTGCGTGACGCACGTTCAGGCCGGTGCGGACGTGCAGCTCGACAGACTCGTCGAACTTCGCGCTGGACAGGCTCTTGACCAGCGAGACCGCCTGGGCGGGCTCGTATTCCCGCTCGCGGTCGACCTCGCCCAGCGCCTCCTTGTGGCGGCGGCCGTGATGGGTGGTCATGCCTCCACCTCGACGCCCATCGAGCGGGCCGTGCCGGCGATGATCTTCGCTGCCTGGTCGACGTCGTGTGCGTTCAGGTCGGCCAGCTTGCGCTCGGCGATCTCGCGCAGCTGGGCCTGGGTGATGGTGCCGACCTTGACGCGGTTCGGCTCGCCCGATCCCTTGCCGATCCGCAGCGCCTGCCGGATCAGCACGGCGGCCGGCGGCGTCTTGGTCACGAACGTGAAGGAACGGTCCTCGTAGACCGTGATCACGACGGGGATCACGGTCCCCGTTTCGCTCTGCGTCTGGGCGTTGAAGGCCTTGCAGAACTCCATGATGTTGATCCCGTGCTGGCCCAGGGCAGGGCCGACCGGCGGGGCGGGGCTCGCATGCGCGGCAGTCGCCTGCAGCTTGATCGTTGTCAGAACCTTCTTGGCCATGGGTGTGCGGAGGTTAGTGGCTTGAACTCGATGAGGGGCCGGCGACGCATGGGCCGCAGGCTGGACTGGCGCCTGTGCCATCCACGATCCGGCACGTGTGCGGGATCAACAGGGGCTCAGCTTATCGCAGGCGGCGCGCGCCGGCGCGAGCGCCCTGCGTAGGGTTCTGTGCTGGTCGGTGATCGTGCCGGCCGGGCGTGCAACCCACGGACAGGAGGGCAGATGCTCGACCACATCGGCTTCGGCGTAGGCGACTACTCGCGCAGCAAGGCCTTCTACGAAACGGCGCTCGAACCGCTGGGGATCACCCTGCTCGCGGAGTCCGGCGGCCCGTCTGCCGGCTTCGGCGAGCGCGGCAAGCCCTACTTCTGGGTGCGGGATCGTTCCCCCGTCGTGACGGGACTGCACGTCGCCTTCGAGGTGCAGCAGCGCGAGACGGTGCACGCCTTCCACGCCGCCGGTCTGGCGGCCGGGGGGATCGACAACGGCGCTCCAGGGCCCCGGCCGATCTACCACCCCGACTACTACGCCGCGTTCATCCTCGACCCCGACGGCAACAACATCGAGGCCGTCTGCCACAGGCCCGCCTGACAGCCCGGGGCAGCGAGCGAGGACACCGCTCCGCGCAGGTCCTCTGCCGTCTCAGAGCTTTTTGACCTGGTCGAAGCCGACCTCGACAGGTGTCTCCCTGCCGAAGATCGAGACCAGCACCTTGAGCCGGGCGGCGTCCTCGTTGATCTCGGAGATCTCGCCGGAGAAGTCCGAGAGCGGGCCGGAGACGACCTTGACGGACTCGCCGATCGAGAACTGGGCTCGCGTGCGAGTGGCCGTCGCAACCTCCTTGTGGAGAAGCCGATCGACCTCGCCCTGGGTCAGCGGCACGGGCTCCTGGGAGGCGCCGACGAAGCCGGTGACGCCCGGGGTGCCCTTGACGACGCCCCACGAGTCCTCGTTGAGCTCCATGTTGACGAGCACGTAACCCGGCATCGTCCGCTTCTCCTTGAGGACCTTCTGGTTGTTCTCCATCTCGGTCACCGACTCGGTCGGCACGACCACGCTGCGGACGGCCCGCTGCTGCCCCAGGGAGACGACCCGGTGCTCCAGGTTGTGCTTGACCTTGTTCTCGTGACCCGAGTAGGTGTTGACGACGTACCAGCGAAACATTCAGAAGACCTCAGAGGATGAATTCGACGATTTCCTTGGCGACGTAGTCGGCCAAGCCCAGATAGGCGCCGGCGATCGCCACGAAGCCCAGGACCACGGCGGTCGCCTGGGTGACCTGACGGCGGTCGGGCCATTGGACCCGCTGCAGCTCGGCCCAGCTGGCGCGCAGGAAGGCGACGGCGCGGTTGCCGCCGCGCAGTGGCGCACCGGAGGCGCGCTCGGGGCCCACGCCGCCATCGTCGCCGCCGCCCCCGCCCCCCGAGCCGTCACCCGTACCGCCACGCCCTGGGCCGGATGGAGCCTGGATCTCCTGCAGCGCGTCCTCTGTGAGGTCGCCCTCGGCGACCGCCTCGGCCTCGATTTCGCCCTCCGAGAGCGTCCCGGGAGTGAGCGGAACGCCCCCGGCGCCGCGGACCAGCGCGGCGTCGAACTCGTCGACCTCGCCGGAGGCGTGGTCGAGCGAGCCGGGCAGGTCGGCGCGCACGGGCTGGCTCGGTGTGACCGCGCCCGCGGCCTTCGAGCCGCGCGCGTCGGGCGACCCGCCGCGCTGGCGGCGCTGCTTCGCACGTTTACGGTCACGGGCCACAGCAGCGCTCCCGCGCTAACGGGTCTCCCGGTGGCTGGTGTGCTTGCGACACCAGCGGCAGTACTTGCGCAGCGTCACCCGATCCGGGTTGTTGCGCTTGCTCTTGTTGGTCTGGTAGTTGCGATGCTTGCACTCCTCGCAGGCGAGGGTGATAGCGATTCGAACGTCTCCGCGGGCCATGATCAGATCTTCCCTGCGTAGTTGGGGGGCAACGGCTTTGGGCGAAGAAAAACCCCGCCCAAGCGCGAGGTACAGGCAGTCTAGCGCGGTTGACCTGGCTGCGGGGCCGCGACCATCGGGCCACCGCAGCGAGCTCGGAGGGCGAGCCACCGTCTCGAGCGGCGCGGGGGCCAAGCCGGGCCTGCCGCGATCCGCGCAAAGAGCGAGACAGCGATCCGGCGGGCCTTGACCGGCGCGCCCCTCAGCCGCGAAGCTCAGCGCGCCCCGCGCCGGGCAGCCCCTCGCGGGCCCTCACCAAAGCGCGCCCATGGTGCGCCCGAGCACACGTCAAGGAGCCAGCATGCACCTGCCCGAGCCGATCCCGCAGACCGTCCACGACGAGACCTTCGCCGGGGTCACCTACCACGTGCGCGGCGAGCTGGTTCCCGAGCTGCAGATCGAGGTCTCCTCGCAGCCGGTGATGTTCGAGCACCACGTGCTGCTGTGGAAGCAGACGCAGCTCGACATCGAGCTCAGGAAGCTGCCGGGCGCGGTCAAACGGAAGATCGCCGGCCTCGAGTTCTTCGTCACCCGCACCAAGGGGTCGGGGAGGATCGCCTTCTCGAGGGACTCGCCCGGGCAGTGCGTGCCCCTCCACCTGCGCCAGGGGGAGGGCCTGGACGTGCGCGAGCACCAGTTCCTCGCGGCGACCGACAACCTCGACTACAGCTTCGAGCGGATCACGGGCGTCCAGAACATGCTGATCGGGGGCTCGGGCTTCTTCATGGACAAGTTCCGGGCGAGCGACGGTGACGCGCTCGTCTGGCTGCATGGCCACGGGAACGTCTTCGTGGTGGAGCTGGCGGAGGGCGAGCAGCTCGACGTCGAGGCGGGCGCCTGGCTCTACAAGGACCCGAGCGTGACGCTCGAGGCGATCACGATGGGCCTTAAGTCGGGAGTCTTCGGGGGCGGCGGGAAGCTGACCTGGAACCGCTTCACCGGACCGGGCAAGCTCGCGATCCAGACCCTGTTCATCGCTCCGGTCGAGGGCATGGAAACGACCGCCGGGGCAGCCGCGACGGGCGGCGTCGCGGGCGCGCTGATCAGCGGCCTGGTCCGCGGCTGAGGCGCCGCCGCTACTCGTAGAGGGCCACCGCGCCCAGGATCACGTACAGGGCGACCAGCGCCCAACCCTCGAATTCGGCGGCCTCGCCGTCGCCGCTGACCTGCCACAGGGCCAGCGCGCCGAGCGCCAGCGCGCCGGTGTAGACCGGCGCCAGCGCGAAGGTCAGCGTCGTGGTGAGGGCGAACGAGACGAGCACGAGCAGCGGGAACAGGAACGCGGCGATCTGGGCGATCGAGTTTTTGACGACCGAGATCGCCAGATCCGATCGGCCCTTCCAGGCGAGGACCAGGCCGGCCGTGTTCTCGACCGCGTTGCCCGCGATCGCGACGATCACCAGACCGGCGAACGCCTGCGAGAGGTTCAGCTCGTCGATCGCCGGGGCCAGCCCCGCGACGAACCAGTCCGAGACGAAAGCCGAGGCGACGCCGGCGACGACGAGCAGGGCCAGCGTCACCCGCAGCGACAGGCGTGGCGCGGCCCGCTCGGCCGCGCCCGAGCTGGCGGCCCGGTCGGAGCGCAGGTAGGGGACCACCCAGGTGAAGTAGACGACGAGCAGGCAGACCGCGCCGACCACCGAGATCGCCTTGACGTGATGGCTGGCGGGGTCGTGCGAGCCGAGCGAGAGGCCGAGCAGCACGATGATGAAGACGGTCACCTGCAACAGCGTCGCCGTGTCGTTCGGCAGGCGCTTGGAGAAGCGCATCATCCCGTCCGGCGCGCGCCGCGCGCCGATCACGATCACCAGGCCGAGGACGAGCAGGGCGTTGGCCAGGATCGAGCCCACGATCGCGGTCTGGGCGACCACCAGCTCGCCCTTCTGGAGCGCGAAGATCACGACGAACAGCTCGGGCAGGTTGCCCAGCGTCGATTGGAGCATGCCGGTCACGCCCGGGCCGAAGCGCTCTCCGAGCTGCTCCGTCGCGAACGACACCACCCATGCCAGCCCGGCCAGCGCGACCGTGGCCAGCGCGAAGCGCGGGACCGCCGCCCAGGCCCCGTAGTTCGCGAGGCCCGCCAGCGTCGTGGCGATCGCTATCGCCAGGAGCGCGCGTCGCTCGAACGAGCTCAGCCCGGACATCGGCCGCGGGCGGTCAGTGGCTCTCTAGCACCCGGTCCACGAGACCGTACTCGAGCGCCTGGTCGGCCGTGAAGAAGCGATCCCGCTCCATGTCGGTGCGGACCTCCTCCGTCGGCCTGCCTGTGTGTTCGGCGTAGATCTCGTCGATTCGCGCCCGCAGGTTGAGGATCTCGCGTGCGTGGATCTCGATGTCGGTCGACTGGCCTTCGAACCCCGCCGAGGGCTGGTGGATCAGGATCCGCGAGTTGGGCAGCGCCGCGCGCTTGCCCTTCGTACCGGCCG
>JBKQOO010000201.1:0-3379 GCA_052145475.1 Solirubrobacteraceae bacterium
CACGGGCAGCTGGATCCCCTGGCGCCGGCGGAACTCAGCCGCCTGGCGCGGGGTCCCCTGTCCGATCAGCACCAGGTTGACGCCCGCCGCCTTGAAGTCGCCCCGGGCGCGGTCCAACTGGACCGCGTGCTGCTTGCAGAATATTCACCCGTAGTGCCTCAGCCACACGAACGCGGCGGGGCGATCGGTCCACCGATCGCCCAGGCGCACCTCGTGGCAGTCCTGATCGGGCAGCACGATTTCAGCGAGCCCGTCCGCGCGTGACGGCGGGCGCGGGTAGCGACCGGCTGGCATGCGACGCCAACGCTACTACGGGATACTCCATGCGGTGGCAGTCGCAGAGCCCAAGCTCCTGTGGACTCCGAGTGCGGAGCGGGTCGAGCGCGCGACGTTGACGCGCTACCAGCGGTGGCTCTCGGAGACTCGCGGCCTGGAGTTCGAGGGGTATCACGACCTGTGGCGCTGGTCGGTGTCCGACCTGGAAGGGTTTTGGAGCTCGCTGGTCGAGTTCCTCGGGGTGCGGTTCTCCGAGGGTGGGGAGCGGGTGCTCGGAAGCCAGACGATGCCGGGGGCTGAGTGGTTTCCGGGCTCGCGGGTGTCGTGGGCGGAGCACGTATTCGCCGGCAAGGATCCATCCGCGTTGGCCATCCAACACGCGTCCGAGGCGCGGGAGTTGGAACGGCTCACCTGGGGGAAGCTGCGGTCCCAAACCGCGTCCATCGCCGCTGGGTTGCGGGCGTTGGGTGTGTCTGAGGGGGACCGGGTCGCCGCCTACATGCCGAACATTCCGGAGACGGTGGCGGCCTTGTTGGCCTGCGCGTCGATTGGCGCCGTGTGGTCCTCGGCGGCGCCCGAGTTCGGCGCGCGGAGCGTGATCGATCGCTTCGCACAGATCGAGCCGAAGGTGCTGCTGGCGATCGACGGCTACCAGTACGGAGGCAAGTCGTTCGACCGGCGCGAGGCCGTCGACCGCGTCGCGGCCGAGATCCCGTCGCTGTCGAAGGTGGTCCGGTTCGGGTACCTGGACGGCTCGGGCTGGGAGGACGGCTTTCTTGTTTCGGGAGAGGAGCTCGAGTTCGCGCCGCTGCCCTTCGACCACCCGCTGTGGGTGCTCTATTCGTCGGGTACCACCGGGCTGCCCAAGCCGATTGTCCACGGCCAGGGCGGGATCCTGCTCGAGCAGCTGAAGAAGGTTTACCTGCATCTCGATGCGCAGCCCGGCGACCGGCTCTTCTGGTTCACCACGACCGGCTGGATGATGTGGAACTTCATCGTCGGGGGACTGCTGAGCGACGCCTCGATCGTCCTCTACGACGGCAACCCCGGCTATCCGTCGCTCGGCCGTCTGTGGGACCTGGCGGCGGACACGGGGATGACCACGTTCGGCACGAGCGCGGCGTTCGTCGCCGCGTGCATGAAGGCCGAGGGCCTTACGCTCCGAGAGGGTCGGGATCTCACCGCTTTACGAGCCGTTGGTTCGACCGGGTCGCCCTTGTCGCCCGAGGGCTTTCAGTGGATCTACGACCAGCTCGGATCCGACACGTGGCTGTTCTCGACCTCGGGCGGGACCGATCTGTGCACCGCGTTTGTGGGCGGTGTGCCGACGCTCCCGGTCTACCTGGGGGAGCTGCAGGCGCGCTCGCTCGGCGCCTCGGTGGAGTCCTGGGATCCCGAGGGCCGGCCGTTGATCGACGAGGTCGGCGAGCTCGTGATCACCCGGCCGATGCCTTCGATGCCGGTCTTCTTCTGGGGCGACTCCGATGGGTCGCGGTACGAGGAGAGCTACTTCAGCGTGTACCCCGGGATCTGGCGCCACGGCGACTGGATCGAGATCACGTCGCGAGAGACCGCGGTGATCTACGGCCGCTCGGACTCGACGATCAACCGGGGCGGGATCCGGATGGGCACTTCGGAGATCTACCGGGCGGTGCTGGCGCTCGACGAGATCGTCGACGCGCTGGTGGTCGACGTGCCGCGCGCCGGGAGCGACGGCTGGATGCCGCTGTTCGTCGTTCTCCGCGAGGGCGCATCGCTGGACGAGGCGTTGGAACGCGAGATCAAGCGGCGCATTCGGGAGGACTGCTCGCCGCGCCACGTCCCGGACGAGATCACGCAGATCGCGGAGGTCCCCCGGACGCTGTCCGGGAAGGTTCTCGAAGTTCCCGTGAAACGAATCCTCATGGGGACCCCACCCGAGCAGGCCGCCTCCCGAGAAAGCTTGGCTAACCCGGAGGCCCTGGATTTCTTCATCCACCTCGGGGGAGAAACGCGAGGGGCCTCGGGCTCTTAGGGGTGTGGTCGAAATGACCCTGTATTGGGGCCAAATCGACCACGCCCTGAATGGTGGACGCACTCGAAAGCGCAATCGCGGCCGTGGCCGCGAAGCAGTACGGCTACATGACGCGCGCCCAGTTGCTCGCGGCTGGGCTGGGTTGCCGGGCGATCCAGTATCGGGTGGCGACTGGGCGGCTGATCCCGGTCTATGACGGCGTATACGCCCTCGGACACGTCAACATCACGCCGCTCGGGCGCGCCACTGCTGCGCCGCGACATCACGAAGCAGCTGGGCGTTCGCGTCACGACGCCTGAGCGGACCGCGCTCGACGTCGCGCCACGCCTTACCGACAAGCGTCTCACGCGCGTCGTCAACGACGCGCGCCACGCGGGCTATCTACACCTTGATGCCCTAGCCGATGTCCTCGCCCGCAACCCGACCCATCCTGGCGCCAAGCGTCTCAGGCCGTTCGTCGAGACGCGCAGCAATCCGACGCGCTCCGGGCTTGAGGACGACTTCGCCGTGTTCTGCAAGCGCTATGGACTGCCGACGCCGGTGACGAACACCTACCTATTCGGCTACGAGATCGACGCGCTGTTCCCCGTCGAGCGGGTGATCGTCGAGCTCGACGGCCGCCGGTTCCACGAGGACACGTTCGAGCGCGACCGCGACCGCGACGCGGACATGCTGGCCGCGGGCATCGTGACCGTCCGGATCACCGACAAACGGATGAACCAGAATCCGGAGCAAGAAGCGAGCAGGCTGAACAAGATCCTCGAGGGCCGCAGAAACTGACGAACTTCTTACGCTTCTCTCAAACTCCCCTGGAAGGATCACGGCCACGGGCGCACCGACTCCCGGAGCGCCCGGCCAGCTGAGGAGTTCAGGAGTTGGATCGCAGTCTCAGAGGAAAGCTCGTGATGGGTCTGGCGGCGCTGGCGGTTGCGGCGTTCGCCGGCGGCGCGTACGCGGCCACCCAGACCTCGGGCCCGAACACGCGCCAGGCTTTCCTAAACGACGTTGCCAAGCGGCTGAACGTCACCCCGCGGCAGCTGACCGCGGCGCTGAACGGTGCCACGATCGACCAGCTCCAGGCCGAGGTCA
>JBKQOO010000202.1:0-13302 GCA_052145475.1 Solirubrobacteraceae bacterium
CTACGTCCCCCCCCCCTCCTCCCATGGTGACCCCGGGCGGGCCCGGCAGGCCCTCGCCGATCCAACCCCCGCCCGTGCCCCCGGCCGCCCGAGCGGCGGCCGCCCGCGCCGCCGGGTCGATGCAGAAGCACAGCTCGTAGTCTTCGCCGCCCTGCGCCGCGAGCTCGGCCGCGGGCAGGCCGAGCAGCTCCGCCACGGCTGCCACGCCCGGGGCGATCGGCAGCGAGTCCAGCCGGACCCGCAGCTCGACGCCGCCCGCGCGGCCGAGCTGGCCGGCGTCCCCGGCCAGTCCGTCGGAGACGTCGATCATCGCTCGCGCTCCGGCCGCGACCAGCGCTCGGCCCTCGGCGAGACGGGGCATCGGCGCCCGCGCCCGCGCCAGCGCGGGCTCGACCGCGGCGGTGCGCGCCAGCCCGCTCTCCATCACGGCCAGGGCGGCGCGCGCCGCGCCCAGCTCGCCGGTCACGCCAACCAGGTCCCCGGGGCGGGCGCCGTCGCGGCCGACCAGGTCACGCTCGCGATCGGCCCAGCCGACGACCGCGACCGAGACGATCAGGGCCGGGGCGGCGACGACGTCGCCGCCGGCGATCGCCGTGCCCGTCAACGCGGCCAGCCGGTCCGCCGCTTCGACCAGCGCCAGCGCCCGGCCTTCCTCGAAGCCCGGCGGCAAGCCGAGCGAGATGTAGGCCTCGCCGGGGCGCGCGCCCATCGCGGCCAGGTCCGAGAGCGCACCCGCCATCGCCCTGTGGCCGACCTCGCCGGGCGTGGCCCATCCGGGCGCGAGGCGGAAGTGGACGCCCTCGACCATCGTGTCCAGCGAGGTGACCGACAGCTCCCCGCCGCGGCGCACCACGGCGGCGTCGTCGCCCATCCCCCTGACCAGCCGCTCTGCCGAGCCCGCGCTGCGCAGCGCGGCGGCGACCGCGTCGATCAGCGCGCGCTCAGCGATGCCGGTAGACGATTCGCGCCCGGTCCAGGTCGTAGGGCGAGAGCTCGCAGCGGACGCGGTCACCCGGGAGGATGCGGATGCGGAACCGGCGCATCTTCCCGGCCACGTGCCCGAGGACCACGTGGTCGTTGTCCAGCTTCACGCGGAACATCGCGTTCGGCAGGGCCTCGATCACCTCGCCCTCGAATTCGACCTTGTCCTCCTTCGCCACGCCTCGTCCTATCTGGCCGCCTCACGATGTGAAAGCGCGACCTGGTTGCCTTTTCCGATACTCAAACTACCAGCGCGACAGAGTCGAGGGCAGTGGACCGGCACTGCGGCCGGCCCGAGGGCGAGCGTCAGCCCGGCCCCGAGCCTCCCGTCTGGTTCGTTTCGGGCGCTCGTTCCGGCGGCCGTTCGCGGGTCGGTTCGGGCGTTCGTTCGGCCGCTCGTTCAGGCGCTCGTTCCGGCGCTCGTTCCGGCAGCCCGGCCGGACTGCTTTCCTGGGGCGCGGCCGTGCCCGCGCCGGAGCGCGGCTTGCGGGTCCTGAGGGTGTGATGGCCGGTGACGGGGCCGACCTCTTCGATGGGTTCGCGCCCCGCCTGAGCGAGCCCGGTCGTGGCGTATTTCCCGTAGAACGGTTTGAAGGAGATGCCCGCGTTCGATTCGTGCAGCGAGGCGCAGGGGTGCCCTTCGGTGACAGACGACATGTAGTCGTGCCAGATGTCCGCCGGCAGCGCGCCGCCCTGCTGGAGTTCGCCGTGCACATCGGTCATCGAGACGCGCCTGTTCGGGTAGCCCATCCACACGACGGTCGAGTATTCGGAGTTGTAGCCGTCCAGCCAGGCGTCGACGAATTCGCTGGTCGTGCCGGTCTTGGCGGCCGTCGGACAGCCGATCTGCGAGCGCACCGCCGTGCCCGACAGGGCGTTCTCGTGCAGGATCCGGGTCTCTTCGCCCGTCACTCCTTCGGTCAGGACCTTCGTTCGCTCGGGCTGACCCCAGTTGCTGTCGACCCGCCCGTCCGGGAACACGACCTTGGTGATCGCGATCGGGCTGTTGCGCCATCCCCCGTCGGCCAGGGTCGCGTAGACGTCGGCCATTTCCAGGGGGGTGACGCCGAGGGTCAGACCGCCCAGCGCTTCGGCCGGGAAGCTCGAGAGATGCGTTTTCACACCCATCTGGTAGGCCATCTGGGTGATCGTTTCCTCGCCCAGGTCCGCGGCCAGCTGGGCGTAGACGGTGTTGTCGGATTTGAGCGTCGCCTGCACGAGGTTGATCGGCCCGCTCTGCTCGCCGCCGAAGGTTTTCACCCCGTAGGTCGGATAACCGGGGAGCCAGCCCGGAGCCAGCATGTGGGAGTCGTAGATCGTCGTGTTCGGGTCGATGCCCCGCGACAGCGCGTCGGCGAGGTCGATCGCCTTGAACGTCGAGCCGGGCTGGCGATGGCCGTCCGCGGCGAGGTTGTACTGGGACTTCTCATAGCTCTCCGACTCCGCCATTGCCTCGATGTCGCCATTGGCCGGGTTGATCGTGACGATCGCCGAGGCGGGGTCTTCGGGCTCGTCCAGCACTTCGGCGATCGCCTTGCGGGCCAGGCGCTGCATGTTCAGGTTGATCGTCGTGTACACCTTCAGGCCACCCTGGGCGACGGCTTCGCGACCGTAGCGCGCGTCGAGCAGCTCGTGGACGTATTCGAAGAAGAAGTCCTCTCGGCGCTGCGAGTAGAAGCTGCCGTGTTCGACTTCCAGCGGCGCCCGCCTGGCGGCGGCGGCCTGCCCTTCGCTGATGTAGTGGAGTTCGGCCATCTTCGAGAGCACCTCGTTGCGCCGCCGACGTGCTTCGCGCGGGTCGCTGAACGGGTTGTACTGCGAGGGGGCCTGGGGCAGGCCGGCGAGCAGGGCCGACTGCTGCAGGTTCAGAGCAGAGGCGGGCTTGTTGAAGAAGATCAGGGCGGCGGCCTGCACGCCGACGGCCGTCTGCCCGCCGACCGTCCCGTACGGGACGCTGTTGAGGTATTCGGTGAGGATGAAGTGCTTGGAATGTTCTTTCGCGTAGTCGAGGGCCATCTTCGCCTCGATGATCTTCTGCCTCAGCGTGTGCTTGTCGCCGCCCAGGTAGAGGTTGCGCATCAGCTGCATCGTGATCGTCGAGGCACCTTGCAACGCCGAGCCGTTGAGCAGGTCCTTCACCGCCGCGCGGAAGATGCCTGTCACGTCGACGCCGTCGGTCTTGTAGAAGCGCTGGTCCTCGATCGCGACGGTCGCGTTCTTGAGGCTGCTCGGGATCGCGTTCCAGCCGATCGGCGTGCGCAGCTCGTCGGATTGGATGAAGCCGAGGCGCGTGCCGTCGGCGGCGAACACCTGCGAGGAGCCGCCCGTGACGAGTCGGCGCAGCTGGCTCGGAGGCGTCGCCGAGGCGGCGACGTTCAGCACATAGGCAACCGCCGCGATCGCGCCGACGGTGAGCGCGGCGGCGACCACGCCGCCGCCGATCAAAAGGACGCGCGTGCTTCCTCCCCGGGCGTTGCGACGCCGACGCTGTCGTGCTTGACGAGACATCTGGGCAGGCCCGAGGTTACCGTGCGACCGCCGGTTGCCTGCAGGTCCCGTCGCGCGGATCTCTAGGCTCGGTGCTGAACATCATGGAACGCGACATCGCCGACCCGGGCGTCCGGACGATCAACCCGGCCGTCGTCGAGGCCTCCAGCGGCCAGGCGGCCGCGCTGCCGGCTCCCGCCGGGGCGTTGCGGCGTCCGCGGCCGGCGCGCTTGGGGAGCCTCGCCGCGCTGCGCGCCGACCCGGCCCGCATGGCCGCTGTCAGAGACGTCTGGCTGGCCCTGTGGAGCTCGCGGCTGCTCGTCTGGGCCGCCGGCGTCGGCACGGTGCTGGCGTTCGGGTTCGGCCCTGTGCGGGGAGCCTTCAACCCGCCCGGCGTGACGCGCGGGTTCGGCCGCCTGGGCGACCTGCTGGCGGCGCCCGCCGCCCGCTGGGACTCCGCCTGGTACCTGGTCATAGCGCATTATGGCTACCGCCCGGACCTGGGCTCCTTCACAGCGCCACGAGACGCCTTCTTCCCGCTCTACCCGCTGGGCCTGAGGGCGCTCACATGGCTCGGCAGCCCGCCGGTGCTGGCCGGCGTGCTGCTTTCGACGGCGGCCTTCGCCCTTGCCCTCTACGGGATCCACCGGCTCACCTCGATGGAGCTGGGCGCCACCGCGACGCTGCGCCGAGCAGGCACGCAGGCCCCACAGGCGGCGCGGTTGGCCGTGCTCGTCACGGCCTTCGCCCCGATGGCCTTCTTCTTCTCGGCGGTCTACTCCGAGTCGCTCTATCTCGCCCTGTCGGTCGGACTGTTCTGGAGCGCCCGCAACGGCCGCTGGGGCCTGGCCGGCCTGCTCGGGGGGCTGGCCGCGGCGACCAGGAGCACGGGTCTCGTGCTGGCGCTGCCGGCGCTGATGATCTACCTGTACGGGCCGCGCGAGGACCGGCAGCCGGACCGCCTCCGCAGCGGCCGGGGGCGGTTGCTGCCCCGCTACCGGCTGCGCGCCGAGGTGCTGTGGCTGTGGCTGATCCCGGCCGGAGTGGCCGTGTTCGGGGCCGTGCTGGCTGCCGGCGGCGGCGGCGCGCTGGCACCGTTCCACTCCCAGGATGTCTGGGGCAGGCACTTCGCGGGGCCGTTCGTCGGCATCTGGGACGGGCTCGTGGCCGCCTTCGAGGGGGCCCGACAGCTGCTCTCCCTCCAGCGCAGCCACGTGTACTTCCCTGCGGCGAGCGGCAGCCCGAGCGTCGCGGCCTCGCACAACCTGACCCTGCTCGCCTTTCTGCTCGCCGCGATCCCGGCGCTGATCGGGGCGCTGCGGCGGCTGCCGCTCGCCTACGGCGCATACGTGATCGCCGCGCTGGCGCTGCCCCTGTCATATCCGGTCAGCTCTCAGCCGCTGATGTCGCTGCCGCGCTTTGAGATCGTGCTGTTCCCGTTGGCGATCGCCGCCGGCGCCTGGCTGGCCGAGCACCCGCGCTGGCGCCGGCCGCTGCTCGTCGTCTCCGCCCTGCTGCTCGCCGCCTTCGTCGCCCAGTTCTCGACCTGGCACTGGGTCGCCTAGCGATGCGGAGCGCTTTCGGTCGAGAGCCCGTCACGGCGCCGGCGGGGCGCGCCGTGGAGCCGCTCGAGCCGGTCGAGGGCGACCCCTCGTCCTCGCCCGTCACCGACTGGCCGTGGTGGACGGCCTTCGTCGCGCTGTTCGGGGCGTTCGTGCTGACGGCGATCGGCTCGCTGGTCATCGACCTGCCGGCCTTCGCGCTGGGAGTCGAAGTGACCAGCTCTCACACGCCGGCCGGGCTGACGATCGCCGACACGTTCGTACAGGACCTCGCCTTCGTCGCGGCCTCGGTCTACTGCGCCCGGCTGGGGGGGCGCGCGGTCCGGGCCTGGCAGTTCGGGCTGCGCCCGCCGGGCGTCGGCTGGCGCTCGGCGGCGCGCATGGTCGTGGTGCTGCTCGTCGCCTTCATCCTGCTCGACGCGATCTGGGCGGAACTCCTGCATCCCGGCAAGGAGAAGCTGCTCAACCAGCTCGGGTCCAACGAAGGCGCGCTGCTGCTGGTGCTCAGCGCGGGACTGACCTGCGTCGTGGCGCCGATGTGCGAGGAGTTCCTGTTCCGCGGGTACATCTTCACCGCGCTGCGCTCCTCCTGGGGCACGCTGCCCGGCGCGCTCGTCTCGGCGCTGCTGTTCGGCGCGGTCCACGCGACCTCTGCGCCGGTGGCCGACCTGCTCCCGCTCGCCGGCCTCGGCTTCGGCCTGTGCCTGCTCTACCGCTACACCGGCTCCCTGTACCCGGGGATGGCGGCGCACTCGCTGAACAACTCGCTCGCCTTCGCCTCGCTGGAGGGATGGGGCTGGCAGGCTCCGGTGCTGATGGTCGGCGCGCTGGCCGGCATCGCGCTGGTCATCGCAGCGTGCAAGCGGGTCGGCCTGATCGGCACCGCGACGGGGCTGCCCCGCCAGGCCGTAGGATCGTGACCATGAAAACGATTCGAGCAGCTGTCACGGTCGGGGTCGCGTTGTTGGCCGCGCTGCTGCCGGCGGTTCCGGCCGCCGCCGCCGGAGCCCCGAGCGCCACGACGCCCCCGAGCGCCACGACGCCCCCGAGCACCCAACCGGTCGCCGTCCCCGGTCCGGCCACCGGCAAGATCAGGCTCGTGTTGCAGAAGGTCGGAGGCAGGCCGCTGTTCGCTCCGGTCGGCTCGCGGATCGTGGTGCGGGGGATCGTGATCCCCTACGTGGCCGGACAGACGGTCAAGGTGAGCTTCTACCTCGGCGGGCGGAAGGTCGAGGTCCGGAACGTGAGCGTGCTCGCCGTTGGAAACGGGGCGGGACAGTTCCACATCGGCTACTCCAGCGCCGACGCGGGCGCGCTGCAGGCCCGGGCCACCCACTACGCGACCACCGCGCAGACGGCCTTTGTCGGCCGCTCGGCGACCGTACAGGTCGTGCACACCAACCTCGGCCCCGGCTCCTCGGGCTCCTCGGTGCGCCTGCTCCAGTCGGAGCTCTCGACGCTGCATTACGCGACGCCGGTGGACGGGCGCTTCGACGAAGCGACGGGCCAGGCGCTGGTGGCCTACCGCAAGATGACGGGCCTGGAACGTGTTCCGTACTCCGGCAGCACGGTCTTCAGCTACCTGTCCCACGGCGCCGGGGCGTTCCACGTGCACTACCCCCACGACGGCAGGCACGTCGAGGCCAACCTCACCAAGCAGGTCCTCGCCGAGATCGAACCGGGCGGCCGCGTGCACGAGATCTACATGATCAGCTCGGGCAAGCCCTCCACGCCGACCGTGATCGGGCGCTTCCAGGTCTACCTCAAGACGCCGGGGGTCAACAGCGAGGGCATGGTCGACTCGAACTACTTCATCCGCGGCTACGCGATCCACGGCTATCCCGAAGTCCCCACCTACGCGGCCAGCCACGGGTGCCTGCGCGTGCCGATCCCGGACGCGCCGGCCATCTATGCGTGGGTGCGCGAAGGGACCCCGGTCGACGTCTACAACGAAGACGGCGGCGGTAGCTCGCAGGTGCGCAGCAACGCGGGTCCGTAGGGGGCCGCGAGGCTAGACGCGGACGCGTATCACGCGAGCGATGTAGCCCAGGCCGAAGCCGTAGACCAAGAGCGCCAGCAGCAGCTTGACGCCCTGGTCGGCCCATTCGCTGCTGGACGGGGAGACGATCCCCGAGAAGGGCGAGGTGAAGGTCGAGGAGGCTTCGTCGAGTGCCTTGTGAACCGCGTTCTCGTGCGCCGGCGTGCTCGTCTTGGAGGTGGTTTCGGCGATCGCTTCCTGCTGATGTCCCGAGGCGGTTTTGGTCTGGCCGACCGCGAACACCACGAACGAGCCGATCACGATCAGGCAGATGATCAGCGAGGCGATCCTGAGCAGTCTGACGATCGAGAACAGCACAACGCTAGATTAGGTGCGGCCTTGGGCGCCCTGGACGTACATACGACCGATATCGACAGCGCACGCGGGATCTTGATCGCTGAGCTGCGCCGGCACGCCCTGGTGATCGGCTCCGTGACGCTGACCAGCGGCGCCCAGGCTGAGTACTACGTCGACGCCAAGCGCGCGATCCTGCGCCCCGCCGGCTTCGCCGCTCTCGCAGTGCTGGTGGCCGAGCAGGTCGCGCGGTGGGGCGGCACGGCGCTGGGCGGGATGACGATGGGCGGCGACCCGGTCGCGTGCGCGGGGCTCGCCGGCGGCGCCGGCGCGAAGGCGTTCTTCGTGCGCAAGGACGCGAAGGCGCACGGCCTGCAGCGGCGCATCGAGGGGCCCCTCCTGGAGCCCGCAGACCGTTGCGTGGTCGTCGAGGACGTCGTGACGACGGGGGGCTCGACGCTCGCCGCGATCCAGGCTCTGCAGGAGGAGGGCCGGCAGATCTGCGGTGTGCTCAGCGTGCTCGACCGGCTGGCCGGCGGCGGCGCCGCGATCGAGGCGGCGGCGGGTGCTCCCTACCGGGCGCTGACGACGATCGACGACGTGTACCCCGAGCGACCCGACCGGGATCGGGGCTGAGCGAGCGTGCCAGAAGGGAGCGAGGTGCTCGTCCGCTCGGCGGGCAGGGGTGACGTCCCGCTGCTGCTGAGCATGATCCGCGAGCTGGCCGAGTACGAGCAGCTGGCGGAGCAGGTGCAGGCGACAGAGCCGTTGCTCGAGCGGGCGCTGTTCGAGACACCTCCCGCGGCCGAGGCGCTGATCGCCGAGCACCACGGGAAGGCGATCGGCTACGCGCTGTTCTTCCCGACCTTCTCGACCTTTCTCGCGATCCAGGGGATCTGGCTCGAGGACCTCTACGTGCGCCCCTCCCACCGCAACGCCGGTGCCGGGCGGGCGCTGCTCGCGGCCGTCGCGGCGCGGCTACGGGAACGGGGAGGGCAGCGCCTGGAATGGGCGGCGCTGGACTGGAACGAGCTGGCTCTCGGCTTCTACAGGGGACTGGGGGCGCGCGGCATGAGCGAGTGGATCACCCACCGGCTGATCGGGACGGACCTCGACAGCCTCGCTGCCGAGGCGAGCGCCGGCACGGCCCAACCGCGCCGGTAGCCTTCTCCCAGCCGGCCGGCAGCCAGCCCTCGTAGTCCAATGGATAAGACGACCGCCTCCTAAGCGGTAGATCCAGGTTCGACTCCTGGCGGGGGCACTTCGAGAAAGGGTCCGCTGACAGCAGGAGCTCATCCTCGCCGGCGTCCGGGCGGCGCGGTCCTCAGCGCACGCGCGAAGACGGTCCCAGTAGATGGAGGTCGCGCGCCCGCGCGACGGCTTCGGCGCGACCGTGCGCTCCGAGCTTCGCGTATATGTGGCGGAGGTGGGTCCTTACGGTGTTGGTTGAGACGAACAGCTCCGCTGCTATCTCGGGCGCCTTGAGGTTCGTGGGGAGGTACCGCATGACGCGCAGCTCCGCTTCGCTCAGCTCGTCCAGTTGCGCCTCGTGATCGCCACGACGGCGAGGCGACCCTCCGCTGAGGACGTCCAAGATCTCCGCGATGAATGTGGCGTGTGCCGTGCGGTGCGCAGGGTGCTCGCGCAGCAGGTCCTCGACGGGAGCGGTTGCGAACGGCAGGATCAGGCCTTCCAGTTCGGCAAGCTCGAGCGCCCGCTCGAGCGACTGCTCGCGGGCGCCCGCATCGCGGAGCTGCGCGCGCGCGAGCGCGTCGAACAACAGTGCGTGCACTGCCGCCCACCGACGGTGAAGCGTCGGCGCCGTCTGCTCGATCACCGGCGCGAGCTGCTCGATCGCCGGTTCGGGCCTCTCCTCTGCGAGCTCCACCGCGGCCGCTGGGATACGCGCCTCAGCCCGATCCAGGCCATGGTCGGCAATGCGCTCGAGAGCGTCCTTGGCGGCCTGCAACTCGCCCATCCGCACCTGCGTCAGCACGATCCGCATGCGCAGGTCGACCATCAGGGCGTGCTCGTCCGAGAGCATCGCTTGCATCGTCTCTGCGCGCCGGAAGGCGTCGAGCGCATCGGCAAGACGACCCTGGCCGAACATCAGCAGCCCGCGTGCGTGGTGCGCCGCGAGCTCCGTTCCCGGCGACTCTCCGGGGCGCAGGGCTCTTTGTGCTCGCGCCAGCCACTGCTCGGCCTCGTCAAACCGACCGAGCCAGGCGAGCGTACCCGCCCCCACCGCGAACGCAAGCGCGGCCACCGGGTCGGCTTCGAGCCCATGGACCTCTGCCGTCGCCGCGGCCTGCTCGCTGAACTGCAGAGCATCGGCTGCGGACAGTTCGCTGAGGGGCGCCGCGATAGCCAGGTCGGCAAGACAGCCGATCTCGAGATACGGGCGCCCGATCCGACGAGCCAGGGCGAGGGCCTCCTCCAGGTGCCTTCGCGCGTCGTCCACCTCCAGCGCCCAGAGCTCCGTGATGCCGAGGCTCATCAGCGCCAGGGCGCGGACGTCGTGGCTCTGCCCGAGCGTGCCGGCGGTTTGGGTGAGCAGCGCCCGCTCCAACGCGCGCATCGCCTCTCGCGTGCGCTCGAGTTCGCCGCGCCGGCTCGCAGACTCGAGCTTGACGCTGGCCAATTGCATCTCGAACGCGCCCCGGCGCACCTCCGGCACCGTCGCCGCCGACCTCTCCGCGTCCGCGATATAGGTTGCGGCATCGTCTGCCGCTCCGTCTCGCAGCCGGACGTCAGCAAACGCGAGCGCAAGCTCCGGGTCCACAGCGCCGAGGCGGGGCGGGAAAGCCTCCAGCAGCGCGCGCACCGTCGCAAGGCGGCCGTCGAGGATCAGTCCGATGTCGTTCGTCGTCAGCAGACGTGCCGCGTGCGGCCAGTCATCTGCCGCCTGCGCATGGCGCACCGCCTCCACTGGATTCCCGTTCTCCTCATGCCACGCCGCCGCCGCGCGGTGCAACGGACCGACAGCTTCGGGGTCGATGCGGCGCAGCTCGAGCTGCAGGAGGTCCGCAAAGAGGTGGTGGTAGCGAAACCACGATCGCGTGACGTCCAGCGAGTTCACGAAGGCGTTGGCGTCCTCGAGTTCCTGCAGGATGCGCTCAGACCCCGAGCCGCCGGTGAGCCGGTCGGCCAGCGGGCCGCTCACCCGGTCGAGGATCGACGTGCGCAGCAGGAGTTGCCGCACCTCTGGCGGCTGACGCTCGAGCACCTCCTCCAGCAGGTACCGCGCGACGGTGCGCTCGCTGCCGGAGAACTCGGTCACGAACCGCTCCGGATCAGGGAGGTGCTCGAGCGAGATCGCCGCCAGCCGCAGGCCTGCCGCCCATCCCTCCGTCCGCTCGTAGAGCAATCTCGCGCTCTCATGCGGGAGGGCGACGTTCGAAGCCCGAAGGAGCTCCTCCGTCTCCTCAGGCGTGAAGCGCAGATCCGCGTCCCTGAGCTCGGTCAGCTGGCCGGCGAGCCGTAGGCGATGGAGGCCGAGTCCCGGATCCTCGCGGCTCAGCAGGAACACCCTCAGTTCCGAAGGCAGCGCCGCGAGGAAGTCCTCGAGGCACCGCAGCGCTTGGGCTGAGCGAAGCTCGTGGAGGTCGTCGATCACGAGCGCCACCGGCTCTTCGAGTGCGCGGAGGTCGGCCAGCAGCTTCTCGACGAACGCCTCACCGCGGAAGCTCGGGGCCGGATCGAGCCGCTGGACGATCCCGCCGGCATCCGCGAGCGCGGCGTTCACGGCCAGCCAGAACCGCTGCGCGTCGCGCTCGTCGCGCTCGACC
The DNA here is from genome assembly GCA_052145475.1 of Solirubrobacteraceae bacterium. Classification (GTDB taxonomy): domain Bacteria; phylum Actinomycetota; class Thermoleophilia; order Solirubrobacterales; family Solirubrobacteraceae; genus Palsa-744. The sequence goes on from JBKQOO010000202.1 coordinate 11,151, forward strand.
GACACCCAGCCGATTCGATCTTCCAGCCCGGCCGCCTCGATCCAGGAGCGCACGAGCATCGTCTTACCGCTGCCGGCGGGCGCACAGATGAGCGTTACTCCGCCGGGCCCGGCCGCGGAGAGGCGATCGAGCAGTTTCCCGCGCCGTATCACCCCGGCCCCCCGCGGTCCCGTGTCTGGGTCCCCCATCCTCCGAGCCTCCTCGTGGTCCTTGGCGCACGATAACGAACGCTCGGACAGTCCCGGCGGGCCTGCCGCCAGCCGCCTGATCCGCGGGTGGCGCGGATCACCTGCTCGGGAAACTGCGGATGTCGCGCGCCGACGGCACTGGCACCGTGCGCACAGGACGGATCAGAAGAAGAACGACCGCCGCCGCGGTCTCCGGTCTCCGACCCGCGAAGGGACCGCCGATGTCCGATCGGAATCGCATCACGCCCACGGGCCCCCATTGGGCGCGCCGCGGCGTGCGGGGCAATGCCTGCAGGCGCCAATCACGCAGAACGCGTGACGACCGCTCACCCCGCCGGGCGGCACGCTGCGCACGCTCATCAAAACATGGAAGGAGTAAAGATGTCTACGCACCAAGGAGCACTCGATTCCCTTAGCCTCAAGGCCGACGGTGGCTCTCCGCCGTTTGCGCTGGAAGACCCGTTTCGCCGGTTCGCCTCGCAGTTGGCGCGATATTGGTGGGTCGAGTTCGCCACCGGCGTGCTGTGGGTGGTGATCGCAGCGGCGGTGCTCAAGTTCGACCACGCCTCGGTGGTGACCGTCGGCGTCCTCACCGGGCTGATGTTCCTGCTGTTCGCAGCCCAGGACTTCGTCCTCGCGGCGCTCGACCCAAGCGGCACGCGCTGGCTGTGGGGGCTGTTCGGGGTGCTGATGACAGCGGCCGGGGTTGTCGCGCTGATCAATCCAGTCAATACGTTCGCCGGATTCGCCGAAATCCTCGGCTTCGTATTCATGCTGATCGGCGTGATGTGGGTCGTGCGCGCGTTCTACGAACGCGTCATCAACGACCTCTGGTGGCTGACGTTGACCAGCGGGATCCTGATGATGGCCATGGCGTTCTGGGTCAGCGGCCAGTTCTTCCTGACCCGCGCGTACACGCTGCTCGTGTTCGCGGGGATCTGGGCCCTGGTGACAGGCATCACGGACATGGTGCGGGCGTTCCAGCTCCGCCGCCTGGACTCTGATGTCTGACGTCGCCGGCTCTCGAAAGCGACGCTCGCGTCGGCCATCCCAGGGAGATCGCGATCTCCTGCCAAGCCGGCCGTCCGTGACCAAGCTCGCCAACCGGCGTTCGGGGACTGCAATCACGCAGTTTGCGTGACGACCGCTCACTGGGGCCACCGCGATCTTGAGGCGGCAGGCCGGTCAAAGCGACCAGCCACGAACAAGAAAACAGAAAGGGCAGAGAAATGAACACGACAACGCTGAACGAGAACAACATAATCGCCGTGAGCTTCGAGAAGGACGACTCGGCCTACGCCGGGCTCGCCAGGCTCAAGCAGCTGGACGCAGACGGGCAAATCGAACTCCGCGGTGCGGCCGTCGTCCAGCGCGACGCGGACGGCCGTGTGACAGCGAAGGAAACCGCCGGCAAGGAAGAGTGGGAAGGGGTGGCGGCCGGCGGCCTCATCGGGCTCCTGGTCGGCATCCTCGGCGGGCCGCTGGGCGTGCTGATCGGCGGGGCGACGGGCGTCCTCATCGGCTCGCTGTTCGATCTCGAAGACACCGCGGACACGGAGTCGGTCCTGGCAGCACTCTCACAGGAGGTCCGCCCGGGCCACGACACGCTGCTCGTCGAGCTGCGCGAGCCGAGCGACCACCAGGTTGTGGACGGCGTCATGGAGAGCCGTTCGGGCAGCGTGGTCCGGCGCTCCGCGGCCGACGTCGAAGCCGAGATCGCCGCAGCCGAAAAGGCGCAACACGAGGCGCGCAAGAAGGCCCGTAAGGAGCTGCGCGACGAGCGCGAGGATAAGCACAAGGAGCAGGTGGCGGCCAAGGTCGCGGAGCTCAAGGCGAAGCTTCCAAGCCGTCGCGAGAAGGCGCCGGCGGGTGTCTCCAGCTAGGGACTGCGAAGCGCACCCCGCGGTCGGCGGCGGCGCGTCACCGCTCGGCTCGGACTCTTGCCGAGCGGATACCGCGCCGCC
>JBKQOO010000203.1:0-5961 GCA_052145475.1 Solirubrobacteraceae bacterium
CAGCGAGATCGAGCTCCCTTCCGGGGACCTCGACTGGATCTCGGCCATGCGGCGCCGTGCGATCTCCACGCGGGAGGCGCTGATGCGCCACAGCTGGGCGATAGGGATGATGGAGTCGCGGCATCCGGGTCCGGCGAACCTGCGAAACCACGATGCCGTGATGGGCTGCCTGCGGGGGGCGGGCTTCTCGTTCGAAATGGCGATCCACGCCTATTCGGTCCAGGATGCCTACGTCTATGGCTTCGCCATGCAGGAAAGGGATACCGCGTTCGAGACTCCCGACAGCGCCGGAGAAGCCGCGCAGAAGAGGGCCGAGACGGTGGGCGCGATCGAGAACTACCCGCACCTCGTCGAGATCGCCACGAAGCTCCCCGAGTCCGGCTACGACAACGCTGTCGAGTTCGCCTGGGGCCTCGATCTCATCCTCGACGGCCTCGAGCGGCGTCGTCACGCCGGAACCGCGCCGGCATGAGCTGTACTCGATGACGGTGCGGGATGCGTGACGCCGATCGTGCGGAGGAAGACGCGCTTGTGTCGTGGGGGCCGCGCTACTGCTCCTCGGCGTCTGAGCGCTTGAACCGCAGATTTAGGTGGTCGGCACCGGCGACGGCAGCGATCATAAGGCGCTAGGTTCTGCGCCCCGCTGGGCGCTGCTAGGTGACGGTGGGCGCTGCAGCGCGGCGGGATACGCCCGGTTGTTGGCGGGCACGCCGTGCCTCGGCCTCGAGGGCCCGGACATAGCGCACGCGATCCCAGAGAATGCCGTGGCGGGGATCGAAGTCCCGGGCCCTGATGGACTCGTCATGGCTGACGCTCTCGCTCATGACCTCGCTCGATGGCAGCGACAAGCGCCCGGCCAAGACGTCGCCGATCCAGTTTGCCTGCGCCTCGAAGACGGGAATGAGCGCACCATGGGCGTGTACAAGCCCTGCGTAGAACAGGTTGGGTGCGGCCAGCGAAACAATGCCGCGATACAGCGGAGCGCGGGTGTAGGTCGGGTGCTGAAGCTCCGGTGAGAGGAAAGGGAACTCGGTCCGGTAGCCGGTGCCGTAGAGAATCGCGTCAGCGCGCTCTTCAGAGCCGTCGGAGAAGCGCACACGGTCGCCCGACAGCGCCGCTGCGGCAGGCGCGACTCGCACCCGTCCGCTTCGCACGGCGGCAAGCAGGTCGTCGCATACCGACAGCGGCTCATCCCCTGGGCGCTTCGGGGGCGCTGGCAGGCCGGCCTTCGTCTGGCTTCCGGTCGCCATCCTGATCGCGGCCTGAAACAGGTGTCGCCGCCACCGCCAAGGGATCAGGCTGCTCGCGCGTGTGTCGATCCAATCCAGTGGCATAGGGCCAAGACGGCGGACGAGGATATTGCGGCCAGAGCGCGTTGCGATCGTGACGCTCTGAGCGACCCTGGAGATCTCGCACGCCAGCTCGGTCGCCGAGCATCCCAGGCCGATCACCACGACTCGCCTGCCCTGAAACGGCGTAGCCGTGCGGTAGTCGTGGCTGTGGAGCTCCAGACCGTCGAACGTCCCCGGCAAATCTGGATACAGCGGGATGGAGTTGTAGCCGGTTGCCACGACCACCGCATCGAAGCGGGCCGTGTCTCCGGGGCCGGCTGTCAGAACCCAGCCGCCCCCGTCCGGCCTGAGCTCCGTCACCTCGGTGCCAAACCGGATATGCGAACGCAGCCCAAACCTGTCAGTGAACTGCTCGAGGTAATCAAGCATCTCCACATGGGAAAGGAACGCCGGACCGCGCAGCGGCAACCGGTAGCAGCGGAAGCTCATGCGCTGGCGCGACACGTTTGTGCGCAACGACGCATAGGCCGACGAGCGGCCGCTGTCGCTCTCGTAACGCCAGTTGCCCCCGACGCCCGATCCTGCCTCAAACACAGTGAACTGAAGGCCGCGGGCAGCAAGGGCCTGGGCGACCGCAAGACCAGCTGAGCCGGCGCCGATCACAGCAACGGGCACGAACGCGACACTAGCGCGCTCGGGGGCACCTGACAACGAATCCTTCCCGCAACGCGCGTCGGCTGCAAAGCCCGAGCTTCGCGCCGTCGCTCGTCGCGAGCACGCGTCGGCGCTGGCGCCTCGCTATGCGCCCGTGAACCGATACTCGGTCTGCCAAGCGTCCTTCGAGTCGGTGTGGGGGGTCCAGAAGAGCTCCGCGAAGCTCCGCAGGCGCGGCCGGCGCGCTCGACCGTGGAAGCGAGTCTCGGGCACCTTTGGAGCGCCTCGGCTACGGCCGAGACGTTCGAGGAGTCCTCGGCGCCGCGCTTGATTCTCGGTCGCTGTTTTGACGAGCGTCGCGCTGTGTCCAGGAGGTGCGGCACAGGAGCGGCCCGGTCTCCTTCCGGGCCGCTCCCCCCTCCGCGTCTACTTCAGCTCAAGCGTCGGAGTGATCGCGTCTTCGGCGACCGAGGCCGGCGTCCAGGGCAGCGTGATCCATTCGTTTTTGGACAAGCGCTGGGTCTGGTCTTCGTAGTAGGGAGAAGTCGGGTCTTCCGACTGGGAGTAGGCCAACAGGGCTTTCGAGAGCGGTTCGTGGCCGGGCTGCAGTTCCGTGAACATCACGATGCTGGTGCCGCCTGTCACTTCAGCCTGTTTCGAGCTGGGCGTCGGGAAGGACGATCCGACGGCCGCGTAGCACCCGCCCCCATCCGAGCAGCCCGGCATCGGAGCCGCGCCGGCCTGCGGTGCGCGCTGCACTTCGCCGAAGCTGGCGTCGAGGGGAATGCCGCGCGTCTCCATCGAGCTGACGGCTGTCGCGAGCGCTTCCTTGCTCGCCTGCAGCGAGGTGTTGAGCGTGTTGGGGGTGTAGACCGGGTCGCTCGCTGTCCAAGGGTGGACCCAGAAGCCCGCCTGGCCGTTGGGTGCACGTTCGAACCATTCTTGGAACAGCCAGCCACCCTTGTCTTCGAGCGTGGCGCTCGCGTCGTAGGCGTTGAGCACGGGGCATGCGCCGCTGACGTTGACGCCGTTGATCACGCCGCCGTCTTCGCTCACTGCGTTCACGCAGATTTCGCGCAGGCCCGGGAGGGCGCGCTCGGCTGGGAGCGAGCGGAATTTGGTCCACGAGTCCTGCATCGTTTCGGCTGTGAATCCGGGCGTCGCGGAGATCCCGTCGGTCGGGACGCCGCTGTTGTAGGTGCCCATGCGCTGGGCGACCATGTCGATCCCCGTCTGAGCGCGCATTCCCGGGTTTTCTTCTTCGCCGCCGAGCGCAGGCGAGAACCCGGTGAGCGGGCTGTTCGCGTTCGCGAGCCAGAACGAGTTGTTCGAGTTCTCGACATAGTCTTTGCGGATCAGCGCCGGCTCGTCGCTGCCCGCGAGGATGCCCGGAACGATCGCGCCCGGGCTTTCGGGCGCTTCGCACTCACCGTCGTCGATGTACGGGCCGGTGAGTGACCCCGGCTCGAGATTGCAGTCCGAGTCAACGAAGGCCTTCGTCAGACTCGAGGCCACGACGACCTCCGAGTAGAACGCGTTGCCTTGGTCGTCGGCACCGATCGTATTCACCCACGGCACGCCTTGGATGGCCCGCTCGGATTCGATCACCTGAGAGGCGCTTTCGGCTTTGCTTATCGCGAGCCACTGGTCGGGCCCCCGGAGGTTGTTGGCATTGGCGTCGTCGACCGCTACCCGCAGACCATCCTCCCAGAACACCGGCCCGTAGTGACTGTAGTAGAGGGTGCCGGTGCGCGGCACCAGTTCGCCGTGTTCCAGCGCCTGGACCGTCACGGAGCGCTTCTTTATCGCTACTGCCTTGCCCTCATATCTGTATTTTCCCGGTCCGGCGGAGGGCAGGTACCAGAACGTGACCGTCGTGTTCGTCGAGACGGTGTGCGTCCACGCGACATCCTGGTTGTGCCCGATGTTGATCCCGGGCAATCCCCAGATTCCCGCACCGGTCGCGTGATACGTGCCAGGGATTTCGACGTTCATCTCCCAAAAGCGTTCCGAGCCATGCCAGGGGAAGTGCGGGTTGGCCAGCACGACGCCGCCTCCGTTGGTGGCGTCTTCACTGCCGACGGCGAGCCCGTTGGAGCCCAACAGCTTGCTGTGCCCGATCCGCCCGAGTTCCGCGAGCGACATGCCCGCTGTCGAGGCCGAGCGCGCGCTCTTCTTCCTCGCCAAGCTCTTCTTCCTCGCCAATGCAGCAGGTTCACCGTACGCCGGATTCGCCTCGACGTACGGACCGAGGGCAGAGTTACCAGCGAGGTCGTCGACCTGGTAGATACGGCGCCAGACGTCGATCGGCTTGATCGGCCTCACCCACCCCGCACCTTTGCAGGCGGGGTACGTGACTCCACCCGCCCCGCCGATCTGCTTGAGGTAGGCGTCATAGCCGGCGGCGTACCCCTTCACCACTTCGCGCGCTTCCGCCGAGGGGCCCTGAGGATAGGCAAGCTTCATCAGCTTCTGGATCGCGTGGTCGTCCTTGATCGAGGTCCAGTAGAGGTCCGAATTGAGGTTCGTGAACTGCAGACCCCCCTCGGCTTCGTTCTTGAAGACCCCTTCTGGGCCGAGGAAGGCCGACCGTTCGCCATCGACCGTCAGGAACGCTTCGGCGAGCAGACAGATTCCGTCCTGCGCCTGTGCGTAACCGACCCCGAATCCCACGTCGGCGAAGTTTTTGCCGGAGATGTTCGCGACGCCGCCCGTGGTCCGGGTCAGTGACACGCTGTAGGACGCCAGGGCGGAAGCCGGGAAGCACATTCCAACTGCAGCCACCGCGAGAGCTGTGAGAACGCGGCCCCTCACAAACCGCCTTCCCCCGACACGGCTGTCGGGTTGACCACGAAATGCCCGCGTCCCTGTGTCCGTCCTCATCGCTCCCCATCCCTCCGTCGATTTTCGTCCACCCGGCATTGGTGGACTGTCGAGTCCTCCACTCATCGAGTAATGTACCAACATGTCCACCACTGCGCAAGCTGGTATCGAACGGCTGCCTCATGGGCCCCACCGCCTCTCGCGCGAGCAGGTTGAGAACCACCAGCGCGGGCGCATACTCGCCGCGACGATCGCAGCGGTCGGGACGAAGGGCTACGGAGCAACGACGATCGGCGACATCACCCGCCGCGCACGGGTATCGCGCGACACCTTCTACGAGCAGTTCGCGAACAAGGAAGCCTGCTTTCTCGCCGCCTACGACGCGACGACGCGCGAGCTGGTTGACCAGATGGTCGCCGCGGGAACGAGCCAGCCGAGCTACGTCGAGGGCATACGCGACGGCGTGCGCGCCTACCTGAGGTTCTGGAGCGAGCGCCCCGACGCGGCACGCGCGTGCACGCTCGAGGTCATGGCCGCCGGCAGCGAGGCACTGGCGCATCGCGAGCAGACCCTACGGAGCTTCGTGCGCCTGTACCGGACCGTCGCCGAACGAGCAAGGGCGCAGCAGCCTGGGCTGCCGAGCGTCCCCGATGTCGTGTCGCGCGCGATCGTGGTCGCTGCGGTCGAGCTCACGACGCAGTACATCCGAGAGGATCGCGTCAGCTCGCTGATGGAGCTCGAGCGCGACGTCCTCTACCTGTGGCTCATGGTCCTTGCCGGCCACGAAGTTGCCGCCGCCGCGGTCGCAACCTGAGCGACGTCGTGCCGCCCCGGGCGTGGCGGGCGCCTAGGCCGGCGTGATTCGGAACACCGGATGATCAGGTGCGATCCGGCGAAGCTCGGCGTCCGAGGAGTCGGGTCCGACACCGTCGAAGAACACCCCCACCTCGAACTTCCACTTCTTCAGATATGCCCGCAGGACCGGGGGCTTCTCGTCGTCGGAGCGTTCGACGGCCGTAAACGACTCAGTGCGCCGTCCCAGGCGGAGCCGGCCCCGACCACTCGCACGGAGGTTCTTGACCCACTGCGTGTGACCCCGTGGCGCGACCAAGTAGTCGGCGCCTTCGTAGCGGAGCAGGTTCACGGGGGTCTGTCGCCACTCGCCGGACTTGCGACCCTCCACCTCGAGCAC
>JBKQOO010000204.1:0-23432 GCA_052145475.1 Solirubrobacteraceae bacterium
TGGCGGTGGCGGCTGCACCAGCGACTGCGGCGGTGGGGGCGTTCAGCACTACGAAGTCACCAAACCCGTCCCGATCGTCACGATCTCGGGCACCGCGCTGACGGTGCCGGCCAGCGGCGCCTTCAGCCTGAAGCTGAGCTGCCCGGGCGAAGAGACCCAGTGCTCCGGGACGGTCACGCTGAAGACGCTGACCGCGGTCGCGGCCGGCTCGGCACATGGCGCCAAGGCCAAGAAGGCGATCCTGACGCTCGCCGGCGGCACGTTCGTGATCGCGGGCGGCAAGCTGAAGGTGCTCTCGCTGCACCTCAGCGCGAAGGCCAGGGCGCTGCTCGCGAAGCTCCACACGGTGCGCGCCCGGGTCACGATCGTCGCGCACGACCCGCTCGGCGGTGCGCACACGACCAGCGCGATCGTGACGCTGAAGGCAGCCAAGAAGAAGCACTGACGGCGTGGAGGGCGGGCGCGAGCCGGCGGGGCCGCAGCGCGCGCCCGCTCGCTCGCGCCCGGAGCTCGCGCAGCTTCACCTTCGGGCCGAGGTCGAGGTGTTGAGCGGTTGTCAACGCGCAGCGCCAGGTTCGGTATCTCGCCGCAGTCCGCGACAGGCTCCACGCCGGATGAACCTCAGCAACCCAGATGTGACCCAAATGTGAAGGCTGTTCGTGGTCACGGTCTGGAAACACAACGAGGCGGGTCGTGGGACAGACTCCTCCCTGCACACTGACGTGCGGCGAGCCGAGGGATGGCCGCCGGTTGAACCGGGTACGGGGGACGCTCTCCGTCGTGGCCGGGCAAAGGAACCTGCTAACCAGGAGGTAGTGGAGTTATGAAGTTTCTTTCCGCACGCCGGACGCTCTCGGCGGGCATCATCGCGGCGGCCTCGGTGGCCGCGTTCGTGGCGCCGAGCGTCGCGAGCGCAGCTCTCCCGGGTCACTGTCTGGGCGAGAACACCGAAGGCGCCGGCTCCTCGCTGCAGGCCGAAGCCCAGGCTGTCTGGGTCCCCGGCTTCTCGGCGAACAAAACGGCCGGCTGCCCCGGTGGCCCGACGATCAAATACCGCTCGATCGGCAGCGGCGCGGGCTACAAGGAATGGTCCAAAGAACACAAGTTCGGCACGGTCGGCTTCGTTGGCACCGACAACACGGTGAACCTGTCCGAAAAAGAAGCCGTCGAAAAAGACGTCGAAGAAGGTAAGGAAAGCAAGCTGCTGACCATCCCGGTCCTGCAGGGCGCGGTGGCGATCGTCGTCAACCTTCCCGAAAACTGCACCGCCAACTCGAAAGTCGCCGCAGGCCGTCTCGGTCTGAACCAGTCGACGCTCGAGGGGATCTACCAGGGCACGATCACGAAATGGCAGCAGATCACCGAAGTCGAAGGCGCGGGCAACACCCTGACGGGTGCGGGCTGCACGCCGGCGACCGACGCGATCACCCCGATCGTCCGTCTGGACAGCTCTGGCACGACGCACATCTTCAAGAAGTTCCTGAACCTGTCCTACGACAAACCGATGCTTTCCGAAGATGCCCTTGAACACACGTGGGCGGAACTCGGCGAAGGCTCGCTGAGCACCAAATGGCCGTCGGCTGCCAACGTCAAACACGCCGAAACCGAAACGGGCCCCGGCCTCCTCAAAACGGTTGCCAAAGACCCGGGTTCGATCGGCTACGCCAACCTGGCGGACGCCCGCAACCCCGCCAACGGCGGCTTCACCGGCCAGAGCGCCTCGCGCTTCTGGGTCGTGCTGGAAAGCAGCAAAAAGGAAAAAAGCAGCAGCAAAGGCGTGAAAATCACGCGCAAGTACGAGGATCCGTCGAAGAACAAAGACGTACCTGCGGTCGACGAATCCAACTGCAAGGACACCGAATTCTCGAACGGCAAAGGGACCTTCCCGCCGCCGACCGTGGACTCGCCTTGGAACGAAGTGACCGCAAAGGGCGAATCGAAGAGCTACGCGCTGTGCGGCCTGACCTACGACCTCGTGCTGACGAACTACGAGGCGTTCACCGGCGGAAGCGCCGCTGAGGCTCAGACGGTGATCGACTACGAGGACTACATTCTGAGCAGCAAGGGCGGAGCGAAGGAAATCAAGCTGCACGATTACACCGCGCTCCCCTCGCAGCTCCTGCCGGAGGCCCAGAAAGGGATCGAACTGATCACGGGCTGAGGCATCTGCGGATGCCCGCACGCCGGCCATAGACGGCAGGCGGTGTTGATCGGCCGGCTCGCCCACGGATGGGGCGGGCCGGCCGAGCTTGTTAAGCGGCTCTTCGCTCTCGAGGTGCGTCTACGGCAGCGAGCGCGCGATCGCCGGCGCCCGCGTGCCCCGGCGATTCAGGGAGAACCACGCGCCATCTCGGGCAATTGCCCAGTTCTCGGGCAATGACGGCTGACTACGTGAGGAACATTGGTATCTTGCTCGGCGAGGGAGAGCACGCGGCACGCCTCGGCGGGACTGCTGGACGCGCTTCGCCGACCCCTGATCCACATGCACATCGATCCGTACATCGTCCTTGGCAGCGCCATCATCGGCTTCCTGGTCGGCATGACCGGGGCGGGGGGCGGCGCGCTGATGACGCCGATGCTGATCCTGCTGTTCGGCGTCAAGCCGTCGGCGGCGATCTCCAGCGATCTCGTCGCCGCCGTCTGCATGCGTCCCTTCGGGGCCGGGGTGCACCTGCGCAAGGGCACGGTCAACCTGCGCCTGGTCAAGTGGATGGTGATCGGCTCGGTGCCGGCCGCCTTCCTGGGCACCTACCTCCTCCATCTGATGGGGAACAGCAAATCGGCGCAGACGAACATCGAGACGCTGCTGGGCGTAGCGCTGTTGGTCGGCGCCGCCGCGATGACGCTCCGCTACGTGCTCGATCGACGCAGCGGCCAGGAACGAGAAGGTGTCGTCCACGGGATCGCCGTGCTCCCCGCGCGGACCGTCGCGATCGGGTTGTTGGGCGGCGTGATCGTCGGCCTGACCTCGGTCGGAGCCGGCTCGCTGATGATCATCCTGCTGCTGTTCCTATACCCGATGCTGGGTGCCAACCAGCTGGTGGGCACCGACCTGACCCAGGCGGTGCCGCTGACCCTGGCGGCGGCGCTGGGCGCGCTGATCTTCGGCCACGTCGAATTCGGCGTGACCGTCTCGCTGATCCTGGGCAGCGTGCCGGCCGTGCTGATCGGCTCGACGCTGTCCTCGACCGCCCCCGATCGCTACATCAGGCCGGTCATCACGTTCGTGATAGCCGCCTCGGGGCTCAAGTACATCGGCCTCGACACGGAAACCCTGGGCTGGGTCCTGTGCGCGATGCTGCTGGCCGTGGCGATCGCCTGGCTGCTCAGCAAGCGGCCCTGGCAGAGCCCCGTCCCGGCGGTCACATCGCTACCGACCGACGTCACGCCGCACCCCGAGATCGAGTGAGCTCGGGCGGCCCGCAACGGCCCGCCCTCCGCTTGGAGCCGGTATAGACCTTGCTTTAGGTGTGCCCTCTGTTTATGATGCCCCCCCTTAGAGCGATCACGGAATCTCGACAACTGTTGGGGTTGGTTGATCCACTATTCGCGGGGGCCGGATAGGCGAGCAAGGAGGCGGGGAGACGCGATGAGTGTCGAGACGGGGAATCCATCGGAGGCAGGCGTGGCCTGGGGCGCGCCGCCGCTGGCGGAGCCCACACCGCGCGGCTTTCTCGGGCTGGCGGCACGCAGGCGCGTGCTCGTCTCGGGGATCGCCGAGGTGCGGGGGCCGGCCGCATCGATGCGGCGCGACGCCCTGTTTCGACGGATGCTGGCGGTCGCCGATCTCGTGGCGCTGGCCGGTGCGTTCGCGATCACGCTGCTGCTCTCCAGCCGTCCGCTCGAGCTGACCTGGGCGAGCGCGGTCGAGGTCCCGATCCTGCTGATCGCGGCCAAGCTGACGGGCCTGTACGACCGCGACGAGACGCTGCTGCGCAAGACGACGCTCGACGAGGCGCCCAAGCTGTTCCAGCTCGCCACGCTGGTGACCGTCGTCGCCTGGCTGTCGGGGGACCTGCTCGTCCAGGGCGCGCTGGGGCGCCACGCGGCGCTGATCCTGTGGATCTCGCTGGCGGTGCTGCTGATCCTGTGCCGCTCGGTGGCCCGGACGCTGGCGCTGGCGCTGGCTCCCGCCGAGCGCTGCCTGTTCATCGGCGACGAGATGTCCGCCGCGACGATCCGCTCCAAGCTGGAGTGCGGCGGCGGCGTCAGGGCGACGGTCGTCGCGCACCTCGATCTCGACAAGGTCGCGCCATGGTACTCGGACTCCTTCTCGGAGTCGCGTCTGGCCGAGATCCGCGACCTCGCCCAGACGCTGGACGTGCACCGCGCCATCATCGCGCCGCGGAGCGCCGACGCGGGGGAGATGCTCAACCTCGTGCGGACGCTGAAGGCGGTCGGCGTGCGTGTCAGCGTCGTGCCGAGGCTGCTCGAGGTCGTCGGCTCCTCGGTCGAGTTCGACGACCTGCACGGCGTCACCGTGATGGGTGTGCGGCGCTTCGACCTGACCCGCTCATCGGCGGCCTTCAAGCGCTGGTTCGATCTGATCGGCGCCTCGATCGGGCTGCTGGCGGTCTCGCCGCTGCTGATCGGGATCACGATCGCGATCAAGCTGGACAGCCGCGGGCCGGTGTTCTTCCGGCAGCTGCGCGTCGGTCGGCACGGTCAGCGCTTCAACATGCTGAAGTTCCGCACGATGGTCCCCGAGGCCGAGTCGATGAAGGACTCCCTGCGCGACCAGAACGAGGCGATGGAGGGGCTTTTCAAGATCGCCGAGGACCCGCGCGTGACGCGTGTGGGACGCTGGCTGCGTCGCACCGCGCTCGACGAGCTGCCCCAGCTGCTGAACATCGTGCGGGGCGAGATGAGCCTGGTCGGGCCGCGCCCGCTCGTGATCGAGGAGGACCAGCGGATCGAGGGCTGGCACCGGCGTCGCCTCGAGCTGATGCCGGGCATGACCGGCCCGTGGCAGATCCTCGGCCCGGCCCGCGTGCCGCTGCGCGAGATGGTGGCGATCGACTACCTGTACGTCGCCAACTGGTCCCCCTGGACCGACATCAAGATCCTGCTGCGCACCGTCCCGCACGTCGTCGGGCGCCGCGGCCTCTAGCCCGCGCAGGCCCCGACCCTCGGAGCGCCGAGCAGCGAGCGTGGCCGCCTCAGCGGCGTGCTCGGCCGGCGACGAGCTGCTCGAGCGCGTCGGAGATCTGCTGGCAGACGGTCGCCGGCGCGAAACGCCGCTCGGCCTCCGCACGAGCCATCGTTCGCGTCTCGGTCGGGTTCGCCCGCAAACGCTCGAGCATCGTCACGATCGCCGTCGCCATGCCGTCGACGTCGCCCGGCCGGACCTCCGCGACGACAGAACCGTCGATGCCCTCGATCGAGCCGACCTCGCTCGTCGCCACGATCGGGACCCCTGCCGCCAGTCCCTCCAGCACCGACATCGGGCACGGGTCGTACTTGCTCGCCAGCAGCACGATGTCGCTGCGTTCGAGCTCCGCCGGCATTCCGGATGGCGGAGTGCGACCGCCGTATTCGCTGTTCTCGGCCGGCAGGTCGTCGAGCAGCTTGGTGTAGTCCGACCACGTGCTCGGACCTCCGATCACCCTGATCCGGACGCCCGCCTCACGCTCCCGAAGCAACCTGGCCACCGCCACGACGTCCTCGAGTCCCTTGCGCACCGACAGTCGCGTGGGCACGAGCACGAGCGGCGGCTCGGCCGGCGGTCGCTGCGAGGGTACGAAGCGATCCAGTCGCACGGGATTGGTGACGACCGCGGTCTTCTCGAGCGGAAAGCGGTAGTCGTGGACCATGTGGTCGCGGAACACGGTGCTGATGCAGATCAGCAGGCTCGCGCGACGGATCCTCACGCGTTGGACCGCGGTCCGGACCGCCATGATCGCGGCGACCGCGAAGAAGGTGTGGCGAGGCTGGCACCTGAACGCGAGCTTCCGCTCGGCGATCAGCCATCTGAGCTCGCCGGCCTGATGGCTGTCGGGACGCACCACCAGCGGAACCGAGCGCAGCAGGCTCGCCGGCACGCCGAGCGACTCGATCGTGGAGTTCTGGTAGATCAGGTCGTAAGGCTGCTCACGGTGCCTGCGGACGATCTCACGGCGCAGGCGCAGCTGGCCGGCGGCGCGCGCGAACAGACCCGACGCGAACGTCGCCAGCTTGGTGCGGCTGTACCAACGGTCCCACTTCCAGCCGCCATGGCCCCATATGAAGGTCGGATTCTCCCGTTCCTGAAAGCGCGACGAGATGTGTTCACCGGAGCCCGGAAAGAAGCAGTCGATCTGATGACCGAGCTGGGTGAGACCGTCCAGCAGCTCGGTCACCACGCCGGGGGCGCCCCCCGTATCGAGCGGGACGCTGCCGAGCCATGCGATGCGAAGCGGTTTCGCCGGGGTCATGCGGGCCGGGACTCTAGCAGTCGAATTCCATCCGGCCCGGCCGTGCTGGGGGTGTTCCGGGCAGGCCGCAACGAGCCCCGAGGGGGATCAGCGAGACCGGGCTGCGATGTCGAGGAGGCGCCGCTCTCGGACCTGCTCGACCAGCTCCGCCAGGCGGGCGTGGAACCTCGCCGTCGAGAACTCGCCGGCGTGCTCCACCGCGCGCCGGGGGACGAACGGGAGACGGTCCAGTCCACGGATCGCCGCGGCGAACGACTCGGGGTCATCGGGCGTGGCGAGCAGCCCCGTCTCGCCGTCCAGCACGGTCTCCAGGGCGCCACCGGCACGCGCCGCGATCACCGGGCGACCGGCCGCCTGCGCCTCGACCGCCGTGATGCCGAACTCCTCGATCGCGGGTACCAGCACGGCGCGCGCCCCGGCATACAGCTCGGCCAGCTCCCCATCGCCGGCGCGGCCCAGGAACGTCGCGTCCGGATAGGCCTCGGTCAGGATCGCCTGGTCGGGCCCCGAGCCGACCACCTGAACCGGTGCGCCGGCCCTGCGGGCCGCCTCGAGCGCGATGTGCACCCGCTTGTGCGAGACCAGCTCCGAGACGATCAGCAGCGAGTCCCCCGGCTGCCCGACGTGGAAGCGCTCGGTTTCCACGGGCGGATGGATGATCGTCGACTCCCGTCCGTAGAAGCGCGCGATCCGCTCCTGGGTGACGCGCGAGTTCGCGATATAGCGGTCGACACGGCGGCTGGCCCGGAGATCCCACCTGCGCATCCGTCTCAGCTGCAGGGCGAGCGCGGGGCGCAGCGCCGCCGGCACTTCGCCGAGCGCCCGCTCGCGCTCGGTCCACACGTAGCGGAAGGGTGCGTGGCAGTAACAGATGTGAACGGTGTCCGGGCCGACGTGGACACCATGGGCGAAGGCGCTGCTGCTGCTCAGCACCAGCTCGCCCGGTGGCAGCCCCAGTCGCTCCACGGCCGGCTGGTAGAGAGGCAGCAGTCGTCTGAAGTTGCGCTGGCTCGCGCCCAGCCGCTGCAGGGCCGAAGCCGTCACTCGATGCGCCGCGAAACGTCCCCGCGTCCCTTCCTCGTCGTAGAGCAGTGTGAAGATCGGGGCGGCGGGGTAGGCGTCGGCGATCGCAGCGAACGTCCGCTCTGCGCCTCTCATCACCAACAGGTAGTCGTGAACGAGCGTGATGGAGCTGTCGATCCCGGCGTTGTGCTCGGTCGGCGCCAAATCGATCGCGAAGCGTACAGCGTCCCGGCCTGCGGGCGGGCCTGCGCCGGCGCCGCAAACGCCGGCTGCGCCCACAGGCGTCGGATACGATCCCGCCGATGCGCGACCTGATCCTCCGAGCCTGCGGCTGGCGCCTTCTGCTGGTCCAGGGTGACACGGCGGTGCTCGACCGCTGGCTGTGGCTGCGGTCGCGACTGCGGGGTGGCCCCCTCAGAACCTTCGACGCGGGCTGCGGCAACGGCGCATTCAGCATGTACGCCGCGACGCGCGGCAACCGCGTAGTCGCCGCTTCGTTCTCCCCCGAGGAGCAGGACGCCGCACGGCGCAGAGCCGACGCGCTCGGCATCGAGGGGATCGACTTCCGCATGCTCGACCTGCGCGAGCTCGAGGCCAAGCGCGAGTCGCTGGGGCAGTTCGACCAGATCATCTGCCTCGAGACGATCGAGCACCTCAAGGACGACGGCGGCCTGATGCGCTCGCTGGCGCGGATGCTCGAGCCGGGCGGAGAGCTGCTGCTGAGCACCCCGTTCGACCGTCACCGCCCGCTCTGGACCGAGGATCCCCACCCCAGCGGAGTGGAGGACGGCTCGCACGTTCGCTTCGGCTACTCCCAACAGCAGATCGCCTCGCTGGCCGACGCGGCCGGGCTGCAGGTGGTCGAGCAGTCGTTCGTGACAGGCGTGATCTCCCAGAAGCTGATCGACCTGATGCGGCGTCTGACCGCGCGCTTCGGGCTGCTGCCGGCCTGGCTCGTGGTGCTGCCGCTGCGGCCGCTCGTCGCGTTCGACCGCCGCCTCAGCGCGATGCTCGGCTACCCGTACCTGTGCGTAGCCCTCCGCGCCGTGCGCCCCGCAGGCTGAGCGATGCGGATCCTCGTCACAGTGCCCTGGCCCGAGCGGCTGGGGGGCGCCGAGGCGATGCTGCAGACGATCCTCGACGGCGTGCCGGACAGCGGTCACGAGGTCGAGCTCGTGTTCTTCGAGGACGGGCCCTGGCCGCGCGAGCTCGCCGCCGCGGGCCTGCGGGTCCAGGTGATCGAGGCGGGGCGGGTGCGCCAGCTGCATCGATGGCTGGCGACGGTGCTGCGCCTCGCCGCGATCTTCAGACGCCGGCGCCCCGACGTGATCCTCAACTGGGCCGCCAAAACCCAGGTCTACGGCTCGCCCGCTGCGTGCCTCGTCGGCATGCGCCGGCGGGTCGTCTGGTGGCAGCACTCGGTCGCGGTGCAGACCTGGCTCGAGCGGATCGCAAACGCGCTGCCGGCGGCGGCGATCGCCTGCTACTCGCAGGACGCCGCCCGCGCGCAGGCGCTGATGCGCCCGCCGCGTCCGACGCTCGTGATCCCGGCCGGCGCCGAGCCGGTCCCCGCCGACCTGCGTCCGGCTTCACTCGAGCTGCCCCCGGGCGTGCCCGTCGTCGGGATCGTCGGCCGGCTGCAGCCGTGGAAGGGCCAGGACCGGCTGCTGGCCGCGATCGCGCTGCTTCGCGGGCGCGGGCACGACGCACACCTGCTGATCGTCGGCGGGGACTCCTACGGCCTCTCGCCCGAGTACGCCGCCTCGCTGCCGCGGACGATCGAGGAGCTCGGCCTGTCGGACGCGGTGACGATGACCGGCGAGGTGCCCCACGCCCGGCCCTATATCGCGCGAATGGACGTGCTCGTGAACGCCTCCGAGCGAGAGCCGTTCGGGATCGTGCTGGTGGAGGGGATGGCCGCGGGGCTGCCGGTCGTCGCGGTCGACGCCGGCGGGCCCGCGGAGATCGTGTTGGCGGGTCGCACCGGGATACTCGCCCGCTCCGGCTCGCCGGAGGACCTGGCCGCCGCGATCGAGCCTCTGCTCGACTCGCCCGAGCTGCGCGAGCGCCTCGGGCGCGCCGGCCTGCACCGCTTCGAGGCCGATTACTCGGACGGCGCGGTGCAACGGCGCTTCTTCGCCGCGCTCGAACCGATCGCCGCGCAGAGCCCAGCACGATGAGCCCCCGCGCCCCCGACTCCCGGGCGGCCGGCGAGGTGACGATCGTCGCCCAGCACGTCGGTCCGGTCGGCGGCATGGAGCGCGTCCTCACCGAGCTGGCCCTCGGGCTCCGCCGCCGCGGCTACGCGGTCACGATCGTGGCCTACGAGTGCGAGCTGCCGGCCGATTCGGGCGTGAGCTTCCATCGCGTGCGGGGACCGCAGCGGCCGTTCGTCCTCAGCTACCCGTGGTTCGTGCTGTTCGGCTCGCTGGTGGTGGCGCGGCACCGGCGCGGGATCGTGCTCTCGACCGGCGCGATCCTGCTCAACAAGGTCGACCTGGTCGGCGTCCACTACTGCCAGCAGGTCGGCCCGGCGACGCCCAGCCGCGACAGCTGGCCTTTTCGACTCAACGCGTGGGCCTCAGCGCTGCTGGGGCGGGTCGCCGAGCGGGTCTGCTTCCCGCGGAACGATCCTCGGCGCTTCGTCTGTGTCTCGGACGGAGTGGCCGCGGAGATCCGCCGCTACTTCCCGCGCTTCGCCGACCGCGCGATCACGATCCCCAACGGCGTCGACGTCGACGCCTTCAAGCCGGGCGCTCGAGCCGCCGAGGCGGAGGAGCTGCGCAGCACCCTGGGCATCGGGGCGGAGCGGCTGGTGGCGATCTTCGTCGGCAGCGAGTGGCAGCGCAAGGGGCTCGATGCGGCGATCGCCGCGCTGGGCGGAGCTGCAGGCTGGGACCTGCTCGTGGTCGGCAAGGGCGACGTGGAGAGATACCGGGCGCTCGCGGCGCGCCAGGGAGTTGGTGACGCGGTGCACTGGATCGGCGTCTCCCGCGACGTGGCGCCGCTGTACGAGCTGGCCGACGCGCTCGTCTTCCCCTCCAGCTACGAGGCCTTTCCGCTGGTCGCACTCGAGGCGGCGGCCGCCGGACTGCCGATCCTGGCGACGCCGGTCAACGGCGTCCGCGAGCTCGTGCAGGACGGCGTCAACGGCTACCTGATCAGCCGCGACGCGGCTGACATCGCCGCGCGGCTGGAGGAGCTCGCCGGTGACCCGGCCCTGCGAGCCCGGCTCGGGCAGGCGGCGCGCCGCTCCGCGCTGGAGTACAGCTGGGAGAAGATGGTCCAGCGCCACCAGGAGCTTTACGCCAGCATCACCCCGCGCGCCGGCGACTCCTGAGCGGGCGGCTCACCCGGAGCTGCGGCGCGAGGCCAGGATGTCCTCGACGAACGCGCTCATCCGCCGCTGCTGGGCAGCTCGGTCGAACAGCTGCCCACGGCCCGCGGCGACGGCGGCATCGCGGCGGTCGGCGACCTCGACCCTCGTCAGCGTGCCCAGCAGCGCGCTCAGCGCGTCGACGTAGGTCGGACTCCAGGGGGCGCTCCCGGGCAGGCGCCACATGTAGCCCTCGTCGAGGTCGTATGAGGCGGGCACCTGACCCGTGATGATCGGCAGGCCGACTGCCAGGTACTCGCTCAATTTGGTCGTGTACCGGAACGAGCCCACCCGGTCCACGCTCTGGGACAGACTGCCGACGTCGAACGCGGCGAGGTAGTCCGGCACGCGCTCGGGCGGGACGCGACCGGGGAGCAGGACGCGCCCACCGAGGTCCTCACCGGCGAGCGCCTCCAGCCGAGCTCTGCCGTCGCCGTCGCCGACGATGCAGGCGACGACGTCCTCGCGCCCGGCGCGACGGACCGCCTCCACGATCTCGACGCCGTAGCAGTACTCGACCCTGGGATTCCAGTGCAGCGAGCCGACCAGGCCGACGACGATCGTCTCCTCGCCCACGCCGAGGCTCCGGCGGATCTCCGCCCGGGCCCCCGGCGCAGGCTCGCTACGCGTCCATCCCGGCGCCGTCATCGCCCGCGGTGCCCCGAAGGTGAGAGCCCGCCCGGCCAGATACGGGGTCCAGCCCACGAACCCCGCACAGGCTCGGCACAGCAGGCGCTCGTAGGCTCCACCGATCAAGCCGAGCAACGGCGAGCGCAGCCCGAGGAACGGCCCGACCGCATCGCCGCTGGAGACGATGAACGGGATGCCGAGCAGCGAGCGCAGCAGCAGCAGCGGCAGCCCGCCGGCGGTGCCCGTGCCCTCCATCACGATCAGCTCCGGCCGCTCCGAGCGCGCGGCCCTGAGCAGTCCGATCGCCGAGCGAAGCTTGTGCGCGCGCTCGAAGCGGTAGCTCTCGGCCCCGAGCGGCTCGAGCATGACCCTGATCCGCTCGCCCTCGATGTGGTCGTGGCCCTGCGTCGCGAAGCACAGGACGCGCGCGTGTTGCACGGCGCGCATACTAGGGGATCGCAGGCCGGCCGGCCTGATCGCACGCCACCCGGCCGAGGCGTTCCGGGGTCCTCCCGAGCCGCGTTGTGCCGGCGCCCCGGCGCACCCCGGCGTGCTACCTTCCGCTGCGCCGCGGCGGCCGTAGGTGACAGGACGCTTGCGTCGCGTCCAAGCGCTATGCCGCGGGCCTTCCGGGGGCTACCCTTTAGGTTTGAGTAATGCCTGCGCATAAGATTGCGGGCCCTGACGACGGACGGACCTGACGTCGATGACCGAAACCAGCGATGCCACCTCCATCTTCGCTCCGATCTGGAGGCGCAAGTGGTTGATCCTTGCCGTCGCGATCGTCGTCGCGGCAGCGGCTTACCTGTACTACAGGCGCGAGCGTCCCACCTACCAGACCTCCACGCAGGTGTTCCTCGGCGCGAGCGCCGAAGAACAGCTCCCGACGGGCAGCAAATCGGCCAGTCGCAAAGGTGGTGCGAACCTCTCGGGTCAGTCGGCGATCATCAGCTCGATCGTGCTCGAAGAAGTGCGCCACAAACTGCGCGCGGAACACAAGGCGGGCCTCGTGAAGTCGGCCAAGGTGCACGCCAAGGTTCCGGAAAAAACGGAATTCGTGACGATCACCGTCGAAGGTCACACCCGCAAGGGCACAGCGCTGCTCGCCAATCTGGTCGCGCAGACTTACATCAAGCGACAGGAAACCAAACGTGAACGAGCGATCCGCAAGGCGATCGCGATAAGCCGCGTACAGCTCGCACGGATCGAAGCCGCCGCGGCGAGCAAGGAAGCGTCGAAATCCACGAGCAAGGAACACGGCGCCGCGAGCACCGGAAAGAGCGGCCAGAGCGCGGCCAGCGTGATACAGGCCGCGAACCTGAGCACCAAGATCAACGAACTCGAATCGACCCTCGCGACGCCGACGGCCGTGCAGATCAAGCCGGCGAAGGCCTCGTCGGCCCTGCTGCTCTCGCCGAAGCCCAAAAAGGACGCCGAGTTCGGCTTCATCATCGGCCTCGTCCTGGCGGCGATCGCGGCCTACGCGCTGAGCCGCCTGGACCGCCGGGTCCGCTCGCTGGAGACCGTGGAAGCGACGATGGGCGTGCCGATGCTGAGCGTGCTGCCGAAGGTCTCGCGCCCGGTCGTCCGCGAAGGCGGGGCGTCGCGCCCGTCCAACCAGTTGCTCGAGCCGCTGCGGCGGCTTCACAACGCCCTGCAGATGACCGGAACGATCGATCCGGATACGGCCGCGTCGGGGAAGCGCCCCCGGGTGATCCTGGTCGTCAGCCCCGACCCGGGCGACGGCAAGTCGACGCTGGTCGCCGACCTCGCTCTCGTGCAGCGCGACGCCGGTGAGCGCGTCGCGGTCGTGGAGGCGAACTTCCGCCGGCCCGTGCAGGAGCGCGTGCTGAGCGTCGAAGGGGACGGCCTGCTGGCCGAGGTGTTGAGGGGCAGGCTCGACGCAGACGAGGCGATGCAGCGCGTCCTGCCCGCGCATGCCGCCGAACCGCTCGACATGGACATCGACGGCATCGGCGCGGCCCCCGTCACCCAGACGCACGTCGGCTCGCTGTTCCTGCTCGGCGGCGATCGCTCCGAGCCCAACCCGCCGGCGCTGCTGGCCCAGGAAACGGTCCCCACGCTGCTTCGCTCGCTGGCGGAACGGTTCGACTACGTCCTGGTCGACGCTCCCTCGCCGCTGGAGTTCAGCGACGTGCTGCCCCTGATGAGCGTCGTCGACGGCATGGTGGTGATAGTCCGGGTCGGGCATTCGCGTCTGGCCTCGACCCAGCGCCTCGCGCAGATGCTCGACCATCCCCTCTACGCCCCGGTCATCGGAACGGTTGCGAACTACGCGAGCAGCGCGGAGCTCAAGCGCTACGGGCTCTCGACCTCCAAGCAGCGGGCCTGGTCGCGCAGGGCGAAGTGATGATCGGCCCCGCGCGCCTGCGCTCGTCGGCGGGCCCCTCGATCCCCCATCCGCTGGTCCTGCGCCGGCGCTTCGACGACCTCCTGATCGTCGGCCTCGGCGCGCTGATCCCGGCCCTCACCGCGATCGCCATCACGATCGGGCTGCCCGGACTGAACCTGTTCGTCGTACTCGCTGCGATCGCGGGCCTGATCGGGGTCATCGTGCTGATGGTCAGCACGCGCCTGGAGGTCACGGTCGCCCTGGTGATCATCTACCTGGGCCTGATCAACGGGCCGGTGAAGATGTTCTTCGGGGCCCGCGAACTCACCGCGTCGCTGCAGGACGTGGTGATCCTCGCCGTCGCCGCCGGTGCGCTGATGCGAATCCTGGTTCGCAGGGAGAAGATCCGGCTGCCCGAGCTCTCGGGCCTGGTGATCGCGTGGGTCGTGCTCGTCGTCGCAAACGCCTTCAACCCACGGACCGAAAACCTCCTTCACATCGCCGGCGGCTTCCGCCAGGAGTTGCAGTACGTGCCCTTCTTCTTCTTCGGGTACGTGCTGATGCGCTCCAAGGATCGCTTCCGCAAACTGTTCATCCTGTTCGGCGTGATCGCGCTGCTCAACGGGGTCGTGGCCGCGTATCAGACGACGCTCTCGCCCAATCAGCTGGCCAGCTGGGGTCCAGGCTACGCCGCGCTGATCCACCCCTCCGAAGGAACCGGCTCGGGCCGGGTCTTCTTCACCGAAGGCGAAGCCCACGTGCGCCCGCCGGGGCTGGGCTCCGACGCCGGGTTCAGCGGCGCCGTCGGCCACATCGCCCTGCCGATGTGCCTGGCGCTGCTGGTCCTGTCGACCGGGAGGAAAAGATGGTTCGCGGCGCTCCTGTGCCTGGGCGCGGCTGTCGCGGTGATGGTCGGGTTGGGGAGGCTGGCGACGATCGGAGCGGCCCTGGGGGTGGTCGTGTTCATGGGGCTGGTCGCGCTCAGCGGCAGACGCTTCACCAATACGATGCTCGCCCTGCTCGGGGTCCTGCTACTGATGATCCCGGTGGGCGCCGTGCTCGTGTCCACGCTGAACAAGGGCACGTTCAGCCGCTTCGAAACCCTGAGCACCGGTTCGAGCACGACGTTGCACAAGGAAAGCTCATGGGACAAAATCCCGAAGTACGCAGAGGCTGCGCCGTTCGGATTCGGGCTCGGAAACAGCGGGCCGGTGGGAGGACTGGGCGGCAAATCGGACGACCTGCTCGAAGGCCACGGCCTGACTTCGGAGACCCAATACAACGTGCTGATCAAGGAACTCGGGGTGCCCGGACTGTTGCTGTGGCCGGCGATGGTCGTCTACGTGAGCCTGATCGTGGCGATGGGAATGCGGCGCATCAAGGATCCGGACCTGGCCGTCTGCCTGGCGGGCGCGCTGGCGGCGTTCCCGCCGCTGCTGATCGAGGGCACGACGGGGTTCCTGGGCGGCAGCACGATCGACGGGCCGTACTTCTTCTTCGCGATCGGCGTGGCGGGATACTGGTTCGCCGGACCCGGCCGCCGCTTGGCCGCGGGGAAGCTTCGAAAACAGGGCGATGATCGCGCGTTGGCGGTCGCCTGAGGACGCCGGCGGGGATCCGCCGGCGTCGATGCGTGGTCGTCTCAACCTCCTGATCGGTGAGCACCGGTGGATGATCGTCGCCCTGGCGGCGCTCTCGATCCTGTCGGGGCTGACCGAAGCCGCCACGCTCGCGCTCGTCGCGGAGCTCGCCACCTCCGTGGTCAGCAAGGGCTCGCACGGCACCAGTGCGCACCAGGGCGTGCTGTCCTCGCTCAACTTGCACGAGGGCACGGGCACGCTGATCCTGATCGGGTTCGGCTTGTGCCTGGTGCGCCTGATCCTGCAGGTCCCGCTCGCAACCCTGTCGGCGCGAATCGCAGCCGACGTCCAGGCGAAGCTCAGGCTCGAACTGTTCGACGCCTTCAACCGCGCCTCGTGGGACGTGCAGTCGCGCGACAAGGAGGGGCAGCTCCAGGAGGTCATGACCAGCCAGGTGATGCAGGCCGTGAGCGGCGCCGTCGGCACCACCAGCCTGGTCAACTCGTCGCTCCAGTTCGTGGTGCTGATGGCCTCCGCCTTCGTGCTCAACCCGGTGGCGGCGCTCGCGGTGGGCGCGCTCTCGATGGCGCTGTTCGCGGGGCTGCGCCCGTTGCGGGCCAGCGGCGGTCGCATGGCGCACGCCCTGTCCAGGGCCCAGGTCGCCTACGCCGGCGGGATCGCAGAGAGCAATCGCGTGGCCGAGGAGAGCCACGTGTTCGGCGCCGGCTCTGCGCAGCGGGGGACGATCCGTCAGCTGGTCATGCAATCCCAGGGTTACTTCTACCGCTCACAGGTTCTGCTGCGTCTCGTCACCAGCCTGTACCAGAGCGTCATCTACGTGATGCTGCTCGTCGGCATCGCGGGCCTGTACCTGGTCGGCGCGCACCACGCGAGCTCGCTCGGGGCGGTGATCCTTGTGCTGCTGCGCGCCGGCACGACCGGCCAGGCGGTGCAGGGCTCCTACCAGAGCCTGGTCCAGGCGCTGCCGTTCATCGAGCGGACCCAGCAGACGATCGAGCGCTACCAGGACAGCCGCGAGCGCCACGGCGACGCGCCGCTGCCGGCGATCGAGACGATCAGCTTCGAGAACGTGTCGTTCTCCTACAAGACCGAGACCCCGGCTCTGTCGGACGTCAGCTTCGCGGTCACCGGGGGCGAAGCGATCGGGATCGTCGGCCCGTCGGGCGCGGGAAAGTCGACGCTCGTGCAGATCCTGCTGAGGCTGCGCGACCCGGCGGGCGGCGATTACCTGGTGAACGGCGCGCCGGCGGCGAGCTACTCCGACGACGACTGGCGCCGGCAGGTCTCATACGTGCCCCAGGAGCCGCGCCTGCTGCACGCCACGGTCTCGGAAAACATCCGCTTCTACCGCGAGGACATCGACGACGAAGCCGTCGAACGCGCTGCACGCCTGGCCCGGATCCACGACGACATCATGAGCTGGCCCGAGGGCTACGAGACGATCGTCGGGCCGCGCGCGGACGCGGTGTCCGGGGGCCAGCAGCAGCGCATCTGCCTCGCACGGGCACTCGCCGCCGGCCCCGAGATGCTGATCCTCGACGAGCCGACCAGCGCGCTCGACCCGCAGTCGGAGGCGCTGATCGCGGAGGGGCTGCACACGATCCGCCACGAGCTCACGCTGTTCATCGTGGCGCACCGCCTGTCGACGCTGGAGATGTGCGACCGCGTGATGGTGATCGTCGACGGCCGCCTCGTCGGCCTGGACACGAAGGCCGCCCTGCAGCAGAGCAACGACTACTACCGCAGCGCCTCGCGTCTGACGGCCGCTGCGACGGCGGGCTGAGAGCGGCCGAGGCAGCTCAGCGGCACGATGCGGCTGCCCGACTTCTTCATCGTCGGCCACTCCAAGAGCGGCACGACGGCGCTCTACGAGATGCTGCGCCAGCACCCGCAGATCTACCTGCCCGCGGCCAAGGAGCCGTGGTTCTTCGCCCGCGAGCTGCACGACCGGCCGCCACCCCGGCCCGAAGGGATCCCCGCCACGCTCGACGACTACGCCGACTGGTTCGCCGCGGCCGCCGACGACCAGCTCGTTGGCGAGGGCAGCCCCCAGTACCTGCGCTCCCCGACCGCCGCGGAGGCGATCGCCGAGGTCCTGCCCGACGCGCGCGTGATCGCGATCTTCCGCGAGCCGGCGAGCTTCCTGCGCTCTCTGCATCTGCAATTCGTCCAGTCGAACATCGAGACCGAGAGCCGCTTCGACCGTGCGCTCGAGCTCGAGCAGAGCAGGCGCGAAGGGCACCATCTGCCGCGTCACACCTATTGGCCCGGCTCGCTGCTCTACTCACAGCACGTCCGCTACCGCGAGCAGCTGTCCCGCTTTCACGCCGTCTTCCCGCGCGAGAACGTGCACGTGATCGTCTATGAGGATTTCCGCGCCGAGAACGACGCCGTGATTCGCGGCATCATGCGCTTCCTCGGCGTCGACGACTCGGTGGCGATACAGCCCGTACAGGCCAACCCGACCGTCCGTCCCCGCGCCCAGCTGCTGAACGAAGCCGTCCACGCCGTCGGCGTGGGACGCGGGCCGGTCTCGCGCGGGGTGAAGCAGTCGATCAAGGTGATCACCCCGGCGCGCCTGCGGCGCCGGGCGCTTCACGCGGTGCGCCAGCACGTGGTCTTCTCGAGCCCTCCGCCGCCCGACGAGGTTCTGATGGCGCAACTGCGCGCACGTCTGAAGCCCGAGGTCGTCTCGTTCGGTGACTACCTGGAACGGGACCTTGTTAGGCTCTGGGGCTATGACCGCGATTGACCTCTCGGAGGAGGGCGCGAGCGTCCGGATCCCCGATTTTCTCATCGTGGGGCATCCCAAGTGCGGCACGACAGCGCTCTACGAGATGCTCCGAAACCATCCCGAGGTGTACATGCCGGAACGCAAGGAGCCTTGGTTCTACGGCGAGGAGCTGCACGAGAACACACCGCCACGGCCAGGAGGAACACCGCGCACGCTGAGCGAGTACGCCGAATGGTTCTCCGGGGCGGGAGCCACCCAGAAGATCGGCGAGGCATCTCCCTTCTATCTGTGGTCGAGGACGGCCGCCGCCAACATCGCCAAGGTGAGACCGGAGACACGAATCATCGCGATCCTGCGCGAGCCGGCGAGCTTCCTGTACTCACTTCACCTACAGCTGCTCGAACTGTACATCGAGGTGGAGACCGACCTGCGCAAGGCGACGGCGCTGGAGCAGGATCGACGCGAGGGACGGAACGTCCCCCGTTACACATACTGGCCGCAGATGCTCCTTTACTCGGAGTACATCCGCTACGCCGAGCAGCTCCGCCGCTTTCACTCAGTGTTCCCGGCGGAGCAGGTGAAGATCTTGATCTATGACGACTTCCGGGCTGACAACGACGGAACCGTGCGCGACGTGCGCCGCTTCATCGGCGTCGACGACTCTCCGCCCGTGACGAGCGTCCAGGCGAACCCGACGGTGGCACCCCGCTCGCAGCGGTTCAACGAGCTCGTGCACGCCGTGGGCATCGGCCGCGGCCCCGTCTCGCATGCGGTGAAGGAGACGATCAAGGCGGTCACGCCCGCCGGCCCGCGCCGTCGCGCCCTGTATGCGCTCAAGCGCCGGTACGTCTTCGGGCCGCCGCCCGAGCCCGACGAGGACGTGCTGAACGAGCTGCGCCTGCGCTACACCGGCCAGGTCGACGCGCTCAGCGAGTACCTGGGCCGTGACCTGGTCAAGCTGTGGGGCTATGACCGGCTCTGAGGCGCCCGCCGGCAGCGGTGCTTGACGCGAGCAGTCCGGGTCGGCTCTCGGGCCGCTCGCAACTGCGAGCGTGGCGCGAGGCGATGGAGGCCGCACAGTGCGCCGAGCTCCCCGACGGCGCGGTCACCGTCTCCTGCTCGGCGCCCCTGGGCACGGGCGGGCTCGGGCGCCACGTGCAGGAGATCATCGACGCGCTGGGGCGACGCGGCTCTCCGGCCACGGCGATCGTCGGCCCCGCCGCCGACGGCGCTCCCCCGCCGAGCCGGCGGCTCCCGGGCGGCGGCGCCGACATCTGGGGCCTGGCGAGCCTCGCGGAGCGCATGCCCGGTCCGCTCCCGCCCGGCCTGCGCGCGCTCGCCTCGGCCAGCGGGTTCGACAGGCACGCCGCTCGGCGCCTGCCGGCAGCCGGGAACCTGATCGCCTTCAACGGCCAGGCGCTCGCCCAGCTTGGGGTGGCCCGCCGGGCGCGCTACGGCTCGCTCGGGCTGGTGTCGGCGAACTCGCACATGCGCCGGGTCGCGCGTCAGCACGAGCTGGCCCGCAAGCGCTACCCGCTCGAGGAGTCGTGGACGAGGTGGATGCTGCGACGCAATCTGGCCGAATACGACCGTGCCGACGTCCTCTACGTGGCATCGCGCTATATCCGCGAGTCGTTCATCGAGGAGGGGTTCTCCGAGGAGCGGCTGGCCTGGTTCCCCCTCACTCCGGACCCGCGCTTCGACTGCGGCAACCAACGATCGCCCGGGGGGTCGTTCGAGATCGTCTACAGCGGCAGCCTGACGGTGCACAAGGGGGTCCCGCTGCTTATCGACGCCTTCCGGCGTCTCTCACATGCGGACATGCGCCTCGTGCTCGTCGGCGGCTGGAGCACGCGGGGCATGCGACGCTTCGTGCAAGAGGCCTGCGCCGCCGACCCGCGCATCAGCTCGGCGCCGGGCGATCCGCTGCAGGCGCTGAAGACGGCGGCGCTGTGCGTGCACCCGGCATACGAGGACGGCTTCGCCTACGCGCCCGCCGAGGCGCTCGTCTGCGGTGTGCCGGTCCTGGTGAGCGAGGATACGGGGATGAAGGACATGATCGACTCGCCCGCACTCGGCCTCGTATTGAGGACGGGCGATCTGGACGCGCTCACCGAGGCGATCGACGCGGCCTATCGCGGCGAGATCCTCGGGGGCTGAAGGCACCCCGCGATGGCCACGAGCGAGACCCTCGAGGACGAGGCCGACGCCGCGCCCGCGGGCGCGGCGGCCCAGGCCGGGCCCCAGCGCATCGGCGCGATCGGGGTCTCGCTGAGCCGCACCTGCGGCGTGCGCGATCACGCCGTGCTGCTCGCCGAGGCGCTGGCACGCAGCGAGGGCATCGACTGCGCGCTGCACTGGGCATGGCGCGAGGAGGCGGCCTTCCGCCGTACCCGCGCCCAGATGCGGGGCTGGCTCGACCAGCTCAGGGGAGAGCTCCACGAGAGCCGTCCCGAAGCGCTCCTGCTCCACTACTCCGTCTTCGCCTTCTCCTACCGGGGACTGCCCGTGTTCGTGCGTCCCGCGCTGTCGGCCCAGCGCGACCTCGGGATACCCCTCGTCACCCTGCTGCACGAGTACGCCTACCCCTGGCACCTGGGGGGGGTGCGCGGAAAAGGGTGGGCGCTGAGCCAGCGCGCCCTGCTCTTCGAGGTGATGCGCGCCTCGGCGGCCGTCGCCGTCACAGCCGAGTTCCGGGCCGACTGGCTGAGCAGCCGCACGTGGCTGCCGCGGCGCCGTACGGTCATAGCCCCCGTGTTCTCGAACCTCCCCGCAGCCGGCGGTGAGCCGGCCCGACAGCGCGAGGGCCGGGTGGTGGGGTTGTTCGGCTACGCCCACGAGGGGATCGCGAAGCAGCTCGTGCTGGACGCGCTGCGCCTGCTGGCCGAGCGCGGCGCGGAGGCGGATCTGCTGCTGCTCGGCGCGCCGGGCCCCGACTCCGAGGCGGCCCGGGGGTGGCTGGCGGCGGCGCAGGCGCGCGGCATCGCTGCGCCACGCTTCTCCGGGCTCCTGCCCGCGCAGGGCTTGGCCGACGCGCTGGCAGGGTGCGACGTGCTGCTCTCGGCAGACCGCATCGGTCCGACCTCGCGCAGGACGACGCTGGCGGCCTCGCTGGCCTCGAGCCGTCCGGTCGTGGCGCTGGACGGACGCCACACCTGGCCCGAGCTGCGCCGGCGCGAGGCGGCGAGGATCGTCGCGCCGACGCCGGACGCCCTGGCTGGAGCGCTTCAGGAGCTGCTCGACGATCCCTCCAGCCGGGACCGGCTCGGCGCGAGCGGAGCCGAGTTCGCGAGGAAGTCGATGAGCGCCGAGGGAAGCGCCCGCATCCTCGCCGCGCTGCTCGCCGACGTGAGCGGCTGAGTCCGTCGGCTCAGCCCGGTCGCTCGCCCGGCTCAGAGCGAAGGCGCGCTCGCGGCGGGCCGGCGCGGCCGGGGCGACGTCGGCGCGTGCCGGCGCTCCCAGTCGACGCGCGTCGAGCCGTAGGCCTCCAGCAGCGCCGCGACGTGATGCTCGGCGGTGAACCGGGCCGCCACGCTGCGCGCGCCGGCGGCGCCCATCGCACGCTGGCGCTCGGGGTCGTCGAGCAGCTCCTCGATCGCCGTGGCGAGCGGGCGGGGGTCGCCGGGCGCCACGGCCACGCCGCTGATCCCGTCCTCCAGCCAGTCGGAGATGCCGCCGGTGGCGCTTGCGACCACAGGCCTGCCGGCGGCGAACGCCTCGATGCCGATCAGGCCGAACGGCTCCGGCCACAGCGAGGGCATCGCCACCACCGATGCCTCCGCCAGCTCCGTGGCGAGCTCGGACGGCGCCAGCCAGCCACGGAAGGAGACTCGCTCCTGAACTTTCAGACGGCGCGCCAGCGAGCGCACGTAGTCCTCGTCCCGGCCGCTGCCGCAGATCACGAACTCGGCGTCGAGCGACTGCGCCGCGCGGACCAGCACCTGGGCGCCCTTCGCCCTCACGATCCGGCCGGCGAAGACCACGCGGCGCCGCTGCTCGTGACCGCCCGCCCGCACGGTCCCGAGCGTGCTGAACAGCGGCACCCGGGCACGGCGGCGCGCGCCGTTGACCTCGAGGTGGCGATCGATCACCGACGAGTACGAGATCGCCAGGTCTGCCTGGCGAAGCAGTCGCACCGAGCGGGTGGCCCGTCCGTAGGAGCCGGGCAGCCAGCGCAGACGGTAGGTGTGGGCGCAGCCGCGACCCAGCAGGTTGGGCGCGCATCCCGGACCGTGCGCGCGGTCGCATTCCTCGCCGGGGCGGAAGTAGTGAAGCGCCGACGTGCAGGCCGAGTAGCCGTGCACGCTGAGCACCACCGGCGCACGGTCCTGGATCAGGGTCGCGACGTCGGGGTCCTCGAACTGGTGGAAGTGGACGATGCCCGGCGCCGCCTCCATCGCCGTGCCGAGCCGCTCCCGTGGCTCCAAGCGGCGGTTGAAGAGCTCGGGGCTCTCGTGGAACGTGATACCCGGCGCGCGTTCAGCGGGGTCGACCGTCGCCGCCAGCACGTGAACCTCCGTGCCGCCTGCAGCCAGCGCCGCCGCGCTGGCCATGACGTGGGTCGCCACGCCGCCGTCGCGCGTCCAGCTCGGCGTGACCATCAGCACCGGTCCCGTCATCGGCTCCTCGGCTTCCGCGAGCCCCGCAGCTGGTCAGCCTCACGCCGATCCATGACAGCGATCGATCATAGCCGCCGGCACGCTCATCGACCGCGCCGCGTCGCGCGCCTGCGCCGGCTCTTCGCACGCTCGATCGCGGTGTCGAGCACCTCTGCGAATTCCGCCGCGCGGGTCTGGTAGGAGAGCTGCCGGCGCAGCGCCAAGCGGTCCACCGACTCCGGTCTCCCGCTGAACTTGGCGTCCACCAGTGTGGCCAGCACCTCGCTCATCCGCAGTTGGTCGTGCGGGTCGGTCAGCCACACGCCGGGCTTGTCGGCGAGGTAGTCCCAGTTCTCGCCATGGGGGACCGCCGCGAGGATCGGCCGATCGGTCATCAGGTACTCGTACGTCTTCGCGGAGATCCGACCGCCGGGCGAGCCGTCCAGGCGCCGGGGCAGCGTCAGGAACAGCAGGTCTGCCTGGCCCAGCAGGTCGGCGACCTGCTCGTGGCGGATCGGTCCCAGGACGGTCACCACATCCTCGACGCCACTGGCGGCGAGGGCGCGCTGAACCACCTCGACGGGGTACGGGTTGCCGTAGACGGTCAGGCTCACGCGGCCGCCCCAATCGGGCCGTTGGGCGAGCAGATCGCCGATCGCGCGACCGATCGTCGCGGGCGAGGAGGTGCGCTGGTCGAGCGCGAG
>JBKQOO010000205.1:0-21226 GCA_052145475.1 Solirubrobacteraceae bacterium
GCCCGCGCCGACCACGGCCCTGTGCCGCTCGCAGCCGCGGCGCCGCCCGCGGCGTTCCGGACGGCGCCGTCGAGCGGCAGCGATGTGCGTTGCGGCGCCGTGGCGGTGGTCAGCGGCGACGGGCTGCGCCAGATGTTCAACGAGCTCGGCGTGCACGCAATCGACGGCGGTCCGACCCTGAACCCGTCGACCTACGACCTGCTTGCCGGGATCCACGACGTGCCGACCGAGGAGGTCGTCGTGCTGGCGAACAGCGCCAATGTGATCATGGCCGCCGAGCACGCCGCCCGCCTGTCCGACAAGCAGGTGCTGGTGGCCCCCACCACGAGCCAGCAGGCGGGCCTCGCCGCCGCCGTCGCGCTCGCACCCGACCGATCGGTGGAGGAGAACGCGCAAGCTCTGTCCGAGGCGCTCTCACGGGTGCACACGGGCGCTGTCGCTCCGGCCGCCCGCGACGACGTTCAGGGTCGCTTCAAACGCGGCGAGGCGGTCGGCTTCATCGACGACGAGGTGTTCGCCTGGGGAGAGCCGCTCGAGACCCTGCGGGCGGTGCTGGCCGCGCTGAGCCGGCCCGCGCCGGACGGCATCGAGCCCGAGCTGATCAGCGTGCTGGCAGGCGAGGAGACCCCGCTCGGCCTGGGCGAGATCGAGGGGATCGCGGAGGGCCGGATCGAGCTCGAGCTGCGCCACGGCGGCCAGCCGGCCTACTGGTGGCTGCTCACGGCCGAGTAAAAGCGGCGAGCGCGTACCGGCGGGCGGTGGGGACGTTACGACCGCCGGCCCGATCATGATCCTCCTCAGATGCCGGCGAGAGCACCACAACGGCCCGCGCCGGCGAGGGCGATGAGCCTCGAGGACGGCGGGCCGCGCGGTTTCGCCACGGCGGTGCCGCTCAGCCGCAGCGATCTGATCTCCGCCCCGATCCGCTGGCCCCGCCCCTCGCGGCTGGCGCAGCCGCTGCAGCCGGACGGAAGGCGCATGGCGGCGGGGCTCCAGGCGCTCGGCCTGGGCACGATCGGCGAGCTGCTCGAGCACCTGCCGAGCGACAGTCGCGAGGCGCGCAGCGTCTCGGCGCTGCGGGCCGGCGAGCAGGCGACGGTGGCGGTGCAGGTGCGCAGCATCTCGGCACGGTCGGTCCGCCGCCGAGGCATGCGGCCGCTGGTCGAGGCGAGCGTGTTCGACGGGACAGCCTCGATGCGTGCCACATTCTTCAACCAGCCCTGGCTGGTCGAGCGCTACCCGACTGGTACGCGTCTGCTGCTGCACGGCAAGGCGGACGGTCGCGGCGGGTTCCGCGTCTCCCACCACGCTCCCGCGCCGGGAGAGGCGGGCGAGGACGCCGCCGGGCCGCCGGCGAGCGGGTCGGTCGCCCATTATCCGGCCGCCGACGGCATCACCTCGACGCAGATCCTGACCCTCGTCCAGGGTGCCAGGGGCGCCCTCGCGGACATCACCGAGTTCCTCTCGGCGGCCACCCGCGTCAGCGAGGGGCTGCCCGACCGCGCCGCCGCGCTGGCGGCCATGCATCTCCCCCGTGGCGGATCGGACCTGGAGGAGGGACGGCGCCGGCTCGCCTACGAGGAGCTGCTGCTGACGCAGCTCCTGTTCCTGTGCCGGCGCGCCCAGCGGCGCGCGCTGGGGGGCGCTGTCGCGCTGGCGGAGCCCCGCGAGCTCACGGCCCGCTGGCTCGAGGGCGAGCTGCCATTCGCCCTCACCGGCGACCAGCTCCGTGCCGTTGCGCGTATCGAGGAGGATCTCGCCCAGGAGCGCCCGATGCAGCGACTGCTGATGGGCGAGGTCGGCAGCGGCAAGACCGTCGTGGCGCTCTTCGCGATGCTGCGGGCGGTCGAGCACGGCCGGCAGGCAGCGCTGATGGCGCCAACCGAGACGCTGGCCGAGCAGCACTTCGCGACGATCCAGCGCCTCCTCGGTGGCGAGTCGGTCAGCGCCGCGCTGCTGACCGGCTCGAGCACCGCCCGCCGTCGAGCCGACACCTTGGCGAAGCTGGCCAGCGGCGAGCTCTCGCTGCTGGTCGGCACGCACGCACTGATCGAGCCCGACGTCGCGTTCCGCTCGCTGGCAGTCGCCGTGATCGACGAGCAGCACCGCTTCGGAGTCCGGCAGCGCGAGGCGCTGGTCGAGCGGGCCGGCGCGGACCTGGCCTCGGTGCACACGCTGCACATGACCGCGACGCCGATCCCCAGGACGCTGGCGCTTGCCCGCTACGGCGACCTCGAGACGAGCACCCTCCACGAGCTGCCCGCCGGTCGTCAGCCGATCCGCACTCTCCTGGTTGCCGGCGAGGCCGAGCGCGCACAGGCCTACGAGGAGCTGCGCCGGCAGCTCGCTCTGGGCCGCCAGGCGTTCGTCGTCTGCCCGCTGATCGAGGAGGGCGACGGCGAGGCGCAGGACACCGGGGCCGCCCAGGCGCTCGCCGGGGCGGACTCGCGGGCCGGCCTGCGCGCCGCCGGCGCCGAGCTGGAGCGCCTGCGGGACGGCGAGCTGTCCGGGCACGAGCTGGCGCTGCTGCACGGCGCGATGCGGCCGAGGGAGAAGCAGCAGGCGATGGACTCCTTCGTCACGGGGCGAGCGCGCGTGCTGGTGGCGACGACCGTGATCGAGGTCGGCATCGACGTCCCCAACGCGACCGTGATGCTGATCGAGAACGCGGACCGCTTCGGAATCTCCCAGCTTCACCAGCTTCGGGGGCGGGTCGGGCGGGGCGAGCACGCCGCGAGCTGCTTCCTCGTCGGGCCGCCCAGCGCTGCCAGGCTGCGTGCGCTGGTCGAGCACGCCGACGGCTTCCGCCTCGCCGACATCGACCTCGCGCTGCGCAACGAGGGGGATCTGATCGGCACGCGCCAGTCGGGGTTGGGGCAGTTCCGGGTGGCGCGCATGCCCGAGGACGCGGCACTGCTCGAGCTGGCGAGGGCTCGGGCCGAGGCGATCGTCGCCGCCGACCCGCTGCTGGCGGCGCCGGAGCACGCGCTTCTGAGCGCCGAGCTGACGCGGCGCTTCGGCGCGCGCGCCGGAGAGCCGATCCCGGGTTGAGCCGAACGCCGCCCAGCGGGGCGGCTACGGTGGGCGCGTGCGGGTGATCGCGGGACTCCACGGCGGCCGGCGTTTGAAGGCTCCGGCCGGCCGGGGCACCAGACCGACCTCCGACCGGGTGCGAGAGGCGCTGTTCGCGATCCTCGGCGACCTGGACGGCCAGCGCGTGCTCGACCTGTTCGCAGGGAGCGGGGCGCTCGGGATCGAGTCGCTCTCGCGCGGCGCGGCGAGCGTCGTGTTCGTCGAGCGGGACGCCGCTGCGGCGCGGACGCTGCGTGAGAATCTCGACGCCCTGGGCGTGCCGGCGGAGGTCGCTGCGCTGCGCCGCGGGGACGCCCTGGCAGCGCTCCACACAGCACGCCGACGCGGCGAGACATACGATCTCGTGTTCATCGACCCGCCCTACGGCGAATCGCGCAGATGGGGCCCGGTGCTGTCGGCGGTCCTGCCATCGCTGCTGGCCCCCGGCTCGCGGATCGTCGTCGAGAGCGATCGGCGTGCGCCGCTCGGTCTCGAGGTTCCCGTGGCCACCGAACGCTCCTACGGCGACACTTCCATCACAATCCACACCACCACATGCCTCGATCCACAAGCGCGATAGCCGTCTGCCCGGGCAGCTACGACCCGATAACCAACGGCCATCTCGACGTGATCAGGCGCGCCGCGAACCTGTACGACGAAGTGATCGTCGCCGTCGTCAACCGCTCGGTCCGCAAGAACAGCGCGCTGTTCGGGATCGAGGACCGGGTCGGCTTCATCGCGCGCGCGATCACCGACCTGGACAACGTCAGGGTCGAGCCGTTCTCGACGCTGGTCGTCGAGTTCGCCCACGAGCAGGGGGCCCGCGCGATCGTCAAGGGGCTGCGCGCGATCTCCGACTTCGAGTACGAGCTTGAGATGAACCAGCTGAACCGTAGACAGGACCCGGAGATCGAGTCCGTCTACCTGATGGCGAGCCCGCAGTACAGTTTCCTGTCATCCAGTGGCGTCAAGGAGCTGGCGACATTCGGGGGGAGGATCGACGATCTTGTCCCCGAGGAGGTGGCTCGGCGCTTGCAGGAAGAGCTAAAGCGCTGACGAAATGACATGCGACGCGTGGGGCCGGACGCCTCACGGAGGTGCCTAACCAGATGGATGTCCTCGTTCTCATAGACAAGCTCGACGACTTGGTGCACAACGCCAAGCCCGTTCCCCTGACCGACCAGGTGAGGGTCGACAAGGAGGAGATCTACGACATCCTCGACCAGATGCGCGCGACGATCCCCGAGGAGATCAAGCAGGCGCGCTGGATAGTCAAGGAGCGCCAGGAGATGCTCGCCGAGGCGAAGAAGGAGGCCGAGCGGATCATCAAGGACGCCCGCGAGCGCCAGGAGCGCCTGGTCGGCGAGGAGGAGGTCACCAAGCAGGCTGAGCGCGCCGCCGAGGACATCGTCGAGGACGCCCGCGCCCGCGAGCGCGAGATCCGGCTGGGCGCGGAGGACTACGCCGACGAGATCCTCAACACGCTGGAGGTCAACCTGTCGAAGTTCATCGCCGCAGTGCAGCGTGGGCGCGAGCGGCTGCAGGGCAAGGACGAGCCCGCCGAGGTCAGCTAGCGCGACCTGCGCGCACCCGGCGCGGGTGAGCCGGGTCGGGTTGGGGTACTGTCAGCACGTGGACGCGAACGCTCTCAGGCACAGGCTGAGCGTCGCCCGGACGCTGCTGGAGACGGGCATGTTCGTGCCGGAGCGCCCCGACAAGGCGGTGCGCTCGCTGGCTGCGCTGCGCCGGTGGGGCCCGACGCCCGCGGCCGCCTACACCGGCGATGCGATCCGCTACCCGGACCGCATCGCGATCGCCGACGAGCGCGGCACTCTGACCTTCTCGGAAGTCCACGGTCGCACCAACGCGCTCGCCCACGAGCTGGCCGCTGCCGGCGTGCGCCCCGGTGACGGCGTGGCGATCATGTGCCGCAACCACCGCGGCTTCATCGATGCGACTGTCGCCCTCTCGAAGCTGGGCGCCAGCGCGCTCTACCTGAACACCGCGTTCGCGGGCCCGCAGATCACCGACGTGCTGGCGCGCGAGGACGCCGCCGCCGTGATCTACGACGAAGAGTTCGCGCCGCTGGTGCGCGAGGGGGCGGCGGGCCGCCTGCGATTCGTGGCAGCAGTGCAGCCGGACTCGGCCGCCGGCGACCCGCGGCTGGAAGACCTGATAGCTCGCGGCGCGCGATCCGACCTGAGCCCGCCTGCGGAGAAGGGCAGCGTCGTGATCCTGACCTCGGGCACGACCGGTGCGCCGAAGGGCGCCAGCCGCAAGCAGCCCGACTCGCTCGAGCCGGTGGCCTCGCTGTTCTCCAAGATTCCGTTGCGGGCGCGGGAGACGACGGTGATCGCCGCGCCGATGTTCCACTCCTGGGGCTTCGCACACTTCACCCTGGCCCTGCCCCTCGCCTCGACGCTCGTGCTGCGGCAGCGCTTCGACCCGGAGGAGACGCTGCGGGCGACCGCCCAGACCAGGGCGAGCGCGCTGGCGCTGGTGCCTGTGATGCTGCAGCGGATCATGGACCTGGGCCCCGACGTGATCGGCCGCTACGACCTCGGCGCGCTGCGCGTGATCGCGCTCAGCGGCTCTGCGCTGCCGGGTGAGCTGGCGCTCCGTGCGATGGACGCCTTCGGCGACGTGCTCTACAACCTGTATGGCTCGACCGAGGTCGCCTGGGCGACGATCGCCACGCCCGAGGAACTCCGCGCGGCTCCCGGAACGGCGGGCAGCCCACCGATGGGCACGGTCGTCAAGCTGCTCGACCAGTCCGGGCGCGAGGTGCCCCGCGGTGCTTCGGGACGCATCTTCGTCGCCAACGAGATGATGTTCGAGGGGTACACGGGCGGCGGCAACAAGGAGATCATCTCCGGCCTGATGAGCACGGGCGACGTCGGCCACCTGGACGAGAGCGGCCGGCTGTTCGTGGATGGCCGCGACGACGAAATGATCGTCAGCGGTGGCGAGAACGTGTTCCCGCGCGAGGTCGAGGACCTGCTCTCCGACCACCTCGAGATCCAGGAGGCCGCCGTCGTGGGCGTCCCCGACGCGGAGTTCGGCCAGCGGCTGAAGGCGTTCGTGGTCCCTCGCAACGGAACCGATCTGGACGAGGACGCGGTCAAGGCATACGTCAAGAGCAACCTCGCCCGCTACAAGGTCCCCCGTGAGGTCGTTTTCATGACGGAGCTGCCTCGCAACGCCACTGGCAAGATCCTCAAGCGCGACCTCGCCTGAGCGGCCGAAGTGCCGGCGCGTGGCGCTAGCCTGAGCGGCATGGCGCCATACGCTGCACAACTCGACCTGGCGGGCCTGCGTCTGACCCCGGGCGAGGGCCGCAGGCTCGAGCTGATGGTGCCGATCGAGGCGCTGACGCTGTCCGGCGAACCCTATGAGGCCCGCCCCTCCACGGTTCCCGTCGTACTCGAAGTCTCGCGGATGACGGGCGGCGGCTATGCGCTGCGGCTGCGCTTCGCCGCGGCGCTGTCCGGGGCCTGCATGCGGTGTCTGAAGCCGGCCGAGCCGCCGATCGAGGTCGAGGCGAGGGAGATCGACCGCCCGGGCGAAGGCGAGGAGCTGCAGAGCCCCTACGTCAGCGATGAGCAGCTGGACCTGGCCGCCTGGGCCCATGACGCGTTCGCCCTGGCGGCGCCGGCCAAGGTGCTGTGCCGCGAGGACTGCGCCGGGCTCTGCCCGATCTGTGCCGAGGATCTGAACGAGGCGGGCCCCGACCATCGTCACGAGGCTGCCCCGGACCCGCGCTGGGAGAAGCTGCGCGAGCTGAAGCTCGAGTAGGGAAAAGGCCGGCTGATACCCTTCTGGGCCGCAATGGCAGTCCCCAAGAAAAAGCAGTCGCACAGCCGCACGGCGAAGCGCAGGGCGCAGCACAAGATCGCCGCGCCCGGACTGAATGCCTGTCCGCAGTGCCACAGCCCTCGCCGCCCCCACAGGGTCTGCCCGGTCTGTGGCACCTACGACGGCCGCGAGATCGTCGCGCAGGCACCGCAGGCGCACGATCACGATCACGATCACTAGACGCCGATGAGGCAGGGGGCTTCGTCCTCTATGTCCGCGTCCGGCCCCAACGGCGGGTCCGAGCCGGTGGTCGCGGTCGACTGCAACGGCGCCGACCTCGGCGCGGCCGAGGTGGCGGCCGGAGCCGCGATCGCTGCAGGGCGGGGAGCGCGTGTCCTGCTGTTCGGCCCCGCCGCGGAGCTCGGCGAGATGCCTGCCGGCGTGGAGGTCGTCGACGCGCCGATCTCGATCGCGAAGGCCGAGGATCCGGTCCGGGCGGCTCGGACCACGCCGCAGGCATCGATCGTGCAGGCCGCCAGAGCGGTCGCGGAGGGCCGCGCACAGGCCCTGGTGTGCGCCGGAGGAACCGGGGCGGCGCTCGCGGCGGGCACGTTCAACATCAAGCGCGACCGCGGGATCTACCGGCCCGCGCTGGCGATCCCGCTGCCCGTGCCCGACCGGCCCGTGACGCTGCTGGACGTCGGCGCCAGCGCCGAGGCGCGCCGCGAGCACATCGTGCAGTTCGCCTTCATGGGGGCGGCCCTCGCGAGGATCGTGCTGGGGGTCTCGAGACCCAGGGTCGGGCTGCTGTCGAACGGCGAGGAGGCCGGGCGGGGCGCGGCGCTCGTGCTCGAGGCGGGAGCCGAGCTGCGCGAGCAGGCCGACGCGGGACTCGAGGCATTCGAGTTCGTCGGCAACGTCGAGGGCGGCGACCTGGTCAGCGGCAGGGCGGACGTGGTCGTGACCGACGGCTTCACCGGCAACATCGCGCTGAAGTTGATGGAGGGCGTCTCGCAGACGATGCTGGGCGCGATCCGGGACGCCGCGATGTCCTCCACGCGCGGCAAGGTGGGCGGGCTGCTGCTGCGCGGCGCGCTGCGGGGGATGCGCGATGAGATCGACCCGGAGGGCAACGGCGGCGCCTACCTGCTGGGGCTGCGCCGACTGGGGGTCGTGCCGCACGGGCGCTTCAGCCGTCTCGGCTTCTCCCAGGCGATCCTCCGCGCCCGGCTGGGAGCCGCTGAGGACATCGTCGGGCAGACCCACGAGGCGCTGCGGTCCGCAGGCGCGCTCAGGCGCTCGCCCGCGTCCGCGGCTGACGTTAGCCTGCGGCGATGAGCTCACCCAGCCGCGAGCAGATCTTCGAGCTGATCCGCGAGCATCTCGCCGACGAGTTGGACCTCGACCCGGCGGTGATCGACCAAGGGACCCGCTTCAAGGAGGACCTGGAGGCGGACTCGCTCGACCTCTACACGCTCGTGCAGGAGCTCGAGGACACCTACGGTGTGCAGATGTCCGACGAGCAGGCGGCGCAGATCCTGACCGTGGGGGCGGCGGTCGACTTCGTCCTGGCCAACAACCCCCGGCTAGATGAGCCCGAGCACGCCTGAGGACGGCGACGATGCTGCTGGCCGACCTTCTGGACGAGCTTCCGGAGGACCTGGCGCGGCAGGTCTTCACCCATGCCTCCTGGAGCGAGCGGCGCGGGGACTCCTACACGCGCCTCGCCTTCCTGGGCGACAGCGTGCTCGCGCTCGCGGTGACCACGTACCTCTACCCGCGCCTGGAGGCCGAGCGGTTCGGCGCGGGCCGGCTCACGAAGATCCGCGCCCAGGCCGTCTCGGGAGTGTCCTGTCGCGCCGTCGCGGAGCGGCTTGCCCTGCCCGAGAGGCTGCGTGCCGCGGCGCCCGCGGGGGTGCGAGAGAACGCGGCCGCACTGGTGGAGACAGAGCGGGTGCTGGCCTCTGTGATCGAGGCGGTGATCGGCGCCTGCTACCTGACGGCGGGCTACGAGCGCACGGCCGAAGCGGTCGTCGAGGCGTTCGCGCCGGAGATCGAGGATGCGCTGAGCAACCCGGTCGACTTCAAGTCGGCCCTGCAGGAGCTGCTTGCCCGCCGTGGGGAGGAGGTCACCTACGAGGTGACCGGCGAGGACGGCCCGCCACACGAGCGGGTGTACTCGGTCGTGGCCCGGGTCGAGGGCAGGGAGCTGGGCAGCGGCCGCGGCAGGAGCAAGAAGCACGCCGAGCAGGAGGCCGCGCGGATCGCGGTGGACAGGCTGAGCAGCGCGTGAGGCGCACCGGGGCGGAGAGCCTGTGCGGCTGAAGTCGCTGACGCTGAACGGCTTCAAGTCGTTCCCGGACCGCACGCGGCTCGAGTTCGGCCCCGGCGTGAGCGTCGTCGTCGGCCCGAACGGCTCGGGCAAGTCCAACGTGACCGACGCGGTGCTGTGGGCGATGGGCGAGCAGTCGCCCCTGGCCGTGAGGGGCCAGTCGATGCAGGATGTGATCTTCGGCGGCGGCCACGGCGTCCAGGCGCGCAGCGCCGCCGAGGTCGAGATCGTCCTGGACAACTCCGACGGCACCGTTGAGGTGCCGCTCAGCGAGATCTCGATCGTGCGACGGCTCGACCGCAACGGCGAGGGTGGCTACCGGCTCAACGGGGCCCGCTGCCGGCTCACGGACGTGATCGAGGTCCTGTCCGACACGGGCCTGGGCAAGGAGACGCACTCGGTCATCTCCCAGGGACGGGTCGAGGCGATCGTCACCTCGAAGCCGCGCGAGCGCAGGCTGCTGATCGAGGAGGCCGCCGGGCTGGGCAAGCACCGCAAGCGGCGCCGCCGGGCCCAGCTCAAGCTGGAGCGCACGCAGGAGAACCTCGACCGCGCGCTCGACATCGAGCGTGAGGCCAGGACCAGGCTGCGGCCCTTGAAGCGCCAGGCCGAAGCGGCCGAGCTGCATGAGCGCCTCGAGCGCCAGATCCTGCAAGCGCGCTGGGAGCTGCTGCGCGACGTGCTCCGGGCACGGAGGATCGAGCTGCAGTCCGCCCAGGAGCGGGTCGGCGCGGCACGGGCGGCACGGGCCGAGATCGAGAGCCGCCTGGAGCAGGTGGTCGGGCTCCGTGGCGAGGCCGAGCGGGCGCTTTCCGAGCGCGCGGAGAGACATGACCTGCTGTCGGGCCGCCTCTACGATGCGCGTTCGGCGCGCGACCGGCTGGCGCTGCGGGCCGAGCAGGTCGCCGCCGATGCCGAGAGGCTGGCGCGCAGGAGCGAGCGCGTCGAAGCCGAGCTGGCCGAGCTGGCGACGGGGGCGGGAGCCGAGTCCGAGGCCGAGCACGACAGCTCGGGCGCGGGCCGGGTTGCTGCGCTGGAGGCGGAGCTCGCCGAGATCGAGGCCCGCAGGGCCGAGCAGGTCCAGGGCGAGCTGGCCGGCCT
Source organism: Solirubrobacteraceae bacterium (assembly GCA_052145475.1). GTDB lineage: Bacteria > Actinomycetota > Thermoleophilia > Solirubrobacterales > Solirubrobacteraceae > Palsa-744. Next base: position 10,301 of record JBKQOO010000205.1, read on the forward strand.
CGAGGAGGAGCTGGCGAAGCAGCGGGAGGCGCTCGAGCAGGCATCGGGCCAGCGCGAGCGGGCCCGCCAGGCCAGGCAGCAGGCGGACGCGGATGCAGAGCGTGCTCGACAGGGCGTGGCGGTATGCGAGCGCGCGGTCCACCAGGCCCGCAGCGAGTCCGCCCGCGTCGGGGCCGAGCTGGCTGCGGCGAACCAGTTTCTGCGCAGCCACCAGGGGCTCGCCGGCGAGCGGGCCGGTGCGCCCCAGGCACTCAGCGCCGAGCTGCGGGTGCAGGACGGATACGAGCTGGCACTGGCTGCGGTGCTGGGCGGGCGCCTCGATGCGGCGATGGTGGCCGACGTGCCGGGCGCCGAGGCGCTGCTCGATCGGGCCGGCCCGGAGGGCGGCAGCGCGCTGCTCGCTGCGCCCGACGATCAGCGTCTCGAGCGGCGCCCCGGCGGAACCGACCTCGTGCCGCCGGCCGGCGCGCGCCGCCTCATCGACCTGGTCAGCGGTCCGCCGGCGGTGCTCGCGCTGGCGGCACGCCTGCTGGGCGACGCGTGGCTGGTGGATCGCCTCGACGAGCTCCCGGCCGACTTCGAGGGCGTCGCCGTGACCCAGGGGGGTCGTGTCTGGTTCGCCGGATGGGGCGAGATCCGGCAGCTGAGCCAGGGCGGCAGCGAGCTGGTGCTGTCCCGGCGCAACGAACGGGACCGGCTGGTCGCCGAGGTCGAGCGGGCCGCCCAGGCGGAGCAGGGGGCACGGGCAGAGCGCGAGCTGGCGCTGGAGGCGCTACGCGGCGGCGAAGCAGCCCGCTCGGCGGCAGAGAACCTGCTGCGCGAGGCCGAGCGCGGAAGCGGCGAGGCGGCGGAGGCCGTGCGGAGCACGGAGTGGCTGCTCGAGCGGCGCCGCTCGGCGCCGGCCGACGGCCCGCTGGCGGTCCGCAAGGCGGAGCTGGAGGGCGAGCTGGCGGCGGAGCGCCGCCAGGCCGAGCAGCGTGCTCGGGAGCGGACCAGGCGACGCACGCGGATCGGACAGCTGCGGGCCCAGCGCGACGCCGACGCTGCGGTGCTGCCCGTGGCGGCGCGTCTGCGCGAGGCGATCCAGGGGGCGCTCGGGCTGGTCGCCGAGCGCGTCTCGGCGCTCGACGCGGAGCTGGCGGCCGACCGCCTCGCGGGCGAGGAGATGTCCGGGCGTCTGCGGGACTGCGCCGCCCAAGAGGCGGAGATCCAGGCGGCGCTGCGGGGCGCCGGCGAGTCGGTGACCGAGGCCGAGGTCGCGGCCCAGCGCCTTCGCGATCAGGCCGCCGAGGCCGAGCTGGAGAGCGAAGCCGTCGCAGAGCGGCTCGGCCTCGGCCCCGAGCAGCGCGACGGCGACGCGGATCCGCTGGTCGAGGAGCAGCTCGAAGAGCTCCAGGCGCGCGTCCAGCGGCTGAGCCGGCGCCGCGAGCAGCTCGGGCCCGTGAACCCGCTGGCCCAGGACGAGTACGCCGAGGCGGTCGCCCACGTCGAGGAGCTGGAGACCCAGCGAGGCGACCTCGAGACGGCGCTGCGCGAGCTGCGCACGGTGATCCGCGACACCGACCGCCAGATCCAGGAGACCTTCGAGCAGACCTTCCAGGCCGCGGCGCGGAATTTCGAAGAGCTCGTCGGCGATGTCTTCCCGGGCGGGTCGGGCCGCCTGCGGCTGGTCGCCGAAGACGCCGGGCCCAGGCCGGTCCTTGGCGGAGCGACGCTGCCCGACGCCGAGGATCGCGAGGCCGAGATCGAAGCAGCTGCGGAGGCCGAGGCGGACGCCGACGAGGCCTCCAGCGAGGAGCAGCTGCCGGGGGTGGAGATCGAGATCACCCCGGCGGGAAAGTCGACGAAGCGCCTGACCCTGCTCTCCGGCGGGGAGAAGTCGATGACGGCGCTGGCCTTCCTGTTCGCAGTGTTCCTCGCCCGCCCCTGCCCCTTCTACATCCTCGACGAGGTCGAGGCGGCGCTGGACGATCTCAACCTCGACCGTTTCCTCGCGCTGCTGCGCCGGTACTCGGGGCGGGCGCAGTTCATCGTGATCACCCACCAGAAGCGCACGATGGAGGCCGCCGACTGCCTGTATGGCGTATCGATGGGCGGCGACGGCGTATCGAAGGTGCTCTCGCGGAGGCTGCCCGGCGAGCGCCTCGAGCCGGCGGGCGTCGCCGAGGTCGCCTGAGCGACAGCGAGGGGGCAGTATCATCGCGCCGCCCGTGGCACGCGAGTGGAGCGAACTGTTCATGACGGCCGAGACGGCCGAGAGCCCGGCCGAGGAGGCCGGCGAGCGTCGCCGCGGCCTGTTCCGGCGCCTGCGCGACAGCATGAGCAAAACGCGCCAGGCGCTGGGCAGCGAGATCCAGGCAACCCTGTTCGCGAACCTCGACGCCGAGACCTGGGAACGCCTCGAGGAGGCGCTGGTCATGGCCGACGTGGGCGCCGCCACGACGGCCTCCGTCGTCGGCACGCTCGAGGCGGAGGCGAGTGCGGGGACGCTGGAGGGGGGCGAGCAGCTCAGCGAGCGGCTGATCGGGCTGCTGGCGGACACGGCGCGAGTGGGCGATGAGCACATCGACATCCGGCCGAAGCCCACCGTGATCATGGCGGTCGGGGTGAACGGCACGGGCAAGACGACGACGATCGGCAAGCTGGCCTGGCACCTGCACGAGGAGCTCGGGCTGAGCGTGCTGCTGGGGGCGGCGGACACGTTCCGCGCGGCCGCCGCCGAGCAGCTGGAAGGATGGGCACGGCGGGCGGGTTGCGAGATCGTGACCGGCGCGGAGGGGTCGGATCCCGGTGCGGTCGCCTTCGAGGCGATCGCCCAGGCACGGGCCCGCGGGGTCGACGTCGTGATCATCGACACAGCCGGCCGCCTTCACACCCAGGACGATCTGATGGGAGAGCTCGGCAAGATCCGCCGGGTCGTCTCGCGCCAGCTCGAGGGGGCGCCCCACGAGACGCTGCTGACGCTCGACGCCACGACCGGCCAGAACGGGCTGCGCCAGGCGCGGCTGTTCGCGGAGGCCGCCGGCGTCACCGGGGTCGTGCTGACCAAGCTCGACGGCACCGCCCGCGGCGGCATCGCGCTGGCGATCGCCCGCGAGCTGGAGCTGCCCGTGAAGCTGATCGGGATCGGCGAGTCGGTAGAGGACCTGAGGCCGTTCGACCCCGACGACTTCGCTCGGGCCTTGATCGCGGCCAGCTAACCTCCCCCTATGTGGATCCTCTGGCTGATCGCGGCAGGCCTGCTGGGGGTGGGGGAGATGCATTCGGGTGGCCTGTACCTACTGCCCTTCGCGATCGGCGCGGCGCTGGCGGCGACGGTGAGCCTGCTCGGCGTAGGTGCGCTGCTGACGGCGCTGGTGTTCGTCCTCACCTCGGCAGTCGTCGTGGGCACCCTGCGCCCGGTCGCCCGCCGCCACAGGCGGCTGCCGCCCGCGATACGAACCGGCGCCGCGGCGCTGGTGGGACGGAAGGCGATGGTGCTGGAGCGCATCGCCAACCACGAGGGCGTCGGTTGCGTACGGATCGACGGCGGCGAGGTGTGGACGGCGCGCGCCTTCGACGACGACGAGGTGATCGACGCGGGCGAGCGGGTCGAGGTGGTCGAAATCCGCGGCGCCACCGCGCTCGTCATGCACTGAGGCCTGCGGGGATAGGCTGTGAGCCGGGGTAAGCGAGAAAGGAACCGTGGTCAATGGCAGCGCTGATCGTCATCGCAGTGGTCGTCATCTTCGCTCTGGTCGTGGCCGCCCGCGCGATTCGCGTGATACCGCAGGCTCGGGCCGGCGTGGTCGAGCGTCTGGGCCGCTACAGCCGTACGCTCGAGCCGGGCCTGACGATCGTCACGCCGTTCATCGACCGGGTCAGGCCGTTGGTGGACCTGCGTGAGCAGGTCGTCAACTTCTCGCCACAGTCGGTGATCACCGAGGACAACGTGGTCGTCGGGATCGAGACGGTCCTGTACTTCACCATCACCGACCCGCGCTCGGCGACCTACGAGATCGCGAACCCGCTGCAGGCGATCGAGCAGCTGACCGTCACGACCCTGCGCAACGTGATCGGCGGGCTCACGCTGGAGGCCACGTTGACCTCACGGGAGAACGTCAACGCCGAGTTGCGCACCGTGCTCGACGAGGCCACCGGCAAGTGGGGCATCCGCATCAACCGCGTGGAGATCAAGTCGGTCGACCCGCCGGGAGACATCAAGACGGCGATGGAGAAGCAGATGCGCGCCGAGCGCGACCGCCGCGCGGCGATCCTGACGGCCGAAGGCGAGAAGCAGGCGGCGATCCTGACTGCCGAAGGCGAAAAGCAGGCGGCCGTCCTGACGGCCGAGGGCGAGCGCCAGGCCGCGATCCTGCGCTCGGAGGGCGAAGCCAAGGCGATCGACACGGTCTTCTCGGCGATCCACGAGGGCCACCCCGATCGCGAGCTGCTGAGCTACGAATACCTGAAGATGCTTCCGCAGCTGGCCGAAGGCGACGCCAACAAGGTGTTCGTCGTGCCGTCCGAGTTCGCGCAGGCCTTCGGCGGCATAGCCGATGCGTTGAAGGGCCGCCCCGGTGACGGGCCGCCGTCGATCGAGGGCCCGCCCGCGCCGCCGAAGACGCGCGGACGACTCGGCGAGGACTAGACGATTGATTCCACGACCCTGCAGCGCCGCTGACCGGCACACCGCCCTGGAATAGATCACCTGGCGGCGGCGCGCCGGCGGCGAGTCGGCGCGGGGCTGCGAGAATCGGCTGAGATGTTCGACTCCCTGTCCGAGAAACTGCAGACCACGCTCGGCGAGGTTCGCCAGCGGGGGAGCCTCAGCGAGCAGGACGTCGACGCGGCGATGCGCGAGATCCGCCTCGCGCTGTTGGAGGCGGACGTCAACTTCAAGGTGGTCAGGGAGTTCACCGCCCACCTGAAGGAGCGCTGCCTCGGCGCCGACGTGGTCGGAAAGCTCAACCCGGGCCAGCAGGTCGTCAAGATCGTCGGCGAGGAGCTGACCCAGCTGATGGGCGGAGCGTCGGGCGGGTTGAGCTTCTCGCCGCGCCCGCCGACCGTGATCCTGATGGCCGGGCTGCAGGGGTCGGGCAAGACGACCGCCACGGCCAAGCTCGCCCGCTACCTGCACGAGGAGCACTCCTCCTCGGTGGCGGTCGCTGCCTGCGACGTGTACCGCCCCGCCGCGGTCGAGCAGCTCGTGAAGGTCGGCGCGCAGGCCGGCGCGGCGGTCTATCACAGAGGCCCGCCCACCCCCGAGCATGACCCGGTCGAGATCGCGACCTGGGCGCTCGGGCGGGCTCGCGAGGAGGGCAAGGACGTCCTGATCGTCGACACCAGCGGTCGGCTCCACGTCGACGAGGAGCTGATGGCCGAGCTGGTGCGGATCCGGGACGCGGTCAAACCGCACGACGTGCTGCTGGTGGTCGACGCGATGACCGGGCAGGACGCCGTGAACGTCGCGGAGAGCTTCGCCGAGGCGGTGCAGTTCGACGGCGTCGTGCTGACCAAGCTCGACGGGGATGCGCGCGGCGGCGCGGCGCTGTCGGTCAAAGCGGTCACGGGCAAGCCGATCCTGTTCGCCTCGACGGGGGAGAAGCTCGAGCAGTTCGAGCGCTTCCACCCCGACCGCATGGCCCAGCGGATCCTGGGCATGGGCGACATGATGAGCCTGATCGAGAAGGCCGAGCGGGAGTTCGACGAAAGCGACGCGCTGGAGATGGAGCGCAAGCTGCGTCGCAACGACTTCGGGCTCGACGACTTCCTGGACCAGCTGAAGATGGTCCGCAAAATGGGGCCGCTGACCAGTGTGCTCGGGATGATCCCCGGGCTGGCCGGGCACCAGCTCCAGAACATGAAGGTCGACGAACGCGAGCTCGACCGCATCCAGGCGATCATCCTCTCGATGACCGACCGGGAGCGCCGCCGGCCCGAGATCATCAACGGCTCGCGCCGCCTGCGGATCGCCCGCGGCTCGGGAACGAACGTGCAGCAGGTCAACAGGCTGATCAAGCAGTTCGGCCAGACGCGCAAGATCATGAAACAGGTCGGGCGCGGGAAGATGCCCGACATCGGAGCGCTGATGCGGAACGCCCGCTGACGCGATCCACGGCCGCGCCGGCCCGGCGCACCGTCTAAGCTCTCGACCAGGACCGCAACGGTCCGCCGACTTTGAAAGCAGCAGAGAGGAAACCGTGGCAGTCAGGCTGAGGCTCACGCGAGTGGGCGGCAAGAAGGATCCGATATGGCGCGTCGTCGTCGCCGACCAGCGCGCTCCCCGCGATGGGCGCGTGATCGAGACGATCGGCCACTACAACGCGCAGACCGACCCCTCGACGATCGTGATCGACGAGGAGCGCGCCCGCAGCTGGCTCGCCCGCGGCGCCCAGCCTTCGGGCACGGTGCGCAAGCTGCTGCGCATCCAGGGCATCGAGAGCCCGACCGGTTAGGAGGCCCCGGCGAGATGGCCACCGAGAACCCGAAGAGGCTCTTGGAGTATCTGGCCGAAGGCCTTGTCGACGACCCTGAGGCGGTCACGGTCGAGCAGTTCGAGGAGGACGACGGCACCGTGGTGCTGGAGCTCTGCGTGGGCGCCGAGGACTACGGCCGCGTGATCGGCCGGGGTGGACGCACCGCCCACGCGCTGCGCACCGTCGTGAAAGCCGCGGCGGCCGGCGAGGACCGCCACGTGCTCGTCGACATCGTCGATTGAGCGATCTCCACGGGCAGGAGCCGGACTCGCCGGCGCCACGCCCCCCGGCCGCTCTGTCGGCGGGCAGGGTCGGCCGTGCCCACGGTCTCGACGGCAGCTTCTACGTGACCAGACCTCGACCGCGGCTGCTGGCGGCCGGCGCCACCGTCGTGGTCGCCGGGGCGGCACGCACGATCGTGCGACGGGCCGGCACGGAGCGGCGCCCGATCGTGCGCCTGGAGGGGATCTCCGACCGGGCCGGGGCGGAGGACCTGCGCGGCCTCGAGCTGACCGTCACAGGCGAGGACATGCCCCGGCTGGGCGAGGGGGAGTGGTGGGCGCACGAACTCGAGGGCTGCGCGGTGCGGGACGGGGAGCGGACCGTCGGCACCGTCATCAGGATGCTGGAGCTGCCCTCCTGCGAGGTCCTCGAGGTGAGCCCGGACGGAGGCGGCGAGCCGCTGCTGGTGCCGATGGTCAAAGACGCGATCCGCGCGATCGAGCCCGCGCGCCGCGAGATCCAGGTCGACCTGGGCTTCCTCGGCCTCGACTCCCCGCCGGCCCGGGCCGGGAAGCCGAGCACGACCCCCTCGCCGGACCGACCGGCCGAGCACGACTCCGAGCAGGAGGGGGCGAGTTGAAGATCGACATCTTCACGCTGTTCCCCCAGTGGTTCGAGTGGCTTTCCGAGCAGCGCCACATCGCCAACGTGACCGCCACGGGGTCGCTGATCGAGTGCATCGACTTCCGTCGCGACACCCCGCTGTCGGGCGGGCAGGTCGACGACACGCCATTCGGCGGCGGCGCGGGGATGGTGCTGCGGGTCGACGTCCTCGAGAGCGCGCTGCGCGCCCGCTATGGCATCGATCCGGTCAGGCTGCGGGAGCAGCGCCGCGTGATCGCGCTGGCGCCGGGAGGGCGGCTGCTCGACGACGCGCTGGTCGACGAGCTCGCGGCCGAGCCGGAGCTGACGCTGCTGTGCGGCCGCTACGAGGGCTTCGACGAGCGCATCGTCGAGCACTTCGCCTCCGACGTGGTCTCGATCGGGCGCTACGTGCTGAGCGGCGGCGAGCTGGCCGCGATGGTGGTCTGCGACGCGGTGCTGCGAAAGCTGCCCGGCGCGCTGGGGGACGAGCGTTCCGCGACCGAGGAGTCCTTCAGCGCCGCCCTCGAGGGCAACCCGGAGTACCCGCACTACACCCGCCCCGCCGAGTACCGAGGCTGGCGCGTGCCGGAGGTGCTGCTGTCGGGCCACCACGAGCGGATCGAGCGCTGGCGAGCCGAGCGCAGCCGCGAACGGGGCGGCGCCGACCCTCCGGCCGGGACGGGCGACTGAGGCCGGCGGGTGCGGCGCCGGCGGCGCGCCGTCCGCTACCATTGCACTCCGCGCGGGCAGGTCCCCGGGGCTACTCCGGCAGATGCAGGCGCACCTTCCTATCCAATGAGCAGCGTCATCGCAACAATCGAGCGCGCGCAGCTGCGCCGCGTCCCAAGCTTCTCCCCGGGCGACCGTGTGAAGGTCCACTTCCAGGTGATCGAGGGGGCGCGTCGGCGCATCCAGGTGTTCGAGGGGGTCGTGATCAAGCGCCAGGGCCACGGGGCGCGCGAGACCTTCACGGTGCGCAAGCAGTCCTTCGGCGTCGGTGTCGAGCGCATGTTCCCGCTGCACTCCCCCAAGATCGAGCGCATCGAGCTGGCCGCACGTGGCGACGTGAGGCGCGCCAAGCTGTACTACCTGCGCGACCGGGTGGGCAAGCGGGCGCGGGTCCGCGAGCGTCGCTACACCGGTCCCGAGGAGACGATCGAGCCGGGTCTGCTGCACGAGCCCGACCAGGCGACCGATGCCGACGGACTGACCGCGGATCAGGCGGGGGCGCAGGACGTGGAGCAGGTGGAGTCCTCGCCCGCCGACAGCCAGGAGCAGGGGGGAGCGACAGAGACGGTCGCGGAGGAGGCCGCGCCGGAGACGGAGTCCGAGACGGTGGAAGCGTCAGAGACGACGGCTGAGGCGAACGACCCCGGCGACGCGCCCGAGGGCGACGGCGCCGGCGACGCGCCGGCGTGAAAATCAGGCGTAGCCGGACGAAATCCACGCTCAACTCGGCTATCGAGTTGGTCGTGATCGTGGCTGTCGCCCTGGGCCTCGCGCTGACGATCCAGTGGCTCATAGTCAAGCCCTACCGGATCCCCAGCGGCTCGATGGAGCCGACCCTGACGATCGGTCAGCGGGTGCTGGTCAATCGCATCGGGATGAACTTCAGCGACCCGCACGTCGGCGAGATCGTCGTCTTCCACCCGCCCGAAGGAGCCGAGCAGGAGGAGTGCGGGCCGGTGCCGCATGTGATCAAACTGAACGGGGCCGCCTGCGACGCGCCCGTGCCCAAGGAGGACTCGGGGACGAACTTCATCAAGCGGGTCGTCGCGGGACCCGGCGATGAAATGTTCGTTCGCGAAGGCCACGTCTACCGCAAGGCGAAGGGCCAGAGCACGTTCGTGCGCGAGAACGACTCCTACATCCGCGCCTGCGGAGCAAGCCAGGAGTGCAACTTCCTGACGCCGATCAGGATTCCGCCCGGCCACTGGTTCATGATGGGGGACAACCGTGGGGAATCCGACGACAGCAGGTTCTGGGGCCCCGTCCCCACCGGATGGGTCATCGGGGGAGCCTTCGCCACCTACTGGCCCCCTGACCGCATCGGATTCCTCTAGCCGGCCCTCGGCCCGGGCCGCAGCTCGCGGCTCGGCCCGCTCGCGCAGGCAGGCCAGGCGGGCCGGCAGCGGAAGGCGGCTGTTCGCGTTCGACCGGCGCCTGGAATGCTCCCTGGTCGCCGGCGCCGACGAGGCGGGCCGCGGCTGCCTGGCAGGCCCCCTGGTCGCCGCCGCGGTGCTGTTCGACTACGAGGCGCTGACGACACGCGAGCTGCGCCAGCTGGGCGCGCTGAACGACTCCAAGCAGCACACGCCCGAGGCCCGCGAGGCCTTGTACCCGCTGGTCATGCGGACGGCAGCCCGCGTCGTCGTCGTCTCGCGCTGCGTGCGGGGCATCGACGCGAGGGGACTGCACAAGACGAACCTGGCCGCTCTGCGCGACGCGGTCAGCAGCGTCACGGCCGACGTGCGGGGCGAGGTGCTCTGCCTGCTCGACGGCTTCTCGGTGCCCGACTTCGGCCGGCCCCAGCGGGCGATCGTCGACGGTGACGCGACCAGCGCCGCGATCGCCGCGGCGTCGATCGTCGCGAAGGTCTCGCGCGATCGCTTCATGCGCCACGCCGACGCGCGGCATCCCGGCTGGAGCTTCGCCGAGCACGTGGGCTACTCGACCCCCTCCCACCGCGATGCGATCCAGCGGCTGGGGGTCTCGCCGCTGCATCGCATGTCGTTCCAGTCGCTGGCCTACCAGCAGCTGGCGCTCTGAACGCAGCGTGTGGCCCTCACCAGGCGCCCTCGACGTGATCGAGGCGCAGCAGCTCGCCGCCGCGCCCGACCACGACGCCGATCGCATCGAAGCGGATCGTCGCAGCCGCGGGGCGAGCGCTGCCCTGCCGGGCGAGCCACGCCACCGCGAGCCTGCGCAGGCGCGCGCGTTGCCGTGGGCCCAGGCGCTCCAGCGGGCATGCTGCCGACCCCGCCGGCGCCCCGGGCTCGCGCCGGGCGCCCTGACGGGTGCTCTTGACCTCCACGAACGCCAACACCTGCCCGTCGAAGACGATCAGATCGATCTCGCCGGCCCGCGTGCGGGCGTTGCGTGCCAGGACGCGGAAGCCGCGACGCTCGAGATGGGCGACGGCAAGCCGCTCGCCCAACCTGCCGGTCAGATGGCTGGGACTCCGCAGGGGGCGGGGGCGCTGGGACGAGGGGCCGGCGGTACGACTGACTCGCTGGTCTGGCACCGGTCCAAGCTAGCCCGAGCGTTGTGCCCTGGCTGCACGGGGCGTGCCGATCTCGTGCCATCGCTGTGTCAGGCCTGCAAAAAGCTGAGCCAAGGGCGCCGAGGCCCCGCCGCGCGGGCAATCGCCGCTCGGCAAAGGGCCTCGGTGCCCTCGGCGACGCGCAGAGCCTAGGCTGCCGCGGCGGCGCGAGAACGGCGGCTCGCCCGGCGCGCGCGCGATCTCGCTGCGGCCTGCTCGTTCAGCAGAGGACGTGCGACTCTGCGCAGCTCGGCATCCTCGGCGTCACGGATGGCCCAGCTCAGGCGCTCGATCAGCTGCGCGGCGGCGTGGTCGCTGCTCAGGTGCACCGTCGAGACG